>JAFZIJ010000123.1 GCA_017554445.1 Victivallales bacterium
GACGCCACCGCCAACGCTGCCGGATTCTCCAATACAGGTGCCGAAGTCAGTCTCGCCGCGCCAGGCGTCGGCATTAATTCCGCATGGACGGATGGTTCCGGAATCGTTTCATTTTCAGGAACTTCCGCCTCCGTTCCATGCGTCGTCGGCGTCATCGCAAACATCCTGTCCGATTATGGCGGAGCCCTCACGCCCGCCGAAGCCGCCGAACATGTCATCAACCACACAGTTGACAACGGCGCTCCAAACAAAGACGAAACATACGGACAAGGCGTGCTCGACTACTCCCGCGCCGCGGAAGCCAACACGCCTGGAATCATCGACGCCGCGGCAGCCGGCCATTTTCTTGACACGGCGAACGCGACGGAAACCGCCGTCCCGCTCATCGTTTCCGCGCAAAACACAGGAACGGAAACACTTGCAACCATGACACTGACCGCCGTCGTGGACGGAACGCCCCAAAGCTTCACCTTCGTCGATGTCAAGCCGGGTGAAGTCGTCTCCTCTATCCTCTCCATCAGTGTCAGCCAAATCGAGACCAACGGAAAAGTAAAAGTTGCCACGACCGTCTCCACCCCAAACGACAACCGCCCCGGCAACGAGACGAAAACCTCTGTTATTTCCATTTCAGAGGATTAGAGCTTCTAGATTTTCTAGAGCTACTAACCACTAACCACTAACCACTAACTCTTGGCCGCGCAGGAGCGCAGCCCTCCCGCCCTACCTCCCCACGGAAATCACAAGATTCTCGCGTTTGGCAAGATACGCCTCCACGGCGTCGCGCGTCATGATTTTCGTGTCCGTCGTATGGCATTCCGGCTTGTCAAGAATGCTTCGCAATACAGTAAATCGGCCAGATCCGGCCGCCGTGTGGTTGTTCAATGCCAGTTTCACGCGCCCATTCGCAGGCCATTCGCCTTTCCATAATGCCGTAATCACCGCAGTTTCAGCGCTTTTGCCTATTTTCGCGTCCGCTCCCCAAAGACCGCAATAGCTGTAATGTGTCTTGTGGCGCGACTGCTCCGCCACAATCGCCGCCAGCTCCTCCCGCGTCACGTCCGCCGTCACGATTGAATTTTCATATGGCACGAGTTCGAACAAATCCTGCCCCGTCACATGGCCTGCCGGCAAATCCTTCTTTGACAACCGACCATGCAGCACAACGGTCGCTCCCGTAGCTTCGGCCAATGCACGGCAAATCAGTTCACTTGTCTCGCAACTGACGCCAGGCCGTCCATAAGACTTCACAGGACGTGCCAAACTACCTTTTATCAAACGATTACGCTCCGCTTTCGCTGCTGTTAAATAATCCGACAAAGCGTCTCGAAGTTCTTCATCTTCGGCAACATCCACCTTCACAGCCTGCATGGCGCCTTCAACCGACACGACCGCATGGCGTTCCGTGTCAACTGTCACTCTCACGACGCCCAAATACTCGCCATGACAGCCCGGTTGCATGTACCATGAACGCCTCCCTAGCCGCTGGCCAGACAACAGACGATGGCTGTGCGCCCCCAAAATCACGTCGATTTCTGGAAAACATTTCGCAATCGTCGAAATCTCATTGACGCCACGCGTATCCGAACCTTCGAACCACGCCTGATGCGCCGCCAAAACAATCGCATCCGGCTTGGCCTGATGGACTTGCGGCAGAATTCGCTCCAACGTCTGGAAAGCCTTTTCCACATGGAGCTTGTCGTATTCTTCCGCCAACAGCCAATTTTTCGCATAGGACGCCGACACGCCGATGACGGCGACTTTCACGCCGTTTCGCTCAAACATCCGCCACGCGGGAAACGGTTCCTTACCTTTTATATATAGATTGCCGCACAGGACGATATCGTTCACGGCATCGGTCAATTCGCCGAACCGCTCCACGCCATAGTCCAGTTCATGATTGCCGGGCACCCAGACATCGTAATTCATCGTCTTCAGCGGGAGGATTCCCGCCATGCCCCGTGACAACGCCGTCGCCAACGTCCCCTGCGCGTTGTCTCCGCAATCAACCAAAATGCATTTTCCTTCCTCACGCTGACGGATCCGTTTGACCATCGTGGCAATCCGCAACCATGAGCCCGGCTGCGGACTGTCCTCCTCCTCGAACACGCCATGCATGTCCGTCGTCTGCATGATGACGACATCGCGTAATTCGGCCAGTAACGGACAAGTCAGCAAACAAAGCAGAAAGCCGCATACTTTCCAAAACTCAAGATAATTAACGTATCCAAATCCCCCCATGACATTCCATTCCAAATGGCTAGATTATCAGCATCAACAACATGGTCACGCCAAGAACGGCGAACAACGCCGCCATCAGCACCTTGGTCGCAAACACATGCCGTTTCGCCCAGTCACCTAATGCCTTCGCCCCCACGCCATATGCCGCCAAAACCGTAATTACCGCCAATGGCACGATGAACAAGACATTATACAACAACAGCAGCAACAGGGCGCGCACTGTGACACCATCTTTCATAAGTACCGTCAGCACAGGAAACAAAACCTGCCCCGTACAAACCAGCTCCATTGACGACACAATCGCTCCAAGAATAATCGCCGCAGGCCCCAATAGCCACGCATGGACTGTTGTGAATCTCCTAATCTTGTCGTGAATGCCGCGATGCGTCTCCTTGGACAGCCCCATGTCCATGTCGCTCGCCTTGCCAGTCCTGCGATATCGAACCGCATCACGCAAATGCATGACACACAATACAAAACCACAAATGCCAAAACCGCCATAAACTGCAATCCTTACCCAACGCCAGCCTTGGATTTTTTCCAGAACATACGACAAGGCAAGACCGTACAGAAAATATGTCAGAAACACGCCTATGCAAAAACAACCGCCAACAATCAAAATCTCACGGCGGCGTTTCTTCAAATACAATAAATAACTGATTAAAAACACCGATGTCGCAAACGCGCACGGATTCACACCATCCAACAATCCCCCCATAATGACGCTCCCGACTGTCATGGTATCCAAAAATGTCTTCAGGCGTTGTTTCTCCCCCTTCAATTCATCTGCCGTCAACGGCTCCAACCAGAACTCGCTGCCCGTCAACGGAGCCGACAAGGCGGTCTGTAATTCATTCGCTTTCGCCAGCCGCCCCGTCACAAATCCTTCGGCCCAGACAACCATCGGAGCCAGATTCTTCGCATCATCTCCGGGAAGCTCAAAATGATGGCGCATCCGTTCCATCATCGCAAAACCTTCCACTGTCGCGACATTGTATTCGGCAATATCCACGGACGGCATCATCTCCCGCAGCAATTCAAATTCCTTGACTTGCCGTGAACACTTCTTGCAGCCTGTCAACATGAAGAAAAGCAAGCGCGGCTGCCGATCACCATCGTGCGCAATCTGCACCTTATTTTTCGCGACTTCATGGTGGACATATGTTACATAATGCTTGTCTCCCGCCTTATTGACTATTTGTTCAATGCCTTGAAACAAGTCAATGCGCGGCATATCCGCCAACAGATCAGGCAACATCTCCTCGATTTCGTCAAAACCACACCTCCCCACGACAGTCTTGCGTCCCGCAAAAATGACAGGAAAAGCAGTGGCTTTGTCGTCAATACCCAACGCCTCCTCCACCTGTTCTAGAAATTGATAATTAGCCTCGTAATCAATACTTATGAAAACAAGAGTCGGATCATCCTCCCGGGTGTATTCTTCTTGCCAATATTGTTTCAACTCCTTGCATTCATCACAGTCATTGGAGCCAAACAACATCAACCACGGCCGCGCAAGACACCATGCGTTCACGCACAACAACAAGAACAACAATCGAAAAAGACCAATACGCCTCATCTGCTCAATAAACCATCGTGCTTCCGAAATCAATAAACTTTCAATTTCACGCGTCCGATCATTTTCCCTTTATATGTGACAACGGCAGGAAGCAAATATCTACCGGCGTTTAAGTATCCAGCAGGGAAAATCAACTTGACTTTGATGCCATCGGCATGCGCGACTAGTTCATACTTTATCTCAGACAACAACCCAGTTACTTCAAAATCTTTGAGAAACTTCTCCCACGTCTTGATATCATTCCATGGCCGTTGCGCATCCTCATCCTCCTTCGCTGGCTGAAAGAAGACTTTCTTCGCGTCTGTTTTCTGACGGGAAAACAAACCATTGTCTTGGGCTATAAAGGGGACAATATCAAAGGACGCGACATATTCCTCTTCCTTCGGGACATCCGCACTTTGAATAATGATATCCTTTTTCGACACGGAGAACTTATTGTCTGCAACGATTCCCATCAGGCCAACTTCCAACGGACCATACCCTTTTACACCTGTCACTGGCAAGCTTATGATCTCACGCATGCGCCCCCTTTTCAACGGGACTTTGGCGGTCATCGTCACACGAAAATGCTTCGGGGCAACTTTTTCAACCTGAACCTTGAAGTTTTTGCTCTCGGATACTTGTCCAATATTGACAATGTCTTCATCAAACAGCGAATGAATATCAATTTTCCGTACAAAGGGGTATTCCCCCGTAAATTCCCCTAAATCAATAACCTGTTTCGGCTTGTATTCCATCATGACACGTATATCGCCGACAATACCGATTTTTACACGACCAAACCCCTTAGCATAAAGATATATGTCACGTTCAAACGGCATTGCGTTCAAATGCTTTGCATCCACTGTAAAGTCCACTTTGACTTCCCCCCCAGGGGCAACGACCTGTTTTCTGATTGTCGTCAGCAACGTAATGCACGGGCAGCCGGAAGCCATTCCCAGAATTTCCGCAGGCTTGTCGGACGTGTTTTTCAATGTAAAGTACGTCTGCCTTATCTCGCTTTCCATCAACTTGCCCAGATTGATTCCGGTCTTGTCGGACAAGACAAAGGGAAATCCTTCAGGAATACGGTTCTTTGTCAGCTTGTAGCCCTCGCGTTCCGCTTCCGTCAAAATATGTAGTTCCTCCACCGCCTCTTCATCTTCAGCCAACAACGCAAACTGGAAAAAGAATACGGTAAAAAGAAATACAATATATATATAATGATTCTTTTTCATGGTCATCTAATCATATATCCTGCTTGATCATTCTTTATAAATCCACACACCCGTCGTTCCGTCAACTCCAAGCATGTCACTCGTGAATTTTCCATTCATATATCTCTGCATCAACACATTATCGACTTCGCCTGGATAGGCCATCAGCGACCATCCTCGCGGAATTTCGACCTCAGCAGGTTTGTTTGTCAAGACGCCTTTGACCATAAAGGTCAAATCATTATTGACATATATGTAATATGCACCGCCGGTCTTGATGGTCGAACATCTGACATAGGCATGCGTATATTCATCATACCCAAACAGAACAGGATATTCCGGCGACAGGACATCCTGCATGACAAGTAGATTGTGGGGAATGCCGATAAGATTCCAACCGGGCTTCAAACGGACATCGCAATCAGCCGTCACGCCAAAAGTCAGGGAATAAATACCATTAACGGAAACGGCATCGCTTTCTACCACAGGCGATTGATTGACGTATAGTAGCTGGCCGTCAACGGCAATACTGGCAAACAACCAGTTTTCATTAGCATCCAATGTTAATTCGACTTCCTCACCATACCATGTAGCTGCGTATAAGTTGTCATTCGAATCCTTGTAGATGACACCATTTTGCAAGCCATACGCACCATCTACTGCGGATGCCTGGCATATCACGTTCTGATAGTCGCCCTCTTCATCAGTGCCGATGAAAGTCGTTGTCACAACCGGAGCCTTCAAGGCGGAAAAGCTTTCCGCGAATATTCTCACGCAATAAAAGACGCCATTATATTCAAAAGCTCCATATCCTATTGCTATGTTGTCGCTCACACTGCAACATTCCTGCTCCGTCGGAACAATCAAGCCGTACACGTTCACTCGGACACGATTCAAGGCTAACGTGTCCGCCTGACGTTCCAAAACGCTCATCGTTCCGTTGAAACAGCCAATCTCGTTTATGATCAACGTATCTAATTCCGAACCGAGAATAAACGAACCATCGACAGACATGCCATGATCGTTGTTTTCGCGCAACGGCACAAAATTCGGCACAATGGTGTCTTCCGGCGTATCGGCTACGAAAAGGAATGTTTCCGTTCCAACACAAGATGTAATGCTTTGATCGAAAGAAAAAACTGTTCCGCACGCATTCAGCACCACATTATTCACACGATCGAACCACAGTACGGAATCACGATTGCTGCAATCGGATACCCAAGCGCCATTGCTGATATCCGTCTCACGATCACTAATTGCCGTAACATGCAGTATTCCGCCTAATTGGCCCCAATATACATTGTCGGCGGCTGACCAGTTTATCGGTTTATAGAATGCAAAACAACCATTAGCCCCAACGTAGCTTTGAACACCATCAATCGTTTCCTCACCGTAAACATGAATCGTCATGGTGGCTTTGCCATCTGAATCAACTAGCGCAGATATCCAGCCTACCGTTGTCCCATTCACATCACCATACGGACGCAAAGCAATATTATACCGTCCAACATACTCCTGCGGTATTTCCGTTACCATCTGCAACTCGCCGCTGAACACATTGCCTGTCGAAGCTGTGAATTGCACCTCGCCTTTCAACGCTTCCGTCTCCTCATCAATGAAGATTTTGACTTCCGCATGGGACGCATCGGAAAACTCAACGGACAAAACCAGAACCTGTTCCAAGACGTCATACGACGACCAACCGTCAGAGACCGCGCACAACGTTTCCCTGGATTCTTGTGTCGTAATGCTTACCTCCAATTTCCCTGTCGACTTCTTGGCTATTGTGCATAGTCCGTCGAACGCGCCATCCACACTTCCCGCATTTCCACGAGTCATGATAGCAGTCGCCGCCTTGAACTGGCTCAGCGTCTCATCCGTGTCAACGACGGTAATGGTGAATTCAAGAATATGCGGTTCCTGATAATCGAGAGCCAGATTCTTCAACAGCAAGATGGTTGAAGACATGCCTTGTGTCGTGGCAGTCGGAGTGCCAGCTATGGTCAAACGAGGATTGCTCTCATCCGATGTGTTGTCAACTAGTCGCAGACCTTGCGGCAAATGCAAGCCTTGAGCATTATAGCTCATTCCATCCGTCACGCAGACAGGCAAGTCAATGCTTGCCGCGATTCCCGTTGGCAAAATGAAATCCGTTGTTTCGGTAGCAGGCAAGAACGCCGGTTTGGCACATACCATTACCGTAACCATATTGTTCTGTGAAATGACACACTTCCCATTTTCAACGGGTGCAAGCTCAACGATAATGTCTTTGCTTCCACTCCAATCATCCTCGTTCCTTGGCACTGCCAACGGCAGTCTCAAGCAGCCGTCCTCCGGCCACTCAATAATTGCCTCATCCTCGGCAAACCACTGGTCATAGCCGTCATACGGATCACTTGCATACACTTGATATGCAAACTGAATCGTATCCTCGCTGTTTTGCAACACATTCCTTTGCAACGGGATGAAAATTTCTGACACATTGCGGTCAACCGCGATTTCCGCTTTCACAAAACCTATTTCCGCGATGACCTTCGATTGGCCATAACTCAATTCCCCGACGGCTACATCTGTCTGCCCAGATACCTCGATCTTCAACCAATAATTGTTCTGACCTCCATCCATGCCAGCCGACGGTGAAAATACGAGTTCGAGCCCGTTTTCCACCGTGTTGCTTGACTGGGCCAACAGCAAACTCCTGTTGCTGTTATAGATGGAGAACGTAATGACCGCTCCCGAAGCCGCGTCGGGCATGTTTCCATTGAAAATCCACGACATCCCGTCCTGGGCTTCGAAAGACAGCCATTGCGCCTTTACCCCCTGCCCTCCAAAAAAGGCGGCCGGCTTGTTATTGGCTAGCGGTAACTCAACATGATTGTCACGATCCTGACGTTCATATGATTCACAATAACCGTTACCATACAATATGTCATAACGTTGCAATTGGGAGACGGCGTCATCCGCATCGCCGATTGACGAATCAAAACGCCCCACTGGTTCCAGAGAATAGCCACTGCCTGTTGCGGCGGGCACGACACGGCAATACACTAGCGTCGGATAGCCGATGGCACCGTTTTCCCATCCGGCTTTGTAAAAACCTTCCGTAGCGATCTCTTCTTGAACGGCGCGATTGGCAACCAGTTTCGCTTCGCCGTCCGCACGTTTCAAACTCGAATTGACGGTCTTGAGATAATCGTTCTCATATAAAAGCAGAGACGGCCCTTCGCCATTACGCAAACGATTGTCCAATATCACATTGTAATATCCCGCTATTTTTGTTTTAAACGCGGTTTGATCCATCACATTCAAATCAAATCCGGCACAATACGGGCACCAACCCAGCCCGGAGAAGTAAATAAGGACCGGCTTGTTGTTCTTGTACGCATTGCTCATCGCCGAATTCAAATCCATTGTCCATTTACCCGTGGAGGCGCCGCTCCAGTATGGTTTGGTCAAATCACCTAATTTAGGCGAGGCAGGAATTTGATGGATGACGAATGAAAAAACATCATTCCCGCTTTGCGCATTCGACAGCGTTATTTTGATGAAATAGACCAATCCTTGGGCTGAACCAGATGGCGTATTAAACCAAAAACCTTCGTTGAAGGCCGTAAAATCACTTAACGTAATTGTGGCGATAGCCGGTTCCTTCGGCACGTTGTCGTTTGAAGCAAAAACTTCAATCGTATACGTTCCCTGTGAAGCCGCAGTCAATTTACTGGCATAGCACCAATACCGTGTCCCTTGATTACCTGTGAATTTCAGCCATGTCTCCAGATTCTCCTCTCCCATTGTCATTCTTTTTGAACGCAACAAACCGCTGCCGTCAATTTCAGGCAATGCCCCGGCCCAAGGCACGACACCCAAATCCTCCGCAGTGTCATATCCCATCGGCTCCGCTTCCGGCGGAGCCAACCTTTCCCAACAATCGTTCGGGAAGCAGTTCTCGATGACATTCACGAAGCGATCCGCCGTCCACGCCGACGTGTTCGCACCCGTGTAAACGTCAAGAATATTCACGTTGCTGCGCCACGAGCGGCCGCAGTACTTCGTCTTGTCCGTCGTCCCCCACGTCACCTGCGGGAGCGTCACCTCCGTCGCGGAATACGCGTTCACGCCCGTCTTCGTCAGGCTCGCGCCCTCGTTAACCTTGAACAAGAAGAACATCGGCGCGTCGGACAGGTCGTCGCACTTCGACTTGTACAGAGAGCGCACAGCCGTGTAAAGGCTCGCGTTCTCCTCCAGCATCAGGACGAACTTGTTCTCCGTGGCGAAAGCAGCGAACTCGCTCGTGTTCAGCGCGCTCCCCCAAAGCCTCTCGCAGTAGTCGCAGTCCGTCCCGAAGTTGAACACGACGAGCAGCGGCCGGTCGTTCTCCAACGCGTACTTCTTCGCGAGACGGATGTCCGACTGCCACTTGCCGACCCACTGGTCCTCGTCCTGGTAGGTCACCGTGCTGCCGGAACCACTCCCGCTGCCAGAGCCACTGCCAGAGCCTGAACCACTCCCACTACCAGAGCCTGAACCACTGCCGCTTCCACTACCACTGCCAGAGCCACTACCAGAACCGCTTCCAGAGCCTGAACCTGAACCGCTTCCAGAGCCTGAACCACTGTCGCCACTTCCCGTAGAGGAAAGACTGCTGGACCAGCAATTGTTCGGGAAACAATTCGTGATAACACTCTGGAAACGATCCTCCGTCCACGCCGACGTGCTCGCGCCCGTGTAAACATCAAGAATATTCACGTTGCTACGCCACGAGCGGCCGCAGTACTTCACCTTGTCTGTCGTCCCCCATGTCACCTGCAGGAGCGTAACCTCCGTCGACGAATACGCGTTCACGCCCGTCTTCGTCATTGACGCCGTATCCAACACCTTGAATAGCAGGAAGAATGGAGCATCCGACAAATCATCGCATTTTGATTTGTAGATGGAACGAACGCTAGTATAGAGACTTGCACTCTCCTCCACGCATAAAACCAATTGATTTTCCGCAGCGAAATTGAGAAATGCCCTTGTATTGGCGGCTTGATTCCAAAGCTTTTCACAATAGTCACAATCTGTACCGAACTTGAAAAAAACCAGCAACGGACGATTAGTGGCCAATGCCAGTCTTTTGGCCTCGCCGATATTCTTCAGCCACTCGCCATATCCTGCCCCATGCACGTCAAGAAATGCGGCGCAGAGCAAAATCAGCAGGATTGATACAGTTTGCTTTATTGACTTCATCTTTCACATAAACCTTTATTATTTTAATTGATATTTATTCAGCGAATAAAACAGTCAGATTCAATTCTTATGAACGCTCCATCGCCCTACTTCTTCTCTTCTGGCACCGCCTCTATCGGCGTTTTTTTGGCTCCTGTCTGTTTCTCGCCTTTTTGCGATTTTTCTTTATTTTCGTCAACTGCTTCTGGCGGATCCACCCATAACCCGTCAGGAAACAATATCGTGCTGACCGGATACTTTTGGGCAAGCTCCTTTGCATATTCCTCCAGCTTCGCCTGCCTCATGCGCGGCAAAACGCGACGTTTTATCGCGTCGTCGGAGGTATCATCCAATGGCAGTTTCGCAAAAAGCATCTGGGCGACACGATACTTTTCCGGCTGTCCTTCCTGGGCAGGAGACACGACACGTAAAATCCGCATGATTCGAAAACAATTGGATGTCTCCAAAATCGGCGTCGTCTCTCCGACTTTCCAGTCAAAACTCTTCAGTTCATTGACTTCCGCCAAATCTTCGCGCGTGAAGTCATAGTCCATCTCCCCGCCAAAATCACCCTCTTTCCCCTCAGAAAACTGTTTAGCCATTTCGGCAAACCCTTCCGCTGTTTCAATGGCCGGATCCTTCCGTATGGCTTCAACCCTCTTTCGACGCTGTTTGTTCTGCATTTCCATGGACTGGTTCATCGCCTGCATGTAAACACGGTACTGCGCCAACTGCTGGGGAGTAAGATCCTGCTCGCCGACCTTGAGATGCTCCAGTTTGACCAGACGCAACGTATCTTCATAATTGACATGTGCAGGAGTGCTCGGCTCGTTCCCCAAGGCTTTCTTATAGTCCTCAATTGTTCTGGAACGACTTTTCATCAGCCCTTCCAGCTCATGTTCATACGCCTTCCTCTCCTCCTCCGTCACCTCCAGTTTCAACTCCCTGGCTTCCTGCAAGAACATGGTACGCTGCGCCAGCTGTTGCAGATAGGAACGCACTTTTGTTTCCGCCACATTGTTGTTCACTTCAGATTCCGCCGCCGTCTTCTGCGCCAGCAAACGCTTGATCGTGGGATAAATGCTTCCCCACAAAACATTTTCCTTCCCAACACGCAACGCAACCGTTGTGGATTTCATCATCATCATGCGTTCAGGGAAATCCATTTCATCCGAAGTATCGTCTTTTTGTGTTTCTGCGCCTTGCAACCCATTGAGAAACATGCAAAATGAAAGAAGGAAAATAACTAATATTCTCAAACTTTTACTAATGTCCATGATTGTCTTACTTCTTTTGCTCAAAAGCCAGAAAGAGTTTTTCATTCCCTCTCTCATCCACATCATTCAGTTAAACAGCCCGACACAACTTCTTTCAATCTCCATAAACGATATAACCATGTCCTTTGACAAACTGTTGAACGGTCTTGAATCTTCCGCTGGCGTACTCCCATGCTGTCACCGTTTCAGGGACCGCTTCCGTTTTGCCCGCTCCATAGATATGCCATCCTTTGACATAAGTATAAGATATCTCGCGTAAAACGCCTTGCAAATTGGAAGTTCCGATAGGTTGTCTTATGAAAATCCAATATGCCTCGCCAGGCTTCAATGTTTCCGCATACACATACTGCTTGCCTTGTGCATCATAACCTATTGGTTGATAGGTAGAGACAACATAGGACAGAATGGTGGCGGGGAACCATACAGGGAACGACACCAGGTTCCAGCCCGTTTTCAAAACCACGCCATCCCCTCCTGTATCATTTTTGCTGGTGAGTGCAAAAGCATCAGATGCGGGATAGACCGTAACGGAGACAGGACTACTGTATATCTTTCCTTCCGATACACTTCGAACAAACGCCGTAGCCGTCTTTTCCCCAGCCGTCGCCTTTAGAGTGAATTTGTCTGAAAAATCTACATACGTCTCCCCTGAATCCAGACTGTATTGCAATTGGGAACCGTCTTCGCTACTTGCGCCAACTTGCATCCCCTTGCTCCCTGTATAAACCATATACGGCTCTTCTTTACCGCTACTGTTTTTGACAACGATCGTCGGTTGAGCAACCTTTTCGATTCTTGCTGAAACGACATCGCTTGCCCTGACGCCGTCGCGACAGGCAAACGCCCGAATTTCGCAGGCATCATGAATGTCAATGCCCTGCTCTGGATTGTATTTGAGGGAATGTTCCGTCGGATTCGAACCATCCAATGTATAATAAATCGCATTTTTATCAATATGCTCGATGCTTTCAGCTTCCGTTCCCACGCAAATTTCAATCGTATCATCATCCCCCGTATTTGTCTTTACCAGATATTGCGTCTTCAAGGTCACATTGAATCCACCGTCATCCAGTCTTTTTTTCGAAATAGCGGGAGCTGATGCCTTGATTGATATTTGCGCTGCAATGCTTGTCGCAGGAGAATACGCGGTCTTGTTGTCTTTGAAAATTTTCACACGTACCGTCTGGTTCGTGTCAACCCAAATATTGTTCTCCAATCGAATTCCATCATCATCAATCGTATAATAATCCTGGGAATTGCCGTTTGGCTCGCTGCCGTCGGTTGTATATTTCACCAGATAGCCAAAATCCCAGGCATTCGTATCCAACCTAACGTCCACATAGTCCGTATATTCTTTGGTCATATCCCCCTGCTCAAAAGCCAACCTCAATTCATCAGGGGTCCATTGGAAGGCGTCCAGCCAAACGCAATTGTAAAACGAGTCATACTCAGCCTTCGCCGCGTTGTAATCCTCTTTAGCCCATGCAAGCTCCTCGGACGTATAGGGCTTTTCTGGTGCATAATCCTCCCATTTTGGTTCTTCCTGCGGCCCATCCGTCTTGTCGTATTTGCCATCCCAAAATGACGGTTCGCTCTTCAAAAACTCAAACATGATCTCATGCTGGTAGCTCCCGTTCGCATTCGCGCCCCCCGGAATGTCAAGCTCGAATTCCTCCCATTCTATGTCAGTGCCGTATCCTGAAAAACGGCCTTCCTCCTTACCATCAACATAGACATTCAGGACATCCGAATCAGTCGCTGTCTTATAGGCGAATGAAAACTTTCCCGGACCGAAGACGGAGACCTTCAAATAGGCGCATGTGTTGTCCGTATCCTTGTTCGGCGTCCGGCTGCCTAGTGTTGAACGAATGCACGAGTTTCCGGAATACGGCGACGTGCCCTTCTCCGTCTTCGACTGCACCGTCCAGTAGGATTCAGTATTCTGCTTTTTGATGACTGGGTTGTCATTTTCGTCATAAATCGTACGGCCATCCTCGTCATAAGCGTATTTGACATATCCTTGCGTTATGACATAACTGGACTCAATGTCCAAGGCGGCCGCAAGCTTTGACAAACTTTCAGCCTCACAGATTGCTTCCGCCAAGAGCAAAGTCCCCGCAAACACAATCATGATTATCTGAAAGTTGTTGTTCTTCATTTCTTTCCTCTCGCGTTCTTATACGGTACCCTATCAAAACAAATTCAATTCATGGTTCTTTCTTCTCTTGTTCAGCTTGCTGCTTCTGATAAGCAACATACCAAGCTTCAGCCTGCTTTAGGTCGGCAATTTCCTCGCCGTTGGCTATATGGCTGAAATATTCCAACGCCGTCTGGCGGATTTGCTCATTGTCGGATTTAAGAAGCTCCAGCAAGGCGGGAGCCGCCTGTCCCACGGGATAAGTGACCAGATAAACCATATACTGATCAATATTCCCGCTATTGGGCAAAGCATGAATCAACTCATACCATAACGTCGGTGTCATCAGGGGGGTTTCTTCAATGATATTCTGCTGAATCAAATGACTTAAGACATTTTCAGCATCCCGTCCGACCTCGCTGTTCTCGGACAGCAACGGAATCAACGCCTTGACCGCTTCCTCGCCACCGACCCATTCAAAAACCCGAAGCGCCGCATGGCGTACTTTGGTATTTCCGCTTGGCAAGGCTTTCAAGGCTTTTTCCACCGCCTCTTCATGACTGCCTTCTTCATCCAGCAACAGCTGGATTTCATCCATGATCGCCTCGTCTTCCTCCTGTTTACTTTTGGTACGCTGCTTCCTTGGATCATTCTCCTTTTGCGTTGGGCCTGTAACAAGATTTACCTCAGCCCCACTTTCTTCATCCTCTTTTGTCACAGCATTCTCAACGGGAGTCTTCCCGTTGCCGTTCGGAATTGCCGTTTCCTCTTGCCTTGCCGATCGCCGATGCCACAAACTTGCGATTGCCAAAATAATAACACACGCCATCAAAAGGTAGTTTATACTTTTCAGGGATTTTTTCATGATTCTCCAGTAAATTATTTCAGTCTTACCATTTGATGTTTTTCGACAATGCCTGCATAACAAAGTTCCCTGATTTTCTGAAAAAAAAGGAGAAGCTTTTAAAAAACTTCTCCTTTTCCGATTAACTAGATTTTATACACTTATTGATTATGTATCAAATCTCATTTGTCTGTCAAGTGTTCTCTTGCAGATTAGTTGCCAGCGTTCACATCGAAAACCTTGTCAGCGCCAACGCCGATCTTGTTCAGGATGGCTGCTTCGCCATCAGCAGCATACCGGTCGGTCATGCTCTTGTTGTACTTGAGCGTCCAGGTACCGAAGATGACAGCGTCATTGACCGGCGAAATATCGCAGATGTCCCAGATCGGGGTCACGCCGCAGGGGCCGGCATACAGAGGATCAACGAAATCCATGCCACGGCTCATCGTCTGAGCACCGCCGCAGACAGAACCACTGATGGTGTTGATGATCGTCTGGAATTTGGTATCTTCTTTGATAGGATCAGTGTCATCGCAGATACCGATCAAGCCATCAGCACCAGGTATGCAGGTGACCTTTTTGCTGGTGATGGTACCAAAACCATTGTTGATCACATAACCAGCATTGACGTTGGCATAGCCCAGGAAAGCGTAATTGATGGCATCGGGGGAGACTTTCTTGTTGTTGAACAGATTGGAGGTGCTGACTGCCGTACCATTGGCGCCCAGATTGTAGACAATCTGCATCCAGGCATACTTGTTGCTGGTGAGAGGTTTGCCCTTCAAAGTACCACCTGTTTCATCCTTCAGGGATTCGCTACCGACCGTGTAGGCACCGAACATGGCGGCGTCAACTTTCACTGCATTGTCATAAGCGACATAGTAAACCGGACCGTCATACTCGCCAGATTGGGCGCTGTAGTGCTTGACAGTCGCCTTTTTGCCGATTTTGTCGCCGGAGCGCCAGAAATAGCCAAGAACCGGCTTTTCGCCTTCCCAAACCATGGAATTGCTAACGCCAAATTCGTCATTGCAGATCATGCAGATCGGGATGATGATGTAACCATTGATGGTGTCGCTCGTCGTCTTGAAAGACTGCGTCACATACTGTTTTTTGTTGATGGTCTTCAGAGCCAGCACGAAATCAAGGCGCTTGATGGAGGCTTTGTAGTCATAGACCATCTTGTCCTGAGCAAATGAAGTGATGCTGACGATTGAGATCAGCATGGCAATAAGAATTTTTTTCATTTTTGAAATTATCCTTTTCTTTTGTTTCTTTTTGACTTGTTGCCTGCCTGAGATTTCTCTCAAGCAAACCACTAGATGTTTCAATTATTTTTCCAATTGCTTCTTTTTTCCGTTCTAGCCCTAAATGACCTCCTTTGCTTTGTCCTTTTTCAAGGAAATACTTTTCAATCTCTATTCTATTTCAATATAATTAGACCCATGATTAAACGTTTTGACCATTACTATAAGCTCATTCAAACGACTTGTCAAACAAAATCATCGTTTTTTTTTATTTTTTCTATAAAAAGGATAAAAAATCATGTAGCACCCTCAGTCTTGTTCCACCAATGCAAATGACATTGGATTATCCATCCTGAAATTGGCATTGAACCGATTCTCTGGAAATCACTCTCAAAAACAATAGCATTTTAATCAATTTCTTCAACATTTCGGAAAAGACACGCTATATTAAATCAATTTCTTTTCGTGCCACAGTAGTGCTATTATTAATAAGGTAAAGAATTTTAACAAAGGAACCCACCATGTACATCGGTCGTATCGTCGCCATCGCCAGAACAAAAGACAACCGCGGAGCCGCCCTCTACCGCGTCTCTTCACGCTCCTTCCCGAACCGCATGGCTAAAACTCTCGCCAACGCAGTCGCCATCGTCCCCAAGCCGGGCTTTGAGAACGACATCCAGAAGAACCCCTATATCGCATACGACTGCCTCCGTCTCGCGAACGGTTATGCCATCGTGACGAACGGTTCGCAGACCGATCCCATTGCGGAAAAAATCGCCTCCGGCATGGCCCCGCGCGACGCGCTCGCCTATGTCATGCTCTCCATGGACTATGAGCATGACTCGCTGGACACGCCCCGCATCTCCGCCGTCGTCACGCCAGACGGCAGCAAAGGCTGGCTCGCCATCGTCCGCAAGGACGCCCTGCTCGTCCGCGAATTTGCGTTGAAGCCCGGTGAAGCCTACTACGTCGCGACTTATGAGAAGAACCGCCCCGCCGACGACCAGAACGAACCGAACTTCACACCCATGACCGCCGAAGAAGCCTGCGATCTTATCCTCGGCACGAAGGGCGGCGTCTTCGCGGACTTTGAGAAGCCCGTCACCGCCGTCTGCGCCGTCGCCAACGCCGACGGCTCCTTCGCCACCGCCACAAAGGACTTTGCATAAAACAGCATGAAGTTGCACAGGCTCCGCCCTGCGTAAAATAAAAAAGGAAAAATATGCCAAACGCACATTATATTTCCGGAACCCATTGGGACCGTGAATGGTATCGCACTTTCCAGGAATACCGCCTCCTTTTCGTCAAGCTCGTTGACGGACTGCTTGATCTCATGGAGAACAACCTTGATTTCAAGTACTTCCATTTCGACGGGCAGACCACCGTCCTGCCCGACTACGTCGAAATGCGTCCCGAAAACAAGAAACGCCTCCAGAAGCTCATCAAAGACGGGCGCATTCTTGTCGGCCCATGGTTCACCATGCCCGACTTGTTCTGCCCAGGAGCTGAAGCTCTCGTCCGCAACTTGCTGACCGGCAAGCGGATAGCGAATGAATGGGGCGTCGAACCCATGTGCGTCGCCTACACATGCGACATGTTCGGCCATCCATCGCAGATGCCGCAGATCTACAAAGGTTTCAATCTCCCCTACTGCGTGCTCGGCCGCGGCACAAACGAATTCGACACACCGGCGTTCTTCAATTGGCGCGCTCCCGACGGCACGGACGTCTTTACCTTTAAATTACAGGACAAGATCGGCTACGGCGCATTCGTCGGCGCCCGCCGCATTTTCGAAGCCGGCGACGGCGACATCGAAAAGGCCCGCGCCACGCTGAAAGAATACATCGAGCACGAAATCAACCGCACGAATGGCGACGTCCTTTGCCTCATCGACGCCATCGACCACATGCATCCCGCCGCCGACGCACCGAAATACGTGAAGGAAGCGGAAGCCGCATGGCCGGGCCTCCACGTCGAACATTCCACGTTGCCCGCCTTCTTCAAGGAAGCGGAAGCATCCGCCCATGACGTGCCCGTCCGCCAACGCGAACTCCGCGATCCGGCCCGCTACCGCCACGGCTATCTCTGGCTCATTCCGAACTGCGTCTCCTCCCGCGCCCGCATGAAACAGGCTAATGACGAATCGCAAGCCTTCCTTGAACTGCAGGCCGAGCCGCTTCTCGCCATCGCCTATGACAAAGGCCTTGAGCCCGCCCCGAAGATGATGCTCAACATCGCATGGCAGACGCTGCTGACCAACCACGCCCACGATTCCATCTGCGGTTGCTCCATCGACCAAGTCCACCGCGACATGATGTATCGCTTCGATCAAGTTCGTCAGCTCGCCAAGCAGCTCCGCAACCAGTCATTCGGCGATCTCACCGCCCTCTGCAAAGATTTGGCGAAGGAGCCAAACGAATTCACCGTCACCGTCGCCAATACGTTGCCGCAGAGCCGCAAGGCTCCCGTCATCGTCACCATCGACTTCCCCCACGACTGGCCGAAGAAATTCCATGACGCCTTCCGCTCGCAGCTCTACAACGCCTTCCTGCTGGAGGATTGCGACGGCAAACCACTTGAATACCAGATACTTGACATCCAGCCCGAATTCGGCGAACGGTCGCAGTATCTCGCCCTCGGCTGGAGCGAAAATTCGCAAGGAGGACAACGCTACACGGTCGCCGTCGATATCGACCTGCCCGCCCTTGGCTTCAATTCCTTCCTCGTCAAACCCGCCCCGATGCTCCATCGCGCCGTCGGCTCGCTCCGCACGGCCCCCAACGCCGCCGCGAACGAATTCCTCAAAGTTACCGTCGAATCCAACGGAACGCTCACGCTGCTCGACAAGACGACGGGCAATGTCTATCATGATCTGCTCACCTTCGAAGACCGCTCCGAAATCGGTGACGGTTGGTTCCACGGGCAGACGATGTCCGATGAAATCGCCCTCTCGACTGGCTCGCCCTGCCAGATTTCCGTCGTTCATGACGGCCCGCAGTGCGTCACGTTCCGCATCCAGACCAAGATGAACCTTCCGAAACGCTACAACTGGCACACGGAGCATCGTTCGGATGCACGCGAAGACCTTCTCGTCGTGTCGCTTGTGACATTGCGCAACCATGCGAAGTCTGTCGAAGTCGAAACGACCATCCACAACACGATCGAAGACCACCGCTTCCGCGTCCTCTGCCCGTCCGGAGCGAAAAACGCGAAGACATGGTTTGCCCATCATCCGTATGATTTCACGGAACGCGCCATCGCCGTCAATCCCGAAACTCGCGACTGGTCGGAGATGGAACTGGCTGAAAAACCGTTCCTTAACATCCAGGCGGTCGGCGATGGCAAGCAAGGCCTCGCCTTCATCTCCGCGGGCGGCATGCATGAAGGCGGTGTCGTCGATGACGAACTCCGCACCATCCAGACCACGCTCTTCCGCTCCTACCGCCGCACGGTCAACACGCCCGGCGAAAAGGACGGTCTCGAACTCGCGGATCTGACGTTCCGCTACAATCTCCGTCCCTACGCGGGCGAACTGCCCGCGGCGGATCTCTGCCGTGAAATGCTCACGCTCCATGCGCCGCTGACCGTTCGTTTCTCAGGAAAGACGAAATCCGGTTATCCGCGCCTCACGGGCGAACTCTCTCCGAAGCAATCCTTTATGGAAATGTTGGACAACAAGCTCGTCTTCTCCGCTTTCAAACCTGCGGAAGACGGCAAAGGCCAGATTCTCCGCCTCTGGAATCCAACGGGCGAGACGCTCTCCGAACGTATCCGCCTCTGGAAGAAGCCTTCCTCCGTCCGGCCCGTCAAACTCGACGAATCGGCCGATGGCGACGCCATCAAGCCTGCCGAAGACATCATCACGATCACGGCCAGTCCACACAAGATCGTCACCGTGAAGATTCTGTAAACTCTTAATTCTTTCAGTTTCAACGCTCTGGGATTCTAGACAACTAGAATCCCAGGGCGTTTTTTTTGTTGGAAAATTGTAAAAAATCACCAAATTTGTGTTGGAAAATTGTAAAAAATCGCTGTTTTTGTGTTGGAAAATTGTAAAAAATCGCTGTTTTTGTGTTGGAAAATTGTAAAAATTCACTGTTTTCGTGTTGGAAAATTGTAAATCATGGCTAAATTAGTATCTGTATCATCAACAGGAGCAAATAGATGCTATACAGAAAAATCGAATCAGAGCTTGAACGCTTTTATGAAAGCAAAGGACAGGAGGCGCTTTTAATCGATGGTGCGCGCCAAGTCGGCAAGACAACCATCATCCGCGCCTTCGCCCAAAGGCATTTCGACCACTTCATTGAAATCAATTTCATCAAGACACCGCAAGCAAATGCCCTATTTCAAGACTTGCAGGATGAAAATGAATTTCAAGTGCGTCTGTCGGCCTTTATAAATCGTCCCGTTCCGTCCGCCAAAACACTGATCTTCTTCGATGAAGTCCAAAGATGCCCAGAAGTCGTCACTTACATCAAATTTCTGGTGGAAGCAGGCCATTACTATTACATATTAAGTGGATCGCTTCTTGGTGTCGAACTGAAGAACCTGCGTTCGGCTCCAGTCGGATATCTGCGTGAAATAACCATGTATCCTCTTGATTTCGAGGAATTTTGCTTTGCAAACAGCATGACGCATGACGTGTTAGGGCGATTGAAAGAATCATTCATAAAGCAAATAACCGTCAACAACGTTATCCATTCGGCATTTATGAAGCTATTTCGGCTGTATCTGGTTGTTGGCGGCATGCCTGCAGCCGTTCAAGCATACCTTGACACCCATGACATACAGGAAGTCGTTCGTATTCAGCAATCTATCATCACTGAATACAAAAGAGACATCGCGCAGTATGATCCATCCTTGAAAATGCGCCTTACGGAAATCCTTGAGCTGATTCCAGCCGAATTAAACAAGAAAAACAAACGCTTCTATGTTGGAGACATGGAAAATGGCGATCGCTTCGACCGTTTGAGCAACAGCTTCATATGGCTTAAAGAAGCAGGAGTCGCCCTGCCATCACATTCTGTGGAGGAACCTAAAATTCCTTTGCTTTTATCCAAGACATCCAATCTCTTCAAGCTGTTTCTTAACGACGTAGGACTGCTGGCATCCATGTATATGGACGGTATTCAATTGAAACTCCTGACAGGGAAACTGGAAATCAATTTTGGTGCCGTCTATGAGAATTTTGCCGCGCAAGAACTTAAGGCGCATGGTTTTGAGCCATATTATTTCAATTCCAAGAAACAAGGGGAAGTTGATTTCATGGTGGAATACAATGGTTCAGTCCTGCCAGTGGAAATCAAATCAGGAAAGGACTACAGAAGGCATTCGGCGTTGACTAATCTTCTCAATAATTCTGACTATTCCATTCCTCAAGCCTGGGTCATGACAAACGACAATGTCTCTTCCGACGGAAAAATCATCTATTATCCAATTTATTTTCTTATGTTTCTCCACCGCAATACAATGCCAGAGAAGATGATATACAACCTTGACCTATCAAGCCTGAAGCTTTAGGCTCCGCCTTTTTCCTTCCGCTTCTTCTCATAGCGGTAGCGGGCTTTCTCCATGACATCCTCCGCGCCGTAGAAACTGTTGCCGCGCGCCGTCATGGCCTCCGAATAACAGTCCAGAAAATATTCCGCCAGACTAAAGTCCTTCAGTAGCCAGCTCATGCGGAAACAGAACTGTACGAGATTCCGGCGGACACCACGTTGCAATAGGCAGCCGTTGGCAAGTTGCGTCCGATCGTTATCAATGAAATGGACGTGTTCGCCGTCCCACAATAGATTGTTTGGAATGCAGTCGCCGTGCAGGAAGCCATGGCAGTGAAAGTCGCAAAGTCCTGCTGCGACGTTACGTAAAACCTCTTTTCGCCGTTCCGTGTCCGCCGTCTCCAAAATGATTTTCATGACGGACGGATACGGCACGCCGCGCGAAATGAAAATCTCCTCCGCACGCAGGCAATGCGTCCGCCGTGCCGCCAAAACAGCCTCCGCACAGAGGACTCCAGCCTCCCGCATCGCCACCGTTCCAGTGAGAGCCTTCAGGGCTCGACCGCCCAAGAAACGCCATTTGAACCACTTCCATAAACAAAGCAGACAATGGCCACCCTCCCCGTCGTCCAACGATTTCACGATTTTCACGTAGAGCTCCTCTCCATCCGCCATGACACGAGACACAGTCCGTCCGCAACGATTCACAAGCAACTGGCCTGGATTGTCCGCTAGCCATTTGTCCAAATCGTCCGGCTTGCCACGCCACTCGCGGCTGACTAGCCCTTTCCATCCATTATGTCTATATGTATCGAAGCCGTTCACCATAAAACGTTCAACTGAAAATTTGCCAATTGACATAAACATATATACAATATAGACAATACTGACTTTTTTCAAACAAAAACCACAGGAAAGCGTCTTCATGAACAAACTGCTTGCCATCACCATGCTGGCTGCAATGGCTCTTTCCGCCGCGCCGCCGCGTCAGCTCGTCATCATTCCAAACGGCAATATCACCCTCGGGACCGAGTTCCCGGGGGCGAAAGGAAAATCAGAAATATCAAGAGATAAACCAGTTACGGCAAAAGTTGATTTCGATCTCACGAAAGGGAATTATGTCGGCTTCGTCCAAAGAAGCACCTTGCCGGAAGGAACGACGACTTTTTCCTTCCAAGCCCGCCCGTCCGTTCCGAATACACGTCTTTTCGTTCGAACCATGGACAGCAAAGGCCGGCAGCACATGCGCCGCATACCGCCATTCAGCGTGCCAAACCAATGGAAGGAATTCTCCGTGGACCTCTCAAAATTCGAAGATTCATGGGGGCCAGGCGATGTCAAAATCCACTGGCCCATCACTGAAATCGTCATCGGAATTGAAATCGACAAGAAACACGCCATCGGATCGCTCGAACTTCGTGATTTTAACATAACCACCACAGCCCCAAAGGAAAACATGCCAAGCTTCTCTCTTCAAGTCACACCGCAGCGCTTCGGTGCGCTCTTCTATCCGGACGAAACGCCCTCCATCAACTATGTCATCATTTCCAACGAACTCGGCAAAAAACCAACGCTTGACATCACCCACACCATCAAAAACTGGAAAGGCGACATCCTTTTCAAGGAAAAAATCACGACAGACCCCGACAATCCTGTCGATTTTTCCATGACAGCGGAAAAACTTCACAACCAATTCGGGGCCTTCCAGTTGGAAATTAAGGCCGTAAGTTCCAGCGATCCAACAGACAAGATATCCTTTAGCACATGGTTCGGGCGGATGCTCTCCGCCAATCCCAAGCCTTGCCCATGGGTCGGAACAGGCCTCCATAGCGGTCACGGCTGGGGCTATGGCGACCTTCGTTTCATCGATATTCTCACCGCCGCCGGAATCGGTGTCGTCCGAGAAGAATTCGGCTGGCGTTCCATTGAGCAGGAAAAGGGCAAATACGTTGTCCCGCAGAATGTTATCAACTTCGTCAATCGCCTCTACGAACGCGGCATACGCCTCAATCACATCTGCGATTACAACAATACCATCTATGAAAATCCGCTTGATCCGGATGCCTTCGCGCGATGGTGCGCCTTCATGGCCGAATATTTCAAAGACAAAATCTACACATTTGAAATATGGAACGAACCCGCGAATTTCTACTTCCAGAAACAATATGGCGGGCAACGTTGGGGCGACGCGCCATGGCTCGACAAATTCGTCGAACTGACACGAAAAGCCAACGACGCCATCCGCGGCGTCCTGCCGGACGCCAATATCGCCGTCTGCGCGGAGGATGTCTGGCCGACGCTCAGGCAGATGGTCGAACAAGGCATCGCCGATGAAAAGAACATCATCTCCTTCCATCCATACTGCCATGGCCAGCCGCGTCCCGAACGCGAGATGTTCTTCAACGACAACGGCAAAGACATGCGCGAAGTCTGCCTAAAACATGGCGGCGCCCATCAGTTCATCATCACGGAAGCCGGCTGGACGACCTATTCCGGCGACATGCAGTATCTCGCCATCGCCGGCGGCTATCCACGTTCAAGTTACGTCCACCAGGCACAATACGCCATCCGTATGTTGCTCTCCTCCAAGGCCAACGGCATCCTCTACGCCTGTCAATACGACTTCCGCAACGACGGCAACAAACGTGGCTACACGGAACATAATTTCGGTCTCGTCCATGAAGATTTCTCGCCCAAGCCTTCCCTTACCGCCATCGCCGCCATGACGCGCATCCTCGAAGATGCACAATATATCGACGACTTGTCCTATCATCAGGAAAACATGCATTTGTACCAGTTCCGGGACAAAAGCGGTCAGGATGTCGTCGCCGCATACGTTGTCGAAGGCGAGCAAGTCGCCTCGCTTCCAGTCACAGACAATGTCAAAATCATCGATTTGCAAGGCAATCCCATGCCAGCCGCCATTGTAACTGGTCGATTGAACGTGACGCTCACGGAAACGCCGATCTATATCTATGGACTTGATTGCAAGAAACTTGCACAACATGTCAAACTGACAGTCTCCACGAAGGCCACGTCCGTAGTTCTCGGCCAACCATTCAATTTCGAACTAGATATCCACAACCTTACCGGCGCTCCCATCAAATACGCCACAGCCAAGGTGTTTTTCAAACCAGCATCAAAAGATTTCGAGCCCGTCACCATCCCCCTGACCATCAACATGCCCGACAAGACACATTTCATAAAGTCGAACAGCATCAACATGAAACCGGAGGAATGGCGTCCCTTCCTGAACCAGACCATCTGCATGACCGTCGTCTGCCAAATGGACGACTTCATGGACAAAGCCGAACTCGTCTTCACGCTGCAGCCCCCCATCGCCCTGCGATGCGAAACAATTATCATGCATGACGGCAAGCCCGCCGTTCCCATAACCGTCCAAAGCAATCTTGATTACAACGCAACTCTCACATTAGGCGTTAATTCCAACGATCTTGACATGCATGGCGCATTCCTCAAAACGCTGCCCGCCAATTCCACAGAAACCTTCTGGCTTCCTTTAAAATCGGTACAGACAATTCACAATCCACGCGTGACTTTGATTCCCCAAATTCCGAATGGATGGTTTGAAGCACAGGATTTCATCCTTCATTCAGCCATCATCCCGCAGGCTCCCGCCCGCATTCCGCTTGCCGCCGAACCGATCTTCGTCCCGTTACCGGACAAGCAGCCCAAGCCAATCAATCCAAATGATTTAAATGCTTCTGCCTTCCTATCAAAAACCGACAAGGGACTCGTCTTCACCGTCGATGTCAACGACGACAAATTCTTCCAGCCGTTCTCCAATCTCGGCGATGTGTGGCAGGGCGATTCCGTCCAACTCTCCGTCGCGCCGTTGACGGGGCAGAAAGCGCTCAGCCTGATGCTCGCCTTGCTGGCCGGAAAACCGACGGTTCTCGTCGAAACACGCCTCAATCCAGACTCCAAGCCAGAGGATTTCCCGCTGTCGATCATCGGTTCGACAAACGGCGACGGCCCGCTCCAATACACCGTCACGATTCCATGGGACGCCCTGCCAGGAATCCAGAATGAATGCCGCATCTCATTGCTAGTCAACGACAACGACGGAAACGGCCGCAAAGGATGGATTGAATTCCATTCCGGCATCGGCTCATTCAAAGACACATCACTCTTCGGAACTTATTCCTTTTAAATTTTGGAGACATAAAACACCATGAAGAAAATGATCCTTCTCTCCCTTGCGCTTTCCGTCTGCGGAATGGCGCAAAACTTCACGAAAACCGTCATTTTCGATGCCACACATGACATCAAAAACTGGAGCAATCAACGAGACGAGGCACGCCTCAACCGCGAGTTCCAAAAATCGACCCACGTCATGGAAGGTGACCAACTGATCTGGAATTTCATTCCGAAAGGTGACACAGGATTCAACGACCTTTTCTACCATACCGCCATCCAACGCCCTTGCACGCAAATCATTGTCGAATTGAAGAACCTCGGCGAACCATTCCTCATCAGCGCCAAAATGGGAGACGCCAACGGCGCGGAATGGACGATCGATCCCAAGCCGCTTCCGACATGGAAAGCCGGTGGTTCACAGCAGACATTGCAATGCGGATGGACGAACTGGAAGCATGCCTCCTGGAGCCAGATCAAGGAAGGGCCGCTCGCCTTCCCAATCAAATACTTCACGATCATCGCTTTCGGCATCCAATCAGGCAAAGAGTACAAGCTCGCTGTCAAATCCATTAAAATCGAAGAAGTCTCGGTCGATATGACCATCGAAAATCCGCCTGAAATACCAAAGGAAACAGTCGGTGGGACAAAACTGACGATTCCGTCCTTCACAACAAAACTTTCCGAGCCGTTGTTCCCCCTCTCCGCGGAACTTCAGTTTGCAAAAGGCCCCACCGTCTTTTCACGCATCCCATTGTCGTTCAATCTCTTGATGCCATCGACGCAAATCAAGCTCGATCCGGCCGCCCCGCTCATCCTGCCTTGGATTCTCAGAAAAGGCGACTATGAGCTCCGCGTCAGCATGATCGGTAATCTCGCCAACGGCATGCCCAACGTAACCGCCACCGCCTCCTTGGGCACCGTCAATATCAACCAGAAGGAACCCTTCCTCCCCCATACCGTCGCGGAAGTCAAGCCGCATAACGGCACACCCACGATCTTCATCAACGGGCAGCCCCATAGCGGCATGGCCTACGCCGCATACGGCCCCAATCCGCAGGTTTATCGCGACTTCACATCCGTTGATGTCGATCTGTTCACGATTTGTGCAACTCCCACGGAATCAGGATACAACATCTCCCCAACCGCCTGGAAGTCGCAAGATGAATATGACTTTTCCGTCATCGACCAACGTGTCGCCATGATTCTCCAGAACAATCCAAAGGCCTATATCTTCCCGCGGCTCTATCTCCATGCCCCCAAATGGTGGTGCAATCAACATCCGGATGACATTGTCATCGCCGAAAAGCCAGATGGGACGCGTTACATTTTCCCGCACACATCCGGCCGCCCCGCCCCGTCATGGGCCTCCCAGGCATGGCGTGAAGACACCATCAAAGGACTTCGGAAACTCATCGAATACGTGGAAAATTCCCCCTACGCCAACAATTTCATCGGCTACCATCTCGCCTCCGGAACGACGGAGGAATGGATGATGTGGGGCTCCAACGAAAACGCATGGGTCGATTATTCCCCCGCCAACATCCGTTACTTCCGCAAGTGGCTCACAGACAAATACAAGACGGACGATGCCCTCCAGAAGGCGTGGAACGACAACAACGTCACGCTTGCGACCGCCGAAATCCCCTCCTACAAGCAACGCGCCGATTCCAAGCTCGGCTATATGCACAACCCGCAGACCGAAATGCAGGTCATCGATTTCTATACCTATAATTCATGGCTTGTCGCAGACACCATCACCACATTCGCAACCGCCGTTAAGGACATCTGCAAACATGAAAAGACCGTCGGCGTTTTCTACGGCTATCTCCTACAGCTCTGCGGCGAACAACGCCAGCAAAACTCCGGCCACAACGCTCTCCGAAAAGTTCTCGAATGTCCGGATATAGACTTTGTCTGCTCGCCCACGTCCTACGCCTTCCGCCAGCTTGGCGGCAAGGGAACCTGCCATTTCATGTCGCTCGTCGATTCCGTGAAGCTTCATGGGAAGCTGTGGTTCGATGAAAACGACGTCCGCACATCCCTCTCCCCCGGAAAAGTCGGCGGCTGGGGCAAGCCAGAGAATGTCGAAGGCGATATCATCCAGCAGGATAAGGAATTGGCGTGTGTCCTCACGAACGGCGTCGTCCAATGGTGGTTCGATGTCGGCGGCAACCGCTACAACACGCCGAAACTGCTTGCGGCTCTCAAAAACTACTGCCGCGTCGCCAAAATCGCCAACGGCCTCGACCGCTCGTCCGTCACACAAGCCGCCTACATCATCGATGAAGACTCCCTCGCCTATCTCAGGACGGGTGACCGAATCGGCGGAGAATTGACCATTGCACGACTCCCGCAACTCCATCGCGGCGGCTTCCCCGTCGGCCATTATCTCGCATCCGACATCGACAAACTGACAGACTGCAAACTGCTGATCATCGCCAACGCCGTCGCCCCTTCGGAAGAACTCCGCCAAAAAATTGACAAAATGAAAAGCGATGATCGTGTCATCGTCTTCCTCAATAACGCCGGTGTCATGGCCGACGGCCGTTTCGCCCCCGAACAGGCGGAATCCTTCATCGGCATGAAAGTCGCCTTCGATCCGCAGGCTCCTATGGCCAAAGGCCATGTGTTATTCAAAAAAATAGAAGGTATTTGCGACGGCTTGCCCGTTGGATACGGCAGCCCTCAATTCATCCACAATCCCGCCGTCCTTCCCGCAGACGATCTGGCGACCATCATTGCAACCTATCCAGACGGCCGTCCCGCCATCGCCATCAAGAAACACGAGAACTGGACGGCAGTCTATTGCGCTCAGCCGCAACTGCCTGCGCAACTTTACAGCAATCTTGCAAAATTGGCGGGAATCCACCAGTATATCGAAACGCCAGATGTCGTCTGGGCCAACAAGTCCATGCTCGCCGTCTGCGTTGACCAACCCGGAAAACGCGTCATCAGCCTGCCGCGTCCTGCGAAAGTCACGGAGCTTTATTCCAACAAAGTCATCGCCGCCGAGCCGACGGCATCCTTCATCGTCAATTTCCCTGAAAACGCCACCCTGCTCTTCAGGCTGGACTAATTCATCGCAGCCAAAAAACACGGCGGCCCGACATCATTCGATGCCGGGCCGCCGTCGTTTATGCTATGCTTATGCGTTTAAAATCAATCTTTTCCCATCGGCGTGGAAACGGATTCCGTGACGGTAATCGCCATCTTCTTGCCCATCTCCGAACGGACGTGCTGCTCGCTCACAAAATCAACATGGCCATCCATGTAAACGGCATTCAGGCCGCTGTCGTGACGGATCGACATACGTGAATAGAACAGGTCACCCTGCAACCAGGCGGAAACCGAATCAATGAAGATCGCGCGGCCAGACGGTGAATTGTATGTCGTATTGTAATTGATGTATTTGTTCGTCTTCTTCCCGTCCGCAGTACGGGACATGCCGACGCCATGCTTGCATTGCCATTCTTCTGCTGTATAAGTAATGCCTTCATACGTAGAACCGGCAATAGAAGAAGCTGGGCAGCAGAATACCTTCCAGTCGCCCGTGTAGGGGCCGATATAGGGGGAGAAACTACCGTAAGTGATGTAATGGTCCCTCACGCCGAACTTCGCGTAGTACGCGCCGTCCGCGCCATAGCCGCCGTCCTGGTTCGGGGCCGCATCTCTGTAGCGATTAGGAATGAAATCTTTGTTTTCGGAAAGATACATGGTCAAAGCAAGACCAATTTGGCGATAGTTGGATGCGCAGGAAATCGCACGGGCCTTATCACGGGCCTTTGACAGCGCGGGCAGAAGCATGGCGGCCAAAATCGCGATGATCGCGATGACGACCAGCAGCTCAATCAAGGTGAAGTGACGTGATTTTTTCATGTTGACTCCTGTGGTTACATGTTTGTCGGGGAAATATCTCTTCAAAACAACATTCTTTAAAACAACATTAATTTTTTCTTAATACATTATCGTATTCAAACAAAATGTCAAGTGAAATTATTCCAGAAAAATTAATATAATTGGAAAAAAACACAAATGATGGCTACATTTTCATATTCATTCATCATCGGATTAGCCAACCACGGTCTCCTAAACACAACATATAAGTCTCCTAGTACTAAGCACTAAGCATGACAATGAAAACCGCCATCGTCTATCACTCAAGCCACCACGGCAACACAAAAAAACTCGTGGACGCCATCGTCGCCGCCCACAACGACATCGCCGTCTTCGAAGCCGAATCATGCCGCCCCGACGATCTGTCTTCCTTTGATTTGATCGGTCTGGCCTCAGGCATCTACTATTTCAGTTTTGACAAAAGCCTTTTGAATATCGCCGTCGCCCTGCCGTTGCACCAACGTGTCTTTTTGCTTTCAACATGCGGCGGAAACAAGCTCGGCCTGAACTACGCCCGCAAGCTCGAAGCCGTTCTCTCCGAACGCCAAGCGGAAATCGTCGGCCATTTCAGCTGTCTGGGCTACAACACCTATGGCTTCTTCAAACTCTTTGGCGGCACAGCGAAAGGACATCCCGACGACGATGACCTCCGCCATGCCATCGCCTTCTATGAATCTCTTCGTGGTTAGTGGTTGGGAGGGTCCCGCTCCTGCGGGATCGGTGGTCAGTGGGTGGGAGGGTCCCGCTCCTGCGGGATCGGTGGTCAGTGGTCAGTGGTTGGGAGGGTCCCGCTCCTGCGGGATCGGTGGCTTTAGGCTTTCAGCTCCCTTATTTTTCCCGTTGGAAGTGGACGTTTCCAATCATGAATTCGGCGTTCGTGTCGGCTTCGGAAATGAATCCAAGCCATGTCAACTGCCGCCAATCGTCGTTGCCGAAATCCAAATTCTCATATGTCTTCTTCTCGCCGCCTTCCGGCGTGATCTCCAACGTGAAAACAGGCTTCTCGACATCCGGGCCAAGCCCCGTCAAGATCTTCACATGGAACCACTTGCCGACGGGAACCGTCCCTAGCGGCTTGTCGAGCCACGTCAGACGGCCGTCGCCATAGAAACGCATCGTCGGACCGACTTTGTACGGAGCGGATGAATCGCGCCATTCGTGGTGGAGGATCGCCGTCTGCGTCTTCAGATAAACGTCGAACTCGCCTATCGCCTTGCCTCTGCGCCAGTTGAAACCGAACACGAGATGCGGCTCCCAAATCACCGGCCAGCCAGGGGCGTCGATGAATTTCAGGCATTTCTTCGAGCCGGGCGCGTCCAGTTCGTCCGTCACGCGGATGGACGTGCCTTTTTCCTTCACATCGCCGGATGTATGACCATTCGGGCATTGATCGCCGACTTTGCATTCTGCGAAATTGATCAGCAATTCCTTCGCCATTCCGATTTTTGGACGCTCCTTCGAGACAGGAATCAAATCCGGGCTGACTTCCTTAAAGACTTGCTGTTTCGCCCTTTCCGTCCACCATGCAGGACCTGTCAACCCTGCCCGTTTCATGGCGGCCAACGCCTCTTCGATATACGGCTTCGCAGGGGAGTCTGGCTGAAGTTCGAAATTGAAATGCTCTGCATCGACGAATTTCGGATCCGCGATGACGGAGCCAATCTCTTGGTCTTCAAGTTCCTGCAAATCAGACAGTTCATTTCCGGCAAAGCCGAACGGCTGTTTCGTTGTGTCCCAATACATGTTGTGACGCATCACATAATTGTTATTGCCCCAATTGCCGCCGTAAGGCCGTCCGTTGTTGAAAATCACGACGTTGTTTTCCGCCGTGAAGGAGATGTGGTTTTCCTGCCGCGAACGGATGATCTGCCCTTCCTGCGCGAACGCCAACAGGTTGTTGCGCAAGATGTTCTCTCTTCCATAATGCTGATGGAAGCCGCCGGATTTCGTGTTATAGACCACATTGTGTTCCATCAACACGCCTGTGCTGCCTTCGTCCGTATAGAGCCCCCAGCCGCCGTATGAATAGGAGAAAACGTCATGGATATGGTTGCCGCGGAAGACCGTTCCAGGCGAAATGCCAAGATTGTAGATGGCGCCCATATCTGACAAAATGCCGTATCCAAGATGATGCAGATGATTGTATTCCACGATGTTGTGATTGGCCGAACTCGGTGCGTAGCCCCATGACCATCCAACCGATACCGCGCTGTAATACAAATCGCTGATTTCATTGTGCCGCAACGTGTTGTAACTGGACTTGAAGATGATCGCGCCAACCGCCGCAGGAGCCACCAGCCCCGAGTTGTGGATGAAGCAGTTCTCCACCAGATTGTGGCCACAGGCAATGGTCTGCTCTTTTTCGCCGCCAGGCTCGCCGATGCGAACGCCACCACCGCCAAGATCATGCAATTCACTGCGAATCAGAGTGTTATATTGACAACCTTTCGCAAACCACACGCCATACAGGCCGCAATGCGAGACATCGATGTCCGAAAATACGCAATTCCGCGTGTCGCTCACATAGACGGCGGCCGACATGCCGGCCGCCGCCTGTCCATCATGCGACTGCGTCGTGTTCAGCAGAAATGCTCCATATTGGAACGAAATCCCACGGAAATTCACATGTTCGACAGGCATCCCGATTTCCGCATCTCCTTTGATGACAAGGATTTGTTCATGAACAGGGGCCACGATTGTCGTGTTCGCAGGCGTCTCGCCCGGCAGCGGCTTGTAATACAACGTGCCCGTCTGGTAGTCCATGTACCATTCGCCCGCGTCCGTCAGCGCCGCCTTCAGATTCTCCAGATGATAACGGCCCTGTCGATCCCAATAACCGACTGGCCAGCCCATGCGGCTTGTGAACTTCAACGTCTTCTTCTCAAAGTCGATGCTGTCGATCCAATGGATGGACGCCGTCCATGAATTGTACATCATGATGGTCGCATTGGACACATCCGGCCAGCCTTCGATGTCGCCGTCACGGAAGATGAACGAATCATGCGCCCCCGGCTTCGCCGCCGCCTCATTGCGGTCCTTCCATTGCACGGCGCGATCTTTCATGCGGAAGAAACCAGTCTTCGGCAGTCGGCAACGCTGCCGCCGTCCGCCGTTCACAAACAACTGCATGATGTTCCATTTGCCGTCCGGCTTGTTGCCGCCGACGGTTTCCGGAATCTGCACGCTCCAGACGCCGTCTTCGCCGACCGTCCATCCCGTAATCACACGGCCGCCGGAAATGATGGGCCGCTGGTTCATGAACGCCTGCCATGTGACGGGAGCCGCCGCCGTTCCGCTGTCCGCCGGCGTGAACGTCCACGCCTCGCCCAACGCATACACGCCGTCCATCAGATGGACGGTGATCGGCTGCCGCCCGCGTTCGGGATGGTTTCGAACGGCTTTCTGCGCCGCCCATGGCGTGCGAAACGGATGATTGACATCCAATCCGCTGTTCGCGTCATCGCCCTTCGGCGACACATAAAAATTAACGCCCGCCGGTTTCGGATTGTATTCAGGCCCGCCTGCGCCCTGCACCGACTGCGCCGCCAGCATGGCGCTCAAGCATAGTCCCGACAACAACGAAATGGTTCTCATAAAGCCTCCATTTTCAATAATTATGGATAGATGAAAAATAATGGTCAAGTTGCAAGTGCGATGTTCCTGTCCTGTGTCGGCGGCGGAAGTCGTCGAACTCTATGATCTACTGGACAACGACCATGTCTCTCCTTCTTTTACCACTATAAATAATACATCATTTTGTTTTTTTTCACAGCAGTTTCCGCGATTTCTTCACGACATCCAGCAGATTTGACGATAATTCTCCTGTTACATTGATTTTTCCACATTTCGGGGTATATTATATGTTTCACCTGTTATTCGCGGTGTTTGACTGGATCATCACTGTAAAGCGGATCAACAATCCCGTATGGTTTGGTAGCGAAAACACAAAGGAAAACCATGGACAAGGAAACCAAGCAAGAAATCATCAAGAAGTATCAGCGTTCGGCTAACGACGTCGGTTCCGTCGAAGTTCAGGTCGCCATCCTCACGCAGCGCATCACTGAATTGACCGAGCATATGAAGATCCACAAGAAGGACAACAGCAGCCGTCGCGGCCTCATCGCCATGGTTAACAAGCGCCGCAAGCTGTTGAACTACCTCCAGCGTGAAGACCACGCCCGTTACACGGAACTTGTCAACAGCCTCAAGCTCCGTCGGTAATCGCCCGCATGTCGTGTCCTGGCTTCGGAAAAACTCCGCCGATGCCAGGACAATTACTTTAAACGGAGTATGTTACAAGACTGTGGAATTCGCCGGCATGAGTCGCCAGCCGCCATGCAATTCCATCTTTGACAGGTGGCGCCCCATGCCGCAATTCCGCAGTCGAAATCGGTGCAAATGATTGGTTTTCAATCGGGAGAGAGCACCGCATAAGGAGAATTAACCATGAGTATTGAAAATTGCACGATTGACTTGGGCAACGGGCACGAAATCCAGATCGAAACCGGAAAGATGGCCCTGCTGGCCAACGGTTCCGTTACCGTCCGCCAAGGAGATACAGTCGTTCTCGTCTGCGTCTGCTCCGCAGCACCGCGCGAAGGCATCGACTTCTTCCCCCTCTCCGTCGAATACCGCGAACGCTTCGCGGCCGCCGGAAAGATTCCGGGCGGTTTCTTCAAACGCGAAGGCCATCCCACGGAAAAGGAAATCCTCACGGCCCGTATGACGGACCGTCCGATCCGCCCCCTCTTCCCTGAAGGTTTCATGAATGAAGTGCAGGTCGTCTCCACCCTTCTCAGCTGCGATGGCGAAAACGAAGCGGACGTCCTCAGCATTTTCGGTGCCGCCGCCGCCTTGATGGTTTCGGACATCCCGTTCCTCGGTGCCGTTGGCGCATGCCGTGTCGGCCGCGTGGACGGACAGTTCATCGCCAACCCCACGAATTCCGAAATGGAAAAGAGCGACATCGATCTGGTCTATGCCGGTATCCCCGGAAAGGCCATCATGATCGAAGGCCGCGCGTCCGAAATCTCTGAAGAAGACCTTCGTGACGCCATGGTTTTCGCGGATTCTATTATTGTAAAGGAATGCGAAGCCATCACGGAACTCGCCAAGAGAGTCAACAAGCCGAAGAAGGAATACACCCCCTATCTGCCTCAGCCTGAATTCCTTGCCGCTTGCGAAGAATTCATTGGCGATCGCCTCCGCAAGGCCTGCACAGGCGCCGCCAAGCTGGAGCGTCAAGCCCAGCAGGACGCCCTCAAGCAGGAACTTAAAGACGCTTTGACGGAAAAGTTCACCGCCGAAGACGGAACGGCCCCCAATTTCGATCTCGTCTGGGAAATCATGCTGGAAAAGGCCATCCGCGCCAACGTCCTCGAAGACGGTCTCCGTCAGGATGGTCGTAAAATCGACGAAATCCGCCCGATTTCCTGCGAAGTCGGCGTCCTGCCACGCGTCCATGGTTCCGCCCTCTTTAAGCGTGGCGATACGCAAGCTCTTGTCATCGCGACACTTGGCTCGTCCAGTGACGAACAGGAATACGATGTGATCACGGGTGGTCCCGCCAAGAAGAGCTTCATCCTCCACTACAACTTCCCGGCCTTCTCCACTGGCGAAGTCGGCCGCTACGGCTCCACCGGCCGCCGCGAAATCGGCCACGGCGCTCTTGCCGAACGCTCCATCTACGGTGCCATGCCGAAGGACTTCCCCTACACGACGCGTGTTGTCTCCGAAATTCTCGGTTCTAACGGATCTTCCTCCATGGCAACGGTTTGCGGTTCGTCTCTCGCCCTCATGGACGCGGGCGTTCCAATCTCTGACGCCGTCGTCGGCATCTCTGTCGGTCTCGTTACCGGAACGGACAAACGCGTCTTCCTGACCGATATCCTCGGCTCTGAAGACCACTACGGCGACATGGACTTCAAGGTCGCCGGAACTTCCAAAGGCATCACCGGCTTCCAGCTGGACCTCAAGATCGCTGGTCTTGATCTCCCCGGCATGTACGAAGCCCTGCTGACCAATAAGGCCGCACGCGCCAAGATCCGCCAAATCATGAACGACTGCATCGCCGCCCCGCGTCCGGAGCTCAGCCCGAACGCCCCGCAGATGATCGTCGTCAAGATCAATCCCGACAAGATCGGCGCTCTCATCGGCCCTGGCGGTAAGAATATCCGCGGCATAACCGATACGACTGGTGCCAAGATCGACGTCGAAGAAGACGGAACCGTCAAGATCTTCGCGTTGAGCGCACAGGCTCTTGCGGACGCGAAATACATGGTCGAAGGCTCTACAGGCGAAGCCGAAATCGGCAAGATCTACAAAGGCATCGTCAAGACCATCAAAGATTTCGGATGCTTCGTTGAATTCATGCCCGGTATCGAAGGCATGGTCCACATCTCCGAATTGGCTGACTATCGCGTGAAGAACGTCGAAGAAATCTGCAAAATCGGCGACCAGATCACCGTAAAGGTCATCGACATCGACGACCGCGGCCGCATCCGTCTCTCCCGCAAGGCCGCCCTCGCGGAAATGTAAAATGGGAGGGTTCCGCTCCTGCGGGTCCGCCTAAAATGGGAGGGTTCCGCTCCTGCGGGTCCGCCTAAAATGGGAGGGTTCCGCTCCTGCGGGACCGCCTAAAATGGGAGGGTTCCGCTCCTGCGGGACCGCCTAAAATGGG
>JAFZIJ010000124.1 GCA_017554445.1 Victivallales bacterium
CCTTGGCCTTCGATGAGCGGGCAGCGCATATTGAAATCCTGTGCCATGCGGGCCAGCGTGTCATAGACGGCCTGGTCGCCGTGAGGATGGTAGTTGCCGATGACTTCACCGACGACTTTCGCGCACTTTTCCGTCTTGTGCGACTTGCTGAAGCCGAGGTCGTGCATGGCCCAGAGAATACGGCGGTTACCGGGCTTCAAACCATCGCGCACATCCGGAATGGCACGTCCAACGTTCACGGAGAGTGAATATTGGAGGTAATTGAAATGCATGATCTCCTCGATCGCGGAGAGCTTGTCATTCTTGCCGAGATTCTCCTCGGTGAAGCCGAGTGACTTCTTATCGATCTTGCTATTAGTTGCTTTTGAAGTATTTGGGGTGTTTAGGGTATCTTCTGACATGGTGGTTACCTTCCGTTATGGCAATGCTCAGATATCGAGGTTCTTCATGGATTCGGCGTGCATTTCAATGTATTCGCGCCGCGGTTCGACAAGGTCACCCATGAGGAGCGTGAAGAGCTTTTCAGCCTGAACGCAGTCCTCCATGGTGACTTTGAGCATCTTGCGGTTGGTGGGATCCATGGTGGTCTCCCAAAGCTGTTCGGGATTCATTTCACCAAGACCTTTGTAACGCTGGATCGTGAGGCCTTGGCGGCCGATGGCGATGATTTTGTCGTAGATGTCTGAAAGTGTGAAGACATCGACGGGCGGTTTCTCGCCTTGGCAAATCGTCGCGACGGGTCCTTCCTGCTTGGCGAACATGGCTTGGTCCGAGAAGCCTGCGTTAGCGAGCTGTTCGGCGATGTTTTGCAGAGAGAAGGCTTCCGTGATATGGATGGTGTCGATGAAGGCGGCGGACGAGAAGTTTGCGAGCTCCTCTTCTGTGCCGTTTGGCAGCAGTTCCGCCTTCAGCTTCGCTTCAAGTTCGCTGATGATGTCATGCTCTTGTTCAGACGTCGTCGCAAAATGGCGCGTCGTGGAACCGTCGGTTTCGCGGACGTTGATCATGTATTCCGGATAACGGCCGAGTTCGTGGGCTTTCGCGATGAAATCGTCCGGCGTGAGGTCATAGCGATGGAGAGATCCCGAGAGACGGATGTATTCACGGATGTTCTGAATGATCTGCGCGATGGAATCGACAGGAACTTCCGAGCCGTCAGACCGCTTCAATGTGATGTCCTGCAGGCCGAGCTTGAGGAGGATGGCGGCCAGATGGTCTTCGCTATCAACATATTCATCATGTTTGCGACGCGTCACTTTGAAGAGCGGCGGCTGGGCGATATAGACATAGCCTGCGTCGATCAACGGACGCATCTTGCGGTAGAAGAACGTCAACAGCAACGTTGCGATATGGGAGCCGTCAACATCGGCATCGGTCATGATGACGATGCGGTGGTAACGGGCCTTGGCGGGATTGCAGCATTCGAAATCGTCCGGATTGTCGTCCGTTGGCGCGTTGCCGAAGCCGCAACCGATGGCCTTGCGGAGCGATTCAATCTCTTCGTTCTTCTCCATGCGTTCGATGGAGGCCTTCTCGACGTTGAGGATCTTGCCGCGGATGGGCAGGATGGCCTGATAGCGTGAGCAGCGGCCTGTTTTGGCGGAACCACCGGCGGACTGTCCCTCGACGATGTACAATTCGCAGAGCGTGGGATCCTTTTCCGCGCAGTCGGCCAGTTTGCCGGGCATGGATCCGGAATCCAACGGAGACTTGCGGCGCGTGTTTTCACGCGCCTTGCGGGCGGCTTCGCGGGCCTGTGAGGCCAGCATCGTCTTTTCGATGATGTGGAGAGCTTCCTGCGGATGCTCTTCGAAATACGTCGTCAACGTCTCATAGACGATGGAGCCGACGATACCCGCGACTTCCGAATTGCCGAGCTTCGTCTTCGTCTGGCCTTCAAATTGCGGGTCTTTCACCTTCACGGAAATGACGGCCGCAAGACCTTCGCGAACGTCCGCTCCGGAGACGGCTGGCTCGTTTTTGTATTTTGGAATGCTCTTGATGTAGTTGTTGACGCAACGCGTGATGGCGCCTTGGAAACCTGTCAGATGCGTGCCGCCTTCAATCGTGTTGATGTTGTTGGCGTAGGTGTAGATGGATTCGTTGTAGCCGTCGTTGTACTGCATGGCGATTTCCGCTTCGAGATCGGATTTGACCGTCTTGAAGTAGATGACGTCATGGAGGGCGTTCTTATCGGCGTTCAGATGGGTGACGAACTCCTTGAGGCCGCCGAGATAGTGATAGACCTCTTCGCGCGGCACGTCCGCCCGCATGTCGCGCAGGGTGATGCGGATGCCGGCGTTCAGGAAGGCGAGTTCGCGGAGGCGGTTCTGCAGGATGTCCCATTTGTATTCCGTGACGGAGAAGATTTCCGGATCCGGCTTGAATTTGACGGTCGTTCCCGTTTTGGACGACTGGCGGATCTTCTCCAGCGGGCTGGTCGTGTTGCCGCGGGAGAATTTCATCTCATGTTCATAGCCGTCGCGGTTGATCGTGAGGACGAGCCATTCGGAGAGGGCGTTGACGCAGGAGACGCCGACGCCATGGAGACCGCCGGAGACTTTGTAGGCGGAGTGGTCGAATTTACCGCCGGTGTGGAGAACGGTGAGGGCGACTTCGCAGGCCGGCTTCTTTTCGACGGGATGGATATCGACAGGGATGCCGCGGCCGTCGTCCGACACGGTGATGGAATTGTCGATGTTGATGACGACTTCGATGTTGTGGCAGTAGCCGGCGAGCGCTTCGTCAATGGAGTTGTCCACGACTTCATAGACAAGATGGTGGAGGCCACGTTCATGTGTGTCGCCGATATACATGGAAGGGCGTTTGCGGACGGCTTCCAAACCTTCCAGAACGGTGATCTGAGAGGCGTTGTATTCGGCGGGATTGGGAGGCGGCGTCTGCGGCTGCTGTGGCTGCTCTGCGGCCTGTGGCGTTTCGTTTGCCGTCTGCGGCTCTGGCTGCTGCGGCGTTGTTTCGTTGATGTTTTCGTTTTCGTCTGGTGACATGTGGTTTTCCTAAGACTAAGGTGATTGTTAAAAAAACAACTTTCCTTTACTATAATATATAATTATTAAATTACAAGGACGCGCATACGCGCATGTGCGCGTATGCGCGTGAATAATTTGTGGTAAAATTGGGCTCTACCCGAAACTGCCATTTCCCCAAAACGCCAAAAAGCCCAGTCATCATTTGATGACTGGGCTTTAGAATTGGCGGAGTTGACGAGGCTCGAACTCGCAACCTTCGCCGTGACAGGGCGATGCTCTAACCAATTGCGCTACAACTCCGTTTTGCGCGTTTTTCAAAACCTGGCGGAGTTGACGAGGCTCGAACTCGCAACCTTCGCCGTGACAGGGCGATGCTCTAACCAATTGCGCTACAACTCCAGGTTTTGTCAGACGTCGTTTTCCAACGACGCCTTTTAAATTACCGCCATTTCCGCAAAATACAAACTATAGCAGGAATTTTTTTTTCTGGATTTTCTGGATGGTCTGGATTTTCTGGATTTTCTGGATGGTTCTGAATCTGCGGAAAGAAATTAAGCATTAAGCATTAAATCAATAATCCCTCGCGGACGGTTCGGGAGCCTTCTCCAAAAGGCGGGCGACGATGTCGTCCGCCGTGACGCCTTCAGAATCGGCCGTGAAATTGGTGAAGAGGCGGTGGCGCAGGACGGGCAGGGCGATGGCCCTTACGTCGCCGCAGGACACGTTGACGCGGCCTTGCAGGATGGCGCGGGCCTTCGCTCCCAACACAAGGCATTGCGCAGCACGCGGCCCCGCGCCGCAGTGGATGTACTGTTTGATGAAATCAGGGGCCTCCTCCGATTTCGGCCGCGTCATGCGGACAAGCCGTGTCGCGTATTTGACGACGTGCGGCGAGACCGGCAGGTCTCGGACGATGGCCTGAATGCGCACAAGTTCTTCCGCGGAAAGCAGTTGGTTGAGTTCCACCTTTTTCCGCGTCGTGGTCGCCATGACGATCTGTTCCTCTTCGTCGGCTTCCGGATAATCGACGAGAATGTTGAACATGAAGCGGTCCAGCTGGGCTTCCGGCAGCGGATAGGTGCCTTCCTGCTCAAGAGGGTTCTGCGTCGCGAGGACAAAGAACGGCGGCGGCAGTTTGAAGAGCTGATTGGACGCCGTGACCTGCTTTTCCTGCATGGCCTCCAGCAGGGCGGCTTGTGTTTTCGGCGGCGTACGGTTGATTTCATCCGCCAGCAGCATGTTCGTGAAGACTGGCCCTTTGATGAAGCGGAACGACCGCTTGCCGTGTTCGTCGATGTCGAGAATGTCGGTTCCGATGATGTCGGACGGCATGAGATCCGGCGTGAACTGGACGCGTTTGAATTGAAGCTTAAGGATTTGCGCAAGCGTGGAGACCATCAGCGTTTTGGCGAGGCCTGGCAGACCGATCATCAGGCAGTGGCCGCCTGCCGCGATGGCGATCAGAAGCTCCTGTGCAACTTGCTGCTGGCCGACGATGACGCGGCCGAATTCGCTGAAGACGCCATTGATGGTTTTGCCGATGGATTTGACATCGTCTGGACTGACGTCGCTGCCTGCCGGCATGGCGATTGTCTCATGGTATTGCAATGGTTGAGACGGTTGCAGGGAAATTTCCGCGCCGGGCTCGAAACGTGCCGTGACTTGTCCGAACTGGATGGTACAGGGCGATTTGAGAAGGCAGCTTTGAATCCGCTGGTCGTTGACCAACGTCCCGTTCTGGCTGCCGAGATCCTCCAGTTTCCATGCTCCTGCAACCAGCGTAAACGCCGCATGCTGCCGCGAGATGCTGCCATGGTTGAGAACGATGTCGCAATCTTCGATTCTGCCGACGGAACAGCGGCCGCCGTCGAATTGGAACTCCTGGCCGCTGTTCGGCCCGTCTGTGACAATTAGTTTCGCCATGGCAGTGATTCCTGTGGGGATTTGGAATTGTTGAAATAAATGCGACGGCGGGACGCCGCCGCCACACCATGCGACGGCGGGACGCCGCCGCCACACCCATCGACGGCGGGACGCCGTCGTTACAATTTAATGGTTTCTCCAGCCTTGATGGACATCAGGGCGTTGTCGGCGGTGAACCAGATTTCCGTCGCGGACGGATTGTAGATCATCGTGCCATCGGCCGAAACATCCAACGAACGGACGGCCTTGACATAACGGCAGATTTCGATGTTGGTGGCATACCAGATGTCTTCATGGCCGGCCATCTGCTGGCAGAAGCTTTCGATGTCTTCCCAATTGTTGTTGTTGTCGAATTCATAGGCATGGCCCCAGACGAAGAAAACGGCAAGTGGATATTTGATGTTCAGGAAGTTAGGAATGAGCGGGAGGGCGTCGCGATGATGGCAGGTCGGATGCCATGCGAGGAATTCGTTGGGCAGGCCAAAGGCCTTCGTGGCGGCCGTCGTGCGGCAGCAGTGGATGCCGGCGGCGCGGAGGATTTCGATGACTTCATCATTGTGCGTCCCATAGGGATAGGACATGGAGAGAACGGGATAGCCAGCCAGTTCTTCGATACGTTTGCGGTCTTCCCACACTTCGCGCATGACTTCGCCGCGCGGAATCCGTTCAAGGAAGGGATGCGTCGCGGCATGGCAGGAGACTTCATGGCCTTTGTACAGCGTCGCGACTTCCTCCGGTTCGATTTTGCCTTTGTTGCCGAACGTGGCGGAATTGAGATGGAACGTGCCTTTGATGCCGTAACGGTTGAAGATTTCGACCAGCCGGCGGTCGGCGACGACACCGTCGTCATAGCTCATGGTCAAGGCTTTGTTTTTTCCTTCGGGGAAGACGAAACGTGTTCTCATGGTGCATCCTTTGTTGTCGTTGGTTGATTGATATTGATGGCGTTCAATATGATATTTTCGATGTGGTCCGATTCCTGCGAAAGCTTTTCGCGAAGTTTGGGAGGGGCGACAAGGCGGATGGCGAACGTCCGCAAATAGTCGCTTTCAAGAGACTTGCGATGGTCTTTGTCGTTTTCCAGTAGCCAGAAATCCTGTTGGCGCCGACTACAGGAAAAGACTCGCAAGTCTTTCGGAATGAGCTTCTTGAAGTATGGCATGGCCGCGAAGAGGACATCGCCTGCCGCGCATCCGCAACTGGCGGCGATCTCGTCCTCCAACGCGATGAGATTTTGCGGAGCCTGCGCGAATTCGGAGAAGGCCCGCAGATTGGCGCGGGGCCATTCATGGACGGTGAGCGGTTTGTCCGCCTGCCGTTCGACGTATGCGTATCCGGCAGGCTTCAAGGCCAGAAACGTCTTGTACAGAAAGCGGTTGCGCAAGGCTTCTTCCAGTTTTTTAGCGATTGGATGGCGGACGGCGGCGAGCCACGCCTCCAGCTGGTTGTCCGTCATGTCCCACAACGTGTCGCCTGCATTGTCTTCGGTTTCAAGTTCCTGCTGGACGGCGCGTTGCAGCATCCGCTGGGCGGCTAGGGCGGTTTTGTTCAAATAGCCGTGCTGATGGAGATAGGAGTAGAATTTCTGGAGCTGCTTGGCGTCTTCGATGAATTTCTGCTCGATGGCCAGCCCGTCATCTGTGAAGAGTGTGTAGAATTGAATTTTTTCGATGTCCGGCGTGCCATGGAAGCCGATGTGGAGGGCGTCGCGCATGAGATAATCGAGTTTGTCCGTACCGAGATTACGGTCTGAAATCCAGTTGGCGAGCGGATTGCCGCCTGTCAGCATGGCGGCGATGTCGTCGTCGTCCAGCCCGCAGGCTTTGATGGCGTCATGCATGTCATGGATTCGGCGGATTCCGCAGGAATGGTGGTCGCCTTGCAGGACGGGTTCGATCTGATGCGAAAACGGTCCATGGCCGATGTCGTGGAGGAGGGCGAAGGCCTGCAGAAGGCGCGATTCATCCGCAGGGAGCCGTTGGATTCGGCAGAGGCGTTGTGTCAGAGCCAAAACGCCGATGGTGTGTTCAAAACGTGTATGGACGGCGCCCGGAAAGACCAAGTAGTTGATTCCCAACTGCCTGCGGCCGCGAAGACGCTGGAAGTGCGGATGTTCCACGATGGGAAGGAAATCCGCTATGTCCGCAGGCGGCGTTGCGGGAATGCAGATGGACTTTCTGGGAATCATGTGGCGATGGCCTATTGTGCGAAAATATATTCGATGTCGTCGGTCGTGAGATCGTCCAGCGAAGCGGGCGCGTCATCGACGATTTTGTGGAAGAGGTTGCGTTTGGAGTCTTGAAGTGCCAAGATCTTCTCTTCCACGGTGTTCTGCGCGATGAGCTTGATGGATGTGACAGTTCGTGTCTGTCCGATTCGGTGGGCGCGGTCCGTTGCCTGGTCTTCGACCATCGGATTCCACCATTGGTCGAAATGGATGACGGTGTCCGCTCCCGTGAGATTCAGACCCGTTCCGCCTGCTTTGAGGCTGAGGAGGAATATCGGTATGTCGTCGCTGTTGTTGAATTTATCGACATGGGCCTGACGATCTTGCGTCGATCCGTCGAGCCGTTCGAATTTGATGTGGGACTTCTTGAGCCATTCCGGGAAGAGGTCGAGCACGGATGTGAACTGCGAGAAGAGCAGGATGCGGTGGCGCGAGTCGATGGCTTCGAGAATGACTTCCTTCGCAAGATCGAATTTGGCGGACGGGATGTCGTCCGGAAAATCCGCCCGGAGATCCTTCGGGAGAAGGATGGGATGGCAGCAGGTCTGGCGGAGGCGGAGAAGCATGGCGAGCACGTCGAAACGATGCTGCTTCCAGCCGGTCTTGCGGGCGAAATCGAGAAGGCGGCGGCCTGCGAGCATGAGATTGTCATAGATGGTGCGCTGCTGTTCGGTAAGTTCGCAGAAGAGAACTTGTTCGAGCTTCGGCGGCAGTTCCGCGCAGACATCGACCTTCGTCCTGCGGAGGATGAACGGCTTGATTTGCGCGGCGATGGCGGTCTGCCGCTCTTCCTTTTCGGCTTCCGTCGCCTTGGGGCTGAGATGGAAGTTGCGGTTCGTACCGAGATAGCCAGGCAATAGGAAATCGAACAACGACCATATTTCGATCAAATTGTTTTCAATGGGCGTACCCGTCAGAATCAACTTGTATTCAGCACGTAAGCCTTTGCAGGTCTTGGCGTTGGCGGTCTTCGGATTCTTGATGTGCTGTGCTTCGTCAAGAATCAGATGGTCGAATTCCATGCCTTCGTATTCGAAACCGTCGCGTCGCAGGAGGGCGTAGGAGGTGATGATCAAATCCGCATGCTCCATTTCGCGGAGTTCCTTGGCACGGTCGTTTCCTTTGATGACCATCGTCTTTAGCTGCGGCGTAAAGCGTTTGGCTTCAATGGCCCAGTTGTCCAGAAGCGACGTCGGGCAGACAACGAGTGACGGCCGGACGGATTGCCCGAGCATCTTTCGTGAGAGGATGAGTGCGAGGGCCTGGATGGTCTTGCCGAG
>JAFZIJ010000125.1 GCA_017554445.1 Victivallales bacterium
AGGAGACATGCCATGTGTAAATTGACGATTGTAAGGGGGCTTCCCGGAAGCGGGAAGAGCACGTATGCCAGGCGGCTGGCCGCGGTGACCGGGGCGATGCTTGTCGAGCCGGACGCGCTGCTGATCCGTGACGGGAAATACGAATACACGCCTGAGCGGTATGAGGATGCCTTTGTCGCCGCTCTCGACATGGTGGACAAGTTAAGGAAACTGAACGCGGACTGCGTCTTCGCGGACGTGCTTCCGACGCTGCCCGATGTTCGGCGGGTTGCATGGAACTGGATTCCTGCCATTGGCGAGGAAAAAAAGGATTGCCGTGTCCAGGTGGTCGAGATGCCGATGATCAGCGTGAACGCGTCGAATCGCCGCAACAAGCACGGCGTGGTGATGAACGACATCAAGAAGATGCGGAGCAAATGGGAGGGATGGGCGGGTGCTGTCGTGCCTGCTCAGCCTGGCATTACGCAGGAGCAATGGGGCAAGCTTGTTCCGGGCGACGCTGTCTGGGTGAACGCCAGCTACTTCGCCTTCCCGATGCTCGGCGTCATCAAGCAGCGCAAGAAGGGGAAGGGCGTATGGATCAACATGTTCGGCGACATGCAGGGGTTCTGGAGTCCCTCGGACATGGACAAAAAGCTGAAGCAGCTGTTGCTTTATGACGGTAAAAATCGTCCAAAATAGACGTATGAATCGCGAATATCCCTAAAACATACTAATAAATGTTAAGATTGTGTGGAAATGTGTGTGGATATTCACGACTAGGAGGGCGGAAAACAAAGAAGGCCACTTGATGTAAGTGGCCTTCTTTGTTTAGGTTAAATTGGCGGAGAGAAAGGGATTCGAACCCTTGGTAGGACGAACCTACGGCGGTTTTCAAGACCGCTGCCTTAGACCGCTCAGCCATCTCTCCGACGAAACGATCTCTTCATTAATATGCTCTTTAATGCTGAAAAATCAAGCAGAGAGAAACTGAAAACATTGACAATACGGCGTGTTTCTACAAACGGATGCCGATAGACAGGACTACTTCTTGGGAACTAACACGATGCGTAGGCCGAGATTGTAGATCTTGAAATTCGTGTCGCAGCAGAGGCGGTTGGAGATACGGCAGTGCTTCGGGCTGCTGAGCCAGCCGCCGCCGCGGATGATGTGCAACTCGCCTTTCGTGCTGAGCGGATCCACGATTCCGTCACGGTAAGTATCCGTCAAGACTTTGTTCTCCCATTCGCAGGCGTCGAGACACCATTCCCAAACGTTGCCCGTCATGTCGTACAAGCCGAGCTCATTGGGGAATTTCAGGCCGACCGGTTGCGTACGTACGTTGGAGTTTTCCGAATGCCAAGCGACATCGTCAATGATGTCGCTGCCGCTGTACGGGTAGTACTTGGTGAGTTTTCCGCCGCGGGCTGCGAATTCCCATTGCGCTTCGGTGGGAAGGGAGACTTTGTAGCCTTCCGGAAGGGCATCTGCTACCATGGCATTGAGCTTTTCACAGAATTTCATGGCTTCGTTCCATGTAATCCCTTCAACAGGATTGTCGTCGTTCTTGAAATTGGACGGATTGTTCTCCATGACTGCCTTCCATTGTTTTTGCGTGATTTCATATCGGCCCATCCAGAATTTCCGCGACAGCTTGACCAAATGACGCAATTCATCTTTGGAACCGTTATCCTCGCCCATCATGAACTCTCCGGGCTCGACTTCAACCAGCTGAATGGATCCCGCGCCTTCAAGCGGCAGTTCAACTGACGGAAGGGGGGATTTCAAGATGACACGATAATCCTTTTCGCCTTTCCAATCGACTTTGAACGTGATTTTGCCCATGAACTTTTCGCCATTGCGTTCATAGACGAGATCGCCTGAATAATTTGCACCAGGCACCAGGCCTGTCAGATGTACAGGCGTCTTGTTCTTTTCCTTGGTTAGAATTGTGGCGCTGACTTCCTGTCCATCCAGCCATGCCGAGACATGGACACTGGGGGCCAATTGTTTTTCTGCCGTATTGAGCCAATTGCTGGCCTTGGTCTGGTCATAGACCTTCAGTTGCATAGAAAGCTCCTTGACGCGATGCCATTGATTTTGGGAGGCCGCCTGATTGATGGCCTTGTCCAGTTTGTCAATTAAATCGGCACGTGACATGTCGACAATTTCTGAAAAATGCTGGATATCCTTTGCGAACAGATACTTGGGAGCATAAAATCTCGGACGAAGCAATTCCTCCCTACGGGCTTCCTCTGCCTTACGCTCCTCTTCTATTCGCTTCGCCTCTGCGGCCTTCTTTGCTTCGGCTACTTTTCGCTCCTCTTCGATTCGCTTTGCTTCTGCGGCCTTACGCTCCTCTTCGCTTCGCTTTGCTTCTGCGGCCTTACGCTCCTCTTCGCTTCGCTTCGCCTCTGCGGCCTTACGCTCCTCTTC
>JAFZIJ010000126.1 GCA_017554445.1 Victivallales bacterium
GGGCGTTCGCGGCGGTGAAGGCCGAGTCTATATCGAAGGCAAACCGACCATCATCCGCATCTATCTTGGAAAAGTCACGCCAATCCATGCCGCCGGTCTTTACACGTTCAACATTGACGCACGCGCCAATCAAGACTACGAAATCCGTTTTGCAGACAATTCAGCCCATCCAGGCCAGTTGCCAGAATTTCCACAAGCCCCGCATCTCACGACAGGCGAGAAAGTTATCGGTCCGAATGCAGGTGGTTTCCGCAGTACCTTTGAAAACAAAGACGGTTCTCCCATCTTCCCGAAAGCGGACTGGGTCGAATATCGCATCTGGCGTACTTACAATGTCTTAGTTGGTTCCCCTGCCAAAGCGAAAAACACTGCCGAATCATGGACGGCCGCCATCGAAATCGAAATCTTCGGAACACCGCAGGATGTCGTCGCTCCGCCACCGGAAATCCTAGCACGACGCGAACTTCTGAAGAAAAGTTCCAAAGAGCCGTCGTATGAGAAAAAGGAAACCATCAGCGACACGATGCTCGCCAACCGTCAGAACATCCTCCAGTGGGAAAAGCAGTTAGACGATATTCTTTTGCCCGAACATGGTGCCGTTTTGAAGGCTTGGGAATTCGCTGGCCCGTATGCAGCAGATTCACCTGAAGCGAAAGCGGATAACGCCCCGCAAAATGCCAAATGGCAACCGCTTCCGTCACTTGAAGACGGCGTCGCGACGGATCTCGCCGCCCTTCTCACAGCCAAACCAAATGATGTCTTTTTCCTCCGCAGACCTATCACAATTTCCAGAAATTTCAATTCCGGCTATCCGTTTTTGGTGCGAATCGCTTTCGCCAAAGGCCATGCGCAGCTCGGTAACACCTTTCGCGTCAACGCTGATCCGACCTTCCGTCTGCTTGATTGGCAGCCAAACGGGCAGAAAGGCGATACGAACTTCTTTGTGAAGCTTCAAACGGCGGCGGACGGCAAATGCCTTTTCTATTTCCAACCATGCGCCATCGGCAAGTCACGCCAGACGGCTGGTGCCCCGAATCACCGCATCGACCGCCGTCGCGCCGTTTTCAATCGCATGCGAAACGACTGCACCGATCCAGTTGACAGGTTAATTCTCGATTGGGAGCAGTATGATCGCGTATGGGTTGATTACCAAGAACTTGCGATGGCCGGCATTCGTTGGTTGCTCCATGAATGGACGCCTGGCATCGAACCGCTGTGGGTTGCACGGCAGTACCGCAAAGCGTCGTTGAAACGCATCAAAGAGCTCCGTTCTGATTTGCCGTTGCAGGAAGACGACGTCCGCCTGCAGACTGCGGCTATTCTCGATCGTTTCGAAAAGGAATGCCAGCCGTTGGATGAAGGGCTCAATTTCGCCAAAGACCAAGCCCGCTATCATGATATCATGGCTCTGACGGAAGCCGTTGCGACGCTCCATTCCATTGATTCTACGCGACTTGCCGTGCAAGACCAAATCGACACCTTCCCGGAAAAATACGCCGTCAAAGGCGCAGGATTCTTGACAACTGTCGCCGATCAGAAGAAGCTTGCGAAAGACATTTGGCAACGCGTTGCCGACAACGGCCATGCCGCTCTTCGTGAAATCCGCCTGTTCCATCTGGAATGGGACAAAATCGCGCAAGGCATTCTCCTGCAGAATCCTGTGCTGGATTTTGAGAAGCTTATCATGGTTCGCGGTGGCTATTGGTTCGCCTCCAACTGGAGTGGCGCCAACCATCTTGGCAACGAATTCGTCACGCTTTCGCCAGTGAAGCCAGACGGCGAAATCACGCCGCTCTTTAAGCCCGGAAACATCACGGACTACGATCTGGATTGGGATGCCCAAAAATTGATTTTCGGCAATGGACGACACATCATGGAAGCCAATATCGACGGTTCAAATCTTCGTCAAGTGACAACCGTCAACAACCAGCATGTCATGCATTTTGACGGCTGCTATCTGCCGTCCGGCCAGATCATTTTCACATCCACGGCCTGCGAACAGGCTGTTCCCTGCACAGGCCAGTGGTACGTCGCCAATCTCCATATCGCGGATGCGGACGGCCAAAATGAACGCCGCCTCTGCTATGACCAAGATCATGACTGGAATCCAACCGTGCTGAACAACGGCCGCGTCATCTTCACGCGTTGGGAATATACGGACACGCCGCACTATTTCTCGCGCCTTCTCTTCCACATGAATCCAGACGGCACAGGCCAGATGGAATACTACGGCTCCAATTCCTACTGGCCGAATTCCATGTTCTGGCCACGCGCCATTCCAGGCCATACATCTGCCGTATCTTGCGTCGTATCAGGCCATCACGGCACGGCGCGTCAGGGCGAACTGATCATTCTCGATCCTGCCAAAGGCCGTCATGAGGCCGACGGCGTCGTGCAGCGCATTCCAGGTCGCGGCAAAAAGGTCGAGCCAGTCATCGTCGATAATCTCGTCGATAAATCATGGCCGAAATTCGCCGCCCCCTACCCGCTGGCGGAGCCTGAGACGAATCGCGGCGCAGGCAAATATTTCCTCGCGACCATGCGGCCCAATCCCTATGCCCCCGCAGGTATCTATCTCGTCGATATTTACGACAATCTCATTCCAATCGTCATCGGCAACTATATCGACGCACGACCGCTCCGCCCGCGTTTCAAACCGCCCGTCATCACGCCGAAAATCAATCTAAAGCAGCAGAAAGGCTTCGTCTATATGTCCGACGTCACGCAAGGTCCTGGCCTCAAAGGATATCCGCAGGGTGTCGTCAAAAAACTCCGCATTGGAGCACATCACTACCGTTTCGGCGGCAATGGCGACACATATGCCACGGGTTACGACGGCGGATGGGACTGCAAGCAGATCATCGGCACCGTGCCCGTCGAAGCGGACGGCTCCGCCTTCTTCGAAATTCCCTCCAATACGCCGATCTTCGTCCAGCCGTTGGACGAACATGGTAAAGCGTTGCAAACCATGCGTTCATGGTTCGTCGCCATGCCGGGCGAAACCGTCAGTTGCGTCGGCTGCCATGAGCCGCAGAATACCGTCTCGCCAAGCCGCGCGAATGCCGCCGCGAAAAAGGCGCCACGCAAGCTTGAACCATGGTACGGAGAGGCTCGCGGATTTGGTTTCGACCAAGAAGTCCAGCCTGTTCTCGACCGCAAATGCGTCGGTTGCCATGCAGGCCAATCGTCAGAGAAGACCTCCCGAACGCTGCCGGACTTCCGCCGCAAGCCAGCCGACTACAAAGGAAACTATTCCCCCGCCTACAACAATCTCCATCCCTACGTTCGCCGCGCGGGCATCGAGGCGGACTACAACATGCAGAAGCCTGGCGAATGGGACGCCGATTCGTCTCCGCTCATCCAGTTGCTCAAAAAAGGCCATCATGGCGTGGAACTGACGGAGGAGGAATGGTCGCGGCTCTACACATGGATCGATTTCAACGTGCCTTACGCACCCAACTGGACGCAGTCCCACCACAAACCCTCGCAGGATCAAATCAACCGCCGTAACCAATTCAAGAAGCTCCATGCGTTCATCGACGACATGAACGAAACCATCATTCCGATGCCGCCACAACAGGAATTCGTCAAGCCTGAACACAAGACGAAACCTGCTGCCGACGCTCCGCAACTGGATGGCTGGCCGCTTACTGAAAACGTTGCGAAGCAACAACAAGCCGCTTTGAAAGAAACGGAACTGCGGTTCAAATTGGATGACCAGACCGATATCGTCTTCGTCGCCATTCCCGCCGGCAAGGCCGTTGTCGGAGATTCAAAAGGCGCGGCGGACGAACGGGACGCACATGTCGTTTCCATCGACAAGCCGTTCTGGTTAGGCAAGTTCGAAATCACGAACCAGCAGTACAAACTGTTCAAGCCAGACCACGATAGCGCTTTCATGGACGCACGTTGGAAAGACCGTATCACCCGCGGCGAACCAGTCAACCGTCCGCAACAACCTGTCATTCGAATCTCATGGAATGACGCACAGGCCTTCTGCCAATGGCTTTCAGCCAAAATTGGCCGTAAATGTACGTTACCGACGGAAGACGAATGGGAATACGCCTGCCGCGCAGGAACGGATACGCCATGGAATTTCGGCACCCTGGACGCCTTGCAAAACGGCGTCCGTCTTGCCAATTTCAACGACAACCGCCTAAATCGTTGGAATTGGGGCCGTTGCCATAAGGAATACGACGACGGCGCCCCCTATTCATGGGAAGTCGGCGCCTATCCCGCCAACCGTTGGGGCCTCCATGACATGCACGGCAACGTTGCAGAATGGACGGCAAGTTCCTATACAGCAAATAATTCCGACTTGAAAGTCGTCCGCGGTGGTTCGTGGAACGACATGCTCCCGCAAGTTCGTTCCGCCTCCCGTTGGCGTTATCCGCAATGGCAACCCGTCTATAACGTCGGTTTCCGCGTAAAAATCGACTAATCGACGCCATCCACCTGCAATCAAACACAACTAACGATAAAAAGGAATCTCATGAAAAACATCATCTTCTGCCTGCTTCTGGCTTCGCTGTCCGTCTTCGCCGCCCCTGTCTATCTGTCGCCAACCGCCTTCGCTCGGGACACCGACAACGGCCTTCTCTACATCGCGGAGGAAACGGCCAGCCAAATCGCCTGCATCTCATTGGCGGACAACAAGATCCTCAAGACGTTTTCATTGAATTTCCAGCCACGTGCTCTCGCTGTTGTGAACAACGGTAAGCAGCTTCTCGCCGCCGGCGGTGAAGCCAACGGCCAGTTGGGCTTCATCGACACGGCCAACGGTAAAGTCAAGACGGTCGCCATCGGTCATACGCCGACGGCCATGGCCGTCGGCAACGACGTCGCATATGTCGCCAATCGTTTTGACAACTCTATTTCAGCGGTCAACATCAAATCCGCCAAAGTCGTCAAAACGGTACAAGCCGGCCGTGAACCGCATGGCGTCGCCATCGGTGACAACGGCTCCAAACTGTTCGTCGTCAGCCACATGCCAATCGGCCCTGCGAACGGCGATTTCATCGCCATTTCCATCTTCCCGTTCTCGCTGCCGAATTTGGAGCCGCTGCCCGAAATCAAACTTCCGAACGGCAGTGCCGTCGGCCGCAAAGCGACCACATCGCCAGATGGCAAATACATCTACACCGTCCACAGTCTCGCCCGCTATCAGCTTCCCACGACGCAACTTGAACGCGGCTGGATGACCACCAATGCCCTTACCGTCATCGACGCGGCAACCGCCAAATTCGTCAATTCCGTGCTAATCGACGATGTCGAACTCGGTGCCGCCAATCCGTGGGACGTCTCCTGCTCGCCCGACGGCAAGACAATCGCCGTTGTCTCCGCAGGTTCCAACGAAGTTTCTGTCATCGACCGCCTTGCGCTCCATGAACGCCTCGAAAAGGCTGCCCGAAACGAAAAAGTCACCTCCGTCACGAGTTCAGCGGATTCCGTCCCCAACGACCTCAGTTTTCTCGTCGGCATCCGTAAACGCTTCAAACTGAAAGGCATCGGGCCGCGCGCCGTGTTCGCTCTCAACGACAAAATCTACGCAGCGGAATACTTCACCGATTCTTTGGCTGTCGTCACTCCTGCCGCTGATCCGCTCCAGCAGATCAAATCGTTGCCGCTTGGCCCGAAGCAGGAAACAACTGCCGTCCGCCAAGGCGAAATGCTGTTCAATTCCGCTGAAATCTGCTTCCAGACATGGCAGTCCTGCGCGACATGCCATCCGGATGGCCGCGCGGACGGCCTTAATTGGGATCTCATCAACGACGGCATGGGCAACCCCAAGCAGACCAAGAGCCTCCTCCTCTCCCACAAGACGCCGCCGACCATGATTTCCGGTATCCGCAAAAATGCCGAAACATGTGTCCGTTCCGGCATTCGCTATATCCAATTCGCCGTCCGCCCGCCGGAAGACGCGGAAGCCATCGACGAATACTGCAAGGCTCTTGTTCCCGTCGAAAGCCCTTATCTTGAAAAAGGAAAGCTCTCCGCCGCAGCGAAGCGTGGCGAGAAAATCTATCTCACGGCGGGCTGCGCACTCTGCCATCCGCTGGACGATTTGATGACCGACCTCAAGCAATATGATCTCGGCATGCAGGATCCGATGGACAAAGGCAAGAAGTGGGACACGCCGACGCTTCGCGAAATCTGGCGTACCGCCCCCTACATGTTTGACGGCCGTTCCGCCACGATGATGGACGTCCTCACGAAGCACAATCCCAACGATGTTCACGGCAAGACCGCCGCCCTCACACCGCAGCAGCTGGCGGATCTGGAAGCGTTTATTCTTTCGCACTGACATCATTTGCTGAAGACGATGATGTAACCCACCATGATTTACACCCTTAAGCATTTTGACACACCATTGCTCCGCTTTTCCGCGGAGCATGGTGCGGAACCATCCATCCGGATCGTTCAGTTGAATGAAGCGGCCAAGACGTTGCTACCGCTGGATTTCAACCAAACTGCCACGGCTGAAAATCTCGAATCATGGTTGCGCCACAGGGTGATCCCCAAGAACCGAGCGTACATGGACAGTTTGCTATCCTCAATGGGCTTGAGCATGAACCGCCCGATGGACGTCATCCGCCTTTCCAAAGGCCTCTCCCTCAACGACTGCTACTGGGTCACGGAGGAAAGCTTCAACGGGACATTTGAACAATACAATTTGTTCGACAACAATTTCAGCCGCATTCTCGGCCAAATCGCCTTCACAGGCTTCGGAAGTTCCCATCGTGCAACGATTTCCTCAAGTCCGGAATTCACCACCAACGGCATGCTTCCGAAATGCTGGCGACGGGAGCGTGGCGTTATCCGCCTCTACAAAGGCGGCACGGAAGGCGCGTCCAATACAGGCAACGAGCCATATTCGGAATTCTACGCCTTCCAAATTGCGGAAATCCTTCGCATAAATGCCATTCCTTATCAACTTGCCAAATGGAAAGGAAGGCTCTGTTCCATCTGTGAGTTGTTTACATCCAAGGACTTGGCCTTCATACCAGTCGGCAGGCTTGTGAAAAGCGGCGGCATGAAAGCGGTTCGTGAATACTATGAAAAACTCGGCGGGAAATATGTCCAGTCGCTTAATGACATGATTGTCTTCGATGCGCTTATTTACAATGTTGACAGGCATTTTGGAAACTTCGGCTTTCTAGTGGACAGCCATTCCAACCAGATTGTCGCTCCCGCGCCGTTGTTCGATCATGGAAACTCCCTTTTCAATTTTGCCGCGTTGGATGCTATCGGCAATCCAGCCGCTATGCGGAAATACGCCAAAACGCTTCTGCCTTGCGCATATGATGACTTTGTTGCAGAAGCCAGAAAAGCCTTGAGCCATGCTCTACGGAATTCATTGCGTAAGTTACTGAATTTCAAATTCAAACGCCATAGGAAATATAATTTGGATCAAAAACGTCTAAGCATGCTGGAGCAAATGGTCTCGCAACGTGCCAAAGACATTTTGGAATAAAACGGTCTCAAGAGACTGCTTGTAGCACAAAAGGAATTTTTCCCATGAAACCATTCATCGCTATCGCGCTGTGCTGCGGCATGGCTTTCGCGCAAAACGTCACGATTTCCGAAAACGGTCAGTCAAAGCATGTCATCGTCATTCCCGACCAGCCGCAAACCGTTCTGAAGACGGCCGCAAAGGAACTTTCAGATCATCTGAAACTCGTGACGGGTGCACAACTGCCTGTCGTCGAAGCCTCCAAACGACCTGCGGACACGCCTGCCTTCGTCATCGCCCCCATGGACGGCAAGCCGGACGAAATCGCCATCGACTTCAACGGCAACGACATCCTCCTGCGCGGCCAGATGCCGCGCGGCCCGTTGTACGCCGTCTATACATTTCTTGAAGACTACGTCGGCATCCGCTGGTGGACGGCGACCGAAAGCAGCATTCCGCACAATCCAAGCCTTTTCGTCGCCACCAAACCGCATCACTATGCGCCTGCCATCATCTCCCGCGAAACATTCTACCAGCCCATCTTCAATTCCGTTCATGGAGCACGAATGAAAAACAATGGCCATTTCGCAGGCGTCGCGAACGAATACGGCGGCCATTACACGATCATCGGCTGGTGCCACACGTTCTACCAGTTCCTTCCGCCGGAGAAATATTTCAAAGACCATCCTGAATGGTACAGTTTCCGCAACGGCACTCGCGGTTATGCCGGCAGGCAGCTCTGCCTGACCAACGATGACATGCGTCGCGAATTCACGAAAGTCTGCTTGGAACGAATCCGTAAACAGCCTTGGGCAGGCATCATAGACGTCTCGCAGAACGACTGGGATGGCCATTGCCAATGCCCCGCCTGCGCCGCCATCGAAAAGGAGGAAGGCGGCTTCTCCGGCGTGCTTCTGCGTTTCGTCAACGCCGTCGCGGAAGACATTGAAAAAGAATATCCCAACTTCCTTGTGGAGACGCTGGCCTACAGCTACGGCAGGACGCCGCCGAAAATCACAAAGCCGCGCCACAACGTCATCATCCGCCTCTGCGTCGGCGGCGTGAACCACGCCCAGCCGTTGGATACAGGCTCCGACAACGCGGCCTTCCGCGACGAAATCGCCGCTTGGAGCAAAATCGCACCCAAATTGTTCATCTGGAACTATCTGGCCAATTTCCACTCCTTTATTCTCCCCTTCCCTAACTACCGCACGTTCGGCACGGATATCCGATTCTTCGTCAACCACAACGCCATCAGCATCTTCGAACAAGGCGACGCGCAATGCCGCGTCGGCGATTTCAATCCCGCCCGCGCATGGATCATCGCGCATCTTCTTTGGAATCCAGACGACGATGAAGCGAAACTGACAAAGGAATTCTACAACGGTTATTATGGCTCGGCGGCTCCACATCTGCTTGCCTATCAAGATTTTCTATGCGACACCTTCAACGCCACAGGGCAAAAGCTTCATTCCTCCCGCGACATCAGTTCATGGCTGACGCCTGAAGCCCTTGTGAAAGCACGGGCCATCTACGCCAAGGCGGAAGAAGCCGTGAAGGACAATCCGATCCTCTCCCGCCGCGTCCGCCGCGAACGGCTTGTCCTCGACCACGCCTGCCTCCTCTATCAAGTCAGTGAAACACGCCGCGAACGCTACTGCGGCGAAAAGCCGAAAGTCAACATTGCGGACGCCCGGAAACTCGTCAACGAATTCGTCGAACTGACAGATGAATGGAAGCCTGCCTTCATTAGCGAAAACAACCAATTCGGCGGCTACGCCCATCGGATGCGGGCGGACATGTTCCCCGAATACGGCGAAATACCAGACGTTTGCAAGAATCTGCCCGCCAGCCGTTGGGACTGCCTGAACATCGATCAATTCCGTATTTACGAAATCAACCACAGGGCGTTTCTCGACAAAGATTCAGGAGCGGAGAAAGGCCTCGTCGCATGGATGCGCGGCAACTATCCGGACTGGCTCGTCCAATGCGATCTCCACGACGGCTACGATATCACCAAAAAGTGGAAGGCACGCCTCCGCGTCCGTATCGAAGCGAAAGCGAAAGATGGTGTCGGCCTCAATTTCGGCGTCTATGACGATCAAGACAAGAAAGGCTTGTATTCCAAGAAGATAGAGATTTCCGAATTCGACGGCAACAACTACACGGTCATCGAAACGCCCTATTTCAATCTCGGTCACAAAATGTATCTGTGGTTCTCACCGCCCGACCGCCCGCTGGACGAAGTGGAAAAAGTCTTCATCGACCGCGTCATTCTAATACGGGAAGAGTGATCTTTTTCTTCTAGGCTTGTAGGATTCTACGGCTCTAGAAAATTAAGTGTAAAGCATTAACTTACGGAATAAGTTCAATCTTTCGTATCCAGATTTCGCCCTCGCCGTTGTCGCCGTTGGCGGTGCCGTGGCAACCGATCACCATCGATGTAATGGAGGCGACATCAAATTGCGGATTGTCGCCCTTTTTCTTCGCCCAGCTGGCCATTTTGAAGTCCTTGAATTTCAATTCAATAGACAGCCATTCACTCGTCTCCTTCGGCGCGGGGGCGACGAATTGACCACCACCTTCCGAAACCGTAACCAGCAGACCGCCAATCGGTTGCGGAATCGTCGCCTTGTATGTCAGACGGAAGCCTGAATACGATGCATAATCCAAATCCGGCAGACGGAACGACGGCGTAAAATACATGTGGCGGCCCAACGGAAACTTGAACGTCTCTTTCAAGACATGTTCGCCGTCAATCTCCGTATCTTCGACCGAAACCTTTGCGGCCGGATCCGCCCCGCGGGAGACAGCCTTCGCAATCGGAACAGTGATGACGATTGGTTTCGACGGAACGAACTTCTCATTCGTCAGCTTCGCATGATAAATCTTCAACTCGCCTTCACCGACGCCTTCCACGACAGCGCCAATGTAAACCTCTCCGACATGCTGCCAATCCAATTTTCCGTTTCCATCGCGGCTGAAGGAAGCAAGGCGCGGATTGCTAAGATCCAAGCGGACATCCTCTATGCCATCCTGCGTAAACGGCATGCCAATGCGGAACCAGCTACCGCCCTCCCGTTCGACAAGCATTACGCAAGGACGGGCCTTCTGTCCATCCGCCAACTTGATGCTGGCCTTCATATCCAAAGCCAGATGCTCTTCCCACCGCATCGATGGAGAAAGTTTCATGGCGATCATGCGCCGTTCCGCACCATCCTTTTTGAAACGGATATCATGGCAATCCTGCCTTGTCTTCCAAACGAACTCCGCCTGGAAACCACCCGTCAAGGCCAATTCAGGCTGCATGCTCAAATATGCTCCTCTCGTCCCTTCATCCAGCAGAATCTTATCGCAGAAGGCATTTGCCTGAACAAAAACCCACAACGCAATTGCCATGTAACCGATTGTCTTCATGTGCCATCTCCTATCAATTCAAATTCAGCAACTGCAACAGGCCGGATTTCATCTTCCAGCGGGATTCCTCCCATGCATCCAAAGTCCCGTCGCGCTCCGCCTGGAACGCCCATGTCAACGGACGCAACGCCAACGACAAAATACCAACCTCCTGCAACGGCACGCCGTTCACTTGTAGCTTGACTCTCTGATCTTCGAAGCTGTAATCCGCCTTGGCGCGAAGAGACATAATCGTCCCGTCAGTATAGACGTCCGTCACCGCCAGACGATTGCCAAGGAATTCTATGTCCGCGTCCAGTTGAGAGATACGGCCAAGCGTCGAGCCAGAGCCGTTACCGCCAGGCAGTACTTCACTTAACTGCTTCAAAAGCGGGACGTTCCACAAATCAGCCTGACGGATGGCGACATGACCGCCGCCTTCCATGTGAAGCGGACGGCCGGCCCAGCCGGCCAAGAGACGGCCATGCAGTTCGCCTTTGACGACGCCGGGCGCCTTTCTTTCAGGAGTCTTCTCGTCTTTCTTTTCATCCTTTTTTATCATCAGTTTGTTAATGTTGTCATACGGCAGGTCATCGAGGAACACCAAAAATTCACCACGCCCATGGTCCGGCTCGAAAACACCGCTTGACCGAACCGAGCCATCCATGAACGACGCCTTCGTGACATTCCACATCAGGCCATTCGACGAATAGGACCATGTCGCTTCCATGTCCGACAGTTTCAATTCATTCAACGTCTTCTCATCGCCTGTCTTCTGCTTGGCGACCTTCGCCGAATCCTTCTGTTGCGGCAACCGCCATCTCACTTCCGGACAGCCCAAACTGCCATGGACGGAAATGCGCGGGTCGCCGTTGAGGAACATCTCCCCGGTGCAACTCAGGCGGGAATCATCATTGAAGTTGATGTCTTGCAAATAATTAGCGAAATCTTTATTAATTGTTATCAACAGCGTCTTCGGATTCAGATGGCCCTCTTCACCGTCAATCAGGAATGTCAGTTGCGGCACGCCGCCATACGTCACGGATACCTCTCCGTAAACGTCGCCGTTCTCCGTCTCCAGCGTGATCGGTTTCACGGACAGAGCCGACGGCAAATCCAGCGTGATGACAAGATCCAATTTCTTCGCGCGATAATCATGGTAGAGGACATTTTCCGCGTTGATATGGCCGGTCATCGTCAGCGACCATGGTGATCCATCTTTATATATTAAGGTAGGCATCCGCAGCAACGGCTTGTTCGTCTCGTCCCATGTGATGTCTTTCCAGATGTTGCGGTAAATCGTCTGGGCGTTGCTGTTCAAAATGAACGCAGACGCGAGCACGGGATTGCCCTTCAGTTCCAAGTCCTTGATGGAGAACTCCAAAGGCGAATATTGCACACGGATGTCCAGCCGCAGATTCTCGTCATCCACCGTCAACGCATGGATATTCGTGATTTCAACCGCTTGCGACGTCACCATCACGTCGCATTCCGTCGTCTTTGCACGGAATGTTCCAAAATGGCAGTTCTCGCCACTCACTGACGCTGTCAGGCTCCATTCGTCGAAATTGTCCAGCGGCCATTCTGGCACGTTCAGCGTGAATTCGACCGGCGTGTCCTGCGTTCCGAACAGAACGAAAACATAGGACATGCCCAAATTGAGGCGACGGCAATACGTCTGATAGATCCAATCCGGATGGCAATAGCATTTCTCTTCGCATTTGATGCCAAGTTTGTTGCCTTCGGGGCGGTAGGTCACCACCCCGTTGCATGACAGGCCCTTCCCCCAGTCGCTCTTGATGTCTGGCCGCGCCATCACATCCAGTTTGAAATCCGTCTTGAACTGGCCGAGTTTCATGCCTTCCAGAATATTGCATTTCGCGTTGAAAGAAACAGCATTGTCCATGTCCCGCAGCTTCATCTTCAACGGGTCGATGGAGAATTCTCCATCCTTCAAACTGAACTGCATGTCCATGAGATTGCAGGTTTGCGTCAGGAAATGGAGCCCCGTGTCCCGCAGATGTCCTTCCACGTCAAGCCCTTTCAAATCAAAGGAGGACAAATGGAGCTTGGCATCGAAATCCGCCGCATCGCCATTGCTGTTGATGACCTTCCACGGCAAACTTACGCCGTAGCTCTTCAGACGTTCCATCCAGACAATCCGGCCATCTAATTCTCCATCCACACTCATCTCGTTCAAATCCAACATCAAACGGCCGCTGATGTATTCGCTTTCGTCGGTGGAGACAACCAATGAAAAATGTTCGGCGACAATCTGGCTGTCATGGCATGTCAGCTTGAAATTGCCATGTTCGACGACAGTTCCAAATGCATCGAAAGACGTCTTCAAGGAACATGAGAGCTCAGGAGACATCTTCCGCCAGTCCAGTTCGCATTTCGGCAACACGCCGTTGAACGACAGCACAGGGATGTGGATACGATGCGACAGCCAGTCCTTCGTCTCGATTCCCGCCAACTGGCAGGCCGTCGAAGGCGCCATTTCGCCATCGACTTCCGCTTCCAGTTCCATGGTTTTCGGATAAAACACGCCATGGCCGTTCAAGACTTCCGAACGGCTCAGAATGATGTTCAAGCCGTCGAAACGCAACGCTTCCATACCGCCATGCAGATGGCCGCGGAACTTGGAGACGACGACATCGTTGACGAGCAGGTCCGGCATGGAGAAATGGCAGTCCATATGGCCGTTCATCCAGTCCAGACAGTCCGCCTCCACCTCCAGCCGTATGAACGACTCGTCACTCAGCTGGTCGATGCTGTGCAATCTTTTGCTGATTTCCTCCAATTTCGCGGAGAGTTCTGGATCCGGTGTCACGGGTTTGTTCTCTTTTGGAAGCCGTTTGATGAACTCACGCAAGTTCGCGAACCGTCCGTTTACATCAAGACGGATTCGCAATGTCTCGCCCTTCAAACTGAGCACAAGTTGTTCGTCCGCTTCAAAATTCAGCTTGCATTCAGTGATAATTCCATTAATGATGGAATCATGATGAAGACCCAGCATATCTAATTTCACACCATAGGCTTCCACCGCGTTGGGAATCCATCCGTAATCCTCCGTCAGGCCAAACCAGTTCATTCTGCCTGCAATACGGCGTGCGCTGACGACCAGCGGGCCGGCCTTTGTGTTCATGTCAAATGAGACCCCCTGCAACACGATGCCGTTGAAGATACCCGCTCTGATGCGTTTGCATTTCAGCAACGGCCCGTCCCCTATTCCGAACCATTTGTCACATGTCGATCCAGATAGTCCGTGGGATTCCAGCCAGAAGTCTCCCAACAGCAGAATCATCAACACAGCCAGGCCAAGCGGCCCGAAAACTAGACGAAAGACGAATCGAATAAACCGCCAGAACCCTTTCAAAATACGAAAAAAGACAGAAGCCGATTTGATATTTGTGATTGCTTCTGTCTTGTTTGTCTCCATCGTTTCACCCATGCCTGTAGTCCGTTACTCTATGGTTGAAAAAGATTGGGCATGCCTCCTCCCTCCCTGTAAAGTCTTATGCCGGATCGTATTACGCCTTGGCTTCAGCTGTTTTCGCCTTCCGGCCCGCAAAACCTTTCACAATCCAGACCAGAACGCCCAACGTCAAAAACGCTCCCGGAGCGCTCTTCAGAATCAATGCGGGGCGGAACGTCGAAGGCGACCACTTCCAGCCAAGCAACGTGCCGCCGCCGAAGCCTTCGCGGACGATGGACACGCAGAGCAGAACCAACGCATAGCCGAACGCGTTCGCCAAGCCGTCCACGAACGACGCGACCGGACCATGGCGGAGCGAATAGCCTTCGCAACGGCCCAGAACAATGCAGTTCGTGATGATCAGGCCGACGTACGGTCCCAGAGCGCGGCTCGTATCATATTGGAACGCACGCAAATACAAGTGAATAAAGATGACGAACACGGAAATTACCAGCATCTGGACCATCAAACGGACACGATGCGGAATCGTATCCCGCAGCAACGATACGAACAGGCAGCTGAGACTTGTCACCAGCATCAGCGAAAAGCCCATGACCAATGTCGTGCTCACCAGCCCCGTCACCGCCAAAGCCGAGCAGATGCCCAGCGTCTGCACGAGAACGGGATTGTTCGTCGCCACTCCGGATTTCGTTAGACTTGACAGACTGTCGTCGTTTCCAGCTCCGTTGTTCGCCATTTTATCGCCTATGTGTTTTTTAAGAAAAAATCAGTCCTGTTGATTGCAATTTTCCATAATTTATACTCTATTTATAATAATTCCAAATGAAGACGGTCGTCTTCTGCGCATTTTGTCGTTTTCATTAGGCTTTTCTTCGGACAGCCCATGAAAACACGCCTTCGCGAGGCGGCTTGCGAACTTTCTTACAAATAACAGTATTTTTTACTTGACATTCATAAACTTTACACTAAATTTTATCAGCGTTATTGAAATATTACTGAAAACACATTGACAGGAGCATCCGACCATGCCGTTTGATCAAGGCAACATCACCTTCAGAATCTGCCGCCTCCCGCAATCCATGCCGGAGGATGCCATAGAGAAATTCGCCGCCTTCGTCGCCCCGCCGTTGGAGGACATCCAAGACGAACCCGTCTGGGGATGGGTCTCGCCACGCCATCTGCTGGATACACGAATCGACGAAACGACCATCAAGCTGGCCGGCCACTACCACGTCTGCCTCCGTCAGGCGGAACGCAAGATTCCGGCCTCCCTCCTTACCGCTGAATGCCGCATGGTCGAACTGACCCGCATGGCGGAAAAGGACGTGGACCATCTGAACAAAAAGGAACGCCGCACCATCAAGGAAGACGTCAAACAACGCCTCCTTCCGACGATGCCTCCCCAGCTCACCGGCGTCTATTTCGCCATAGACAATTCGGAAGACCTGCTTTACACGACGGCGACATCGCAGCATCAGCTGGACCTCTTCTTGAGTTTCTTCTCAAAGACGTTTGGTTTTGAGCCCATCCCGCTGACGCCTGATCTCGCCGCGTCAGAACTATTTGAGCTTGATCCCGCCGCCGTTCCCTCCTTCTCCATCACGCCGGACATCCATCCAGATGAAAACAGCGGCACGCTCGGCCGCAATTTCCTCACGTGGCTGTGGCAATATCAGGAAGACCACAACGGCGCGCTGCCGCCCTCCAAACTCGGCGACTTCTCCTTCCTGCTGGACGGGCCGCTAGCATTCGTCGCGGAAGGAGCGGGTGCTTTTGAAACGTCTGTCAAAAAAGGACTTCCGACGATTTCCGCCGAAGCCAAAGCTGCCCTCACGACGGGTAAGAAGCTCAAGAGCGCCAAAATCATCATCGCCCGTTCCGAAGGCGACGAATGGTCCTTCACGCTGGATGCGGACGAATTCATCTTCCGTGGCATGAAACTCCCTGAAGGAGAGGCACTTGACCCAATCTCCATCTTTGAGGAGCGCATGACCAACATCTTCATCGTCCAAAGCGTCTTCTTCGGCCTTTACCAGAAATTCCTTGCGGAAATGACGGATGAGACGAAGGCGAAGGAATACCAGCAGAAGGCCCGTGAATGGGTCAAGAATCGGGAGGCGAAATGATCGTCGGCACGGGCATCGACATCATCGAATGCGATCGTCTGGAGAAGTCGTTGGAGAAGTTCGGCCAGTCGTTTGTCGATTACTTCTGCACGGCGTCCGAACAGGCCGCCGCACCGTCGAATCCGCATGCCCGTCTCGTCTATTTTGCCGCCCGCTGGGCCGCGAAGGAAGCCTGCGCCAAAGCCCTCGGCACAGGCTTCGGAGCGGATTGCGGCTGGAAGGACATCGAAGTGGAGAGATTGCCTTCCGGCCAGCCGATCATCCGCTTGAGCGGCAACGCAAAGGCAACCGCTAATAAACTCGGAATCAACCGCTTCCATCTTTCCATCTCCCATGAACGGCATTACGCGACCGCCGTCGTCATCGCTGAAAAAGACAGCTGAATCATGAACATCCATATCATCTGCATCGGTGACGAACTCCTTTCAGGAGACACCGTCAACACGAATCTCGCCTTCATCGGCGAAGAACTGGCCAACCATGGCCTGACTGTCTCCGCGGAAACATGCGTTCCTGACGATTTGGACGCAATCCACAACGCCATCCGCCAGGCGGACGGCGCAGACGTACTGATGTTCATCGGTGGCCTCGGGCCGACGACGGACGATCTGACGCGGGCCGCCGTCGCAGGCTATCTCGGCCTCAAAATCCACGTGGATGAATCTCTCAAACAACACATCATCAGCTACTTGGGAGAACGGCGGAGAAACATGGCGGATGCCTATCTGGACATCCAGTCGCAGGTCATCGACACAGCGGAACTCCTGCCGAACAACAACGGCACGGCTCCCGGCCAGTTGATTCGACGCAACAACGCCCTCTGGGCCATGCTGCCCGGCCCACCGCGCGAAATCAAGCCGATGTTCCTCAACTATCTCCTGCCGAAGATCTTGGAAAAATGCGATAACATCGTGGAGACACTGACAGTCCGCGTCTGCTCATTGCCGGAATCACAGGTGGAATCGAAGGCGCGCCATGCCCTTGAGGGCATCTCCGGTCTCCATTTCGCCATCTGCATTAAAAAGGATTGCATCATGATCCGCCTGAGCAAGCCTACGGAAAGCGATCCGCAGGCTCTCGGCTTGGCCAAAGAGCGTCTTGCCAATGAGTTCGGGCATTATCTTCTTCCTGATGAATGCCTTTCGACGGCCCATTATCTCGGCCTGCTTTTGAAGGAGCGCCATCTAATGATGGCTACTGCCGAATCCTGCACAGGCGGCGGTATAGCCGCCGCCATGACGGACACGGCCGGATCGTCCGAATGGATCGTCGGCGGAATCGTCACCTACGCCAACGAATGGAAAATGAACGTCTTAGACGTTCGTGAAGAGACGCTCCAACGGCATGGCGCTGTCAGCGAAGCGACCGTCCACCAGATGCTGGACGGCCTTCAGATGCGGTTTGACGTACAGGCCGGAGTGGCCGTCAGCGGCATCGCCGGCCCAGGCGGCGGCACACCGGAAAAGCCTGTCGGGACAGTCGTCATCGGAGCTTATGCGCCACATTGGCGTTGCGTCAAGGTATTCCATTTCAACGGCATGCGGGATACTGTCCGCCAGCGGACCGCCAACGCCGCCATCAATCTGCTCATCACAGGGCTCCTTGAAACACAGCCATAAAATCAAAGCCTTCCATTTCACATAAAACAACCTATTAAACAAAAGGAAAAAACATGGCCAGAGAATCAGCAGCCGCATCAGAAAAAAACGCCGCCGACGCAAAAGAAAGAAACCTCAAGATTGCACTCGGCCAAATCGAAAAGGAATTTGGCAAAGGCTCCATCATGAGGCTTGGCGACCAATCCCACATCGAAATTCCAGTCATTCCGTCTGGCGCCATGGCTTTGGACATCGCCATGGGCATCGGCGGCTTCCCGCGCGGCCGTGTCATCGAAATCTACGGCCCCGAATCATCCGGTAAGACGACCGTCTGTCTCCATGTCGTCGCCAACGCCCAGAAGGCCGGCGGCACATGCGCCTATATCGATACGGAGCACGCCCTCGATCCGAAATACGCCAAAATCATCGGCGTCGATACGGACAATCTGATCGTCTCCCAGCCGGACTGCGGCGAAGACGCCCTCAACATCGCGGACACGCTCGTCCATTCCAACGCCATTGACGTGTTGGTCATCGACTCCGTCGCCGCTCTCGTGCCCCGTGCGGAAATCGAAGGCCAGATGGGAGACAGCCATGTCGGTCTGCAGGCCCGCCTGATATCGCAGGCCCTCCGCAAATTGACCGCCATCATCTCCAAATCCAACACATGCGTCATCTTCACGAACCAAATTCGTGAGAAGATCGGCGTGATGTTCGGCAATCCGGAAACCACGACCGGTGGCCGTGCCCTTAAGTTCTACGCGTCCATCCGTCTGGACATCCGCCGCATCGCCACGATCAAAGGCGCAGACGGCGTCGCCGCCGGCAGCCGCGTGAAGGTGAAAGTCGTCAAGAACAAACTCGCGCCGCCTTTCCAGGAATGCGAATTCGACATCATGTACTCCGAAGGCATCTCCCGCGCAGGTTCCCTGATGGACGTCGCGCTCGACATGAAGTTGCTTGAAAAGCGCGGCTCATGGTTCGCCATGGACGACATCCAGATCGCCCAAGGCCGTGAACAAACCAAGAAAGCTATCGAGCAGGATCCCGCTCTCGAAGCCAAACTGCTCGCGAAAATCCAAGAGAAACTGGCTGCCAACAAAGGCATCCCCATGCAAGGCCAGCCGGACGATGACGAAATGAGCGAAGACGACACCGTCGAACTCGCGGAAGACGTCCAGTAAGGCTTTTTTAGCCGCATGACATATGCGCTTCGGCATCTTTCATGGATGCCGAAACGCATGTTTACAATTGGCTTTCAGCAAATCATCCCTTTCGTCTCTTTCGTTCCATTCGTCCCTTTTGTCCCTTTCCTCTGCGCCATGAACCAACGCCACTCCTTTTTCTTCGGTTGCCTTGCGCTCTGCATGCTGACACCGCTTCACGCGGCAGACGTCTCATGGCTTCAACATACGTCCCCAAAACAACTTACATTTGGCGTCGGAAATGACACGGAGCCAGCCGTCGCCGCCAATGGCGACATCGCCTTCCAGTCGGACGCAGACGGCTTCAACCGCCTGAAGATTCTTTCATCAGACGGTTCGCTCCGCAACGTCGCCACACCTCCCGGCCATGCGATTCATCCGGCCTGGACGCCAGACGGCAATCTCGTCTATGCCGCCATCAATCCCAACCAGACTTCCACCCAAGCCATTGAATCCCGTTCACAGGACGGTTGCAACCTCTATCTTCTTTCGAAAGAAGGAATCACAACTCGCCTGACGACAGGCCATTGGCGTGATTTCACGCCAACCGTCGCACCTGATGGACACACTCTTTGGTTCGCGACCTCCCGAAATCGCGCAAAAATTGGAGACGGTTCCCATCTGGCAATGATCAATTTGCAAAATATATCAGCTCCTGTAACAGAATTTGCCTTCACCAGCGGCGGAAATTTTGATGCCATCGCATCTCCAACGATTTCCAATGACGGTAAATACATCTGTTGGTCACAAATAAAAGGCACCTATAGCAATTGGCGACTTATCGTTGCCCGAACAAGCGATTTGACTAAAAATGCGCCACTTTCAGATGTCAATATGAGTTGCTATTCTCCCAAGTGGTCTCCAGACGGCCAATTCATCGCCTGCACAGGCTACAAAAATGGTGATTTGGGTTGGGGAATCTATATCTTTGAACCTCGTGCCAAACGATTTACACGACTTGACACAGGTTCGGGCAATTCCAAGAATCCAGTCTGGACTCCTGACGGCAAAGCCATCGTTTTTGAAAACAATTCATCAGGGCTTTATAAACTCTATCAAATCGATTTGACCGAACTCGTACCAAATCCATTGCCGCCTCAACAGCATGACGATGTAAAGCCGCGTCTCGCACAAAGGCTTGATTTGACCAATCCGCAATCCCCCGCCATCGTCAATTCAGACGGCGAACGAATCATTGCAACAACCGTCAAAGACGGATTTTATGCCTTCAATAAACCGCCACGACTGGACTTTGGAGACAATACTTTTTATCTAAAAGCCACCTTCATCATTCGTGAATTCACCAAAGAATCACAGGTCATCTGCGGTTGCTTCTATCCAGGATTCTATCTCGCATGGCAGTTCCATGTCACGCCAGATCAGAAACTTGCATTTGCTTCTCGGTCCCCTGCAAAACAGTATCTAGGACTTTTCAGCATCAACAAACTACAGCTGAATCATGAATATCATGTTGTTGCCGTCCATGAAACGAATGGCACTATGCGGATGTCCATAGACGGTCAGCCTCCACTGGTCACCCAGCAGACAAAATCCGTCACTCTCGGACAGGCTGAAAAACTCGTCATCGGCAGTAGTGGTGGTGCTTTCCATCTCCACGGCACTGTTTCTGCATTCGAATGCGGCCTCGGTTATCCAAGCAATATGCCGCGGCCACTCCATCTGGACGAAATCTTCAACGAACAAGACCATTAATCACGTATTCCCAACGATATGGATATCATGAAACACACTTTTTCCACTGGTCTTCTCACCGCCCTACTGGCTTGCAACGCCGTCATCGCCCAACAGAATTCCAAGCCGTTGGAAATCTTGGCGCTTGTTGACCATTATGACTTTGCGGGAGTCCGAAATCCAGCAGACAAAACAAAATTCCTTTTCGATTCGGAAACAGCCGAAGGTTGTGAAAAGATTCTTGACCATGTTGTTGAACAGACGAATCCCACGACCATTCTCTGGCGTCCATGCTCCGGCTCCGTCATGCGCTATCAAAGCAAAGAGGAGTCGTTTCCGAAAACCGTCGCGCCAATAGACAAACGCCGTTCCATCCAAAATGAAAGCGAAATTCATGGCTGGGTTCGCTACAATGAAGCGGAGCCGGACATCATCCGCCACATGCTCGCTGTCGTGAAATCACGCGGCCTCAAGCCAGGCGTCCATTGGCCGTTTGAAGAGACGCATTGGATGGGCTGGACATTCGGCGCATGGAATCTCGAGCATCCGCAATATTGGGGCGTTGACGCCAGCGGCACGCCATGGTCCGGCCGCACAAGCCTCGCCTATCCGGAAGTCGTCGCCCATAAGCTGCGTATTCTGGATGAACTACTTGTGCGCGGAGCGGAAACCATCTTCATCGACACATGGCGTAGCGGCGGTTGGTCCCCCGCCTACGAATATGTCGCTCCGGAACTAAAACGTTGGGAAGAAACTTTCCACACGCCGCCATTGAAAAACGCCGGCGATCCGAAATGGTGCGCATTTATCGCTGAAACCGTCCATAACTATTTCAAACAGATGCGCGCGAAATTGGACGCGCAACCACGCAAAGTCCGCCTGCTACTAGGAGTTTCTCTTGCGCAGGACAGGCCCGATTATGACGACCCGCTCATTACACGCGGCATCGATTGGAAACGCTTCGTCAATGAAGGGCTTATCGACGGACTCGTCGTCATGGCCGTCAACTGGAATCGAAAGGACCCGTTTGGCAGCACTCAAGCGAATTATCGTGAAATCATGGACTTCTGCCGTGGAAAATGCCAAGTTTTCTTCCCTGTGCAGGCCTACAATTTCACCCGCAAAGGTCTTCATGAATACCAAGAAATAACGAAGCTTACCAATCGTGAAATCGCCCAAAAACTTCTGGACATCACACGGGATGTGCAGGCGGACGGCGTCGTTCTTGAATGCGTTGATTACAGAAACTATGCCTTCTATCCAAAAGTCCAGCCTGCCGACTGAAAGCTGCACATCTATACACAACTACATAAAAAATCAGCGGATGCCATCATGAGTTTTGTGAAAACTTGACGGCATCCGCTGACTTTTTATGACTGCCTTTTTATTGACAGAATAATATTTGCCAGGCGTTTTTGTCACGGACGCGGCGGACGCGGCGGCTGATGGTGCATCTGTTCAACCGTGGCTGGAATCTTGGCCTGCGGAGCTTCCGCATACACCAGTTTTCCGCCGTCAGGCAACTTGAATGTCCGTCCGTCCAATGCGCCTTGCGTCTTTCTGTAATAGATGGTATGGCCATTGCTTTGGATGCGTTGCACAAGCGTGTTCAAATTCGCCTCTGGGCAGGCTATCTGATCAATATAGGAGGTTCCCGTGACATTCCAACGGCTACCGTCGGCAAGCATCAGATTGACCTTGCCCGCTCCGCCAGTCGCGTTGGTGCTACCGTTGAAGACAGCCCCATGTTCAAGATTCAACGTAATGCTGCTGATGTCATCGACTTCCACCGCCCCATTCAATTGCTGTTCCTCCGCCGACAACACAAGATGACCGCCGTTCATTCCGCTTCGCCCCCATCTTGCGACAGCCGCTTTCGCCAAAACACTGTCTGCGGAGCGCAAGGTTGCGTTCTTCACTTTGACAACAGCCTTCGTATTTGTCACAAAAAATACAGGCCCTTTCCGAGCGTCCAACGAACCGCCGTTCATGTTGAAAAGACTCGTTCCGACCTCCGCATCTCCAGAAAAGCTCTGATAGAGCATCGCTCCGCAAAGACGATGGCCAATCAGTTCGCAATTCGTCACATGTATGGTATTCTTCCCTTCAATGACGGCCGCTTCCGAACCAAATGCTTCGAACCGACTATTGACGGCACGGATGTCCCCCGTGGAGTAGATGCCAGGCGAACCGTCGCCAGCCGTCGTCCCGCGGACATTCTCCACATGGACATGGCCGCCGCCGCGATCAGTCGCCAGATTGGCACAATGCGCACCTTTCGTCTCAATGGTCAAATTGCGTCCTTTGATGGTCCCTCCATAAGTCGCGTCCAAACCGCGTGATGAATTGGCCGTCGTGCGAATCAAGACTTTGCTAACTTCCACTTGAGCGTCCGGTCCCCAGGCAAAAATGGCATTGGCACCGTCGCCGTTCGTCTGGATGTTGCCGCCATCGATGGTCATCTTGGAGCCTTTCCATACACCGATCGCCGCATTCAGACCATTGAAATTGCTTGATTCCTCAGATGACGTATTGCCAGTCTTCTGGATCGCCACCTGCGCGACACTGCAAATCGCGCCGTTTTTGACATGCACGGCAGACTCGTTTGTCGTCGTGGCCTGAACCTGCAACGACGGCAATGCGCATGATGCTTTCGAACCGGAGAAGACCTCCACGGCGCTTCCCGTCACTGATTGACGTGCTCCGCCTGGACCACCAGGGCCAAAAGGAGCAGGACCGCCCGGAGCAGGACCACCAGGACTGAAAGGAGCAGGCCCACCAGGGACGCCCGGGCCATGACCACCGTCATGCCGAGAGCGTGGCTTCTCCCCGCCATGTTGCGGTTGCGCCATGGTGCCAGTCACCGTCCATAAAATCATAAGAATCAGCATAGGAATGGTTTGTCTCATCTTAACATCTCCTTTTTCTTTCAGCAGACACGCATTCAGCGGAATGGCTGTTTCCGCAGGATATTTTGATTTTCATGATACTCAATAAACGCCCAAAAGACCTTTTATTTTTCCCTGAACACGATTTTTCATTCATCTTCATCAATATTTAACCCAAAAAGGAAATCACCCATTTTTATTGAATTCAATGGAAAAACGTCATGGAGCATCTCCAGTTTTTCATGATTTTGGACTGCTTTTTGCTTGTTATCTTGTGATATTGATTTGAACTTTATCAACAACAGGATAAGTTAGTCTCTTTACATTAATGTTTATAATGGCATGACAGATATTGCATCTTTGGAGGATACATGACACGATTGCTTCTGGCTTTGATGACAAGTTGTCTTTTTACCGCGACAGCCGCGGAAACCATCACGCTTCTGGATTTCAAAAACGGCAAGACAAACGGCTACATCGGCAACGTCAACGTCGAATCCGTGAAAGGATCTTCAGAAGGCCTAGTGGTCGTATGCAAGCCAGATGTGGAGGATCCGTGGATTGAAGGTCCTGCGCTTCATAACTGGCCGCAGGGCGATTTCAGCCAGATGTATCTTGATATCACCTTCAAAGGGTACGGTTCGCAATCCGTCGAAATCTTCTACGGCCGTGGCTTCCGTGCGCAGGACGCCGTCACCGTCAAATCCAACAACAATAACGCATGGCAGACCGAACGCGTCATGATTCCCAAACAGCCAGATGGCGCACGGCTCCGCATCGACCCCACGAACCGCGGCGGCGGCATCACGATCGCCACCATCAAGCTCACGCCGATCCCTACGCTGTATAATTTTGAGTCGAAACCCGTCACATCCATCAATGTCGCCAAAGACGCGCCGAAAATAGCCTCTGGCAAGCTAGTCGTCCGCCATGATCCGGCCATTTGGGACGCGTATGTCGTCGAATACGCGGGCGAACGCCTCGCCTGCGGCCATTCCAATCCAGAGCTTGCCATTTTGTCTGGCGAAAACGGTAAGGCGCTGTCACTGAAGGCTTCGCCGACAAAAGTCACGGCGACCGCCCATGAATTGAAAGCCGTCTTGAAAATGAAGGATCCGGACGGCGGCAAATGGATCATTATCCGCAAGTTCAAACCGTTGAACGGCAATTCCATTGAAATCACCACCAGCGCAATGGTCGATCAAGATCGCGAAGTCGGTCATTTCCCATGGATTACCCTCTTCCCCGGCCTCGGCTCCTTCGGCGAACATAAACTGCAAGCCACGCTGCCCGGCATTGAATATCTTCAGGATGAACCCTCCTCCAACGAACTGGATGTTCGCGGCGACAAGGCGAATCGCCTGCTCGTCAATCATTACAAACTCTGCTTCCCGATGATGGCCATCGTCAGCCCTGAAAAGACATGGCTGTCCCTCTCTTGGAACTATTACGACTATCCGGCCGCCATTTTCGACACGCCGGACAGGCAGTTCAAATCCGGTGCCAGCCTCTTCGCCCTCTGGTCGCCAAGCGTTCGTGAAGGGCGCATCGAAAACAATCTAAATGTCTATCAACCGCTCTTCTGGAAGGCGGACACGGTTCATTCCATGACGCAGGTTATCAGCGCGGGCAAAGGCGGCAGCGTCATTCCCGCCGTGAAAAAGTATGTTGACCAGAATCCGTTGCCGTCCGTTCCGACGTATAAGCGCGGCTTCCAGTCCGCTATCACGCTTCTCGCCCATGGCTGGCTTGATTCAAAGTTATATGTTGACAACAAATGGCGCCATGCCGTATGGGGCAACAACTTCGGGCCGCAGCCTGCGACGGACGCGCTCCTTTGCCTGAACTGGATCGCCCGCACATCCGCCAACAAAGACATCGTCAAACGTTCCAATAAACGCCTTTCAGAAGTCGCAAACTTCTACAAGAAAGGCAACCACATCCACAGCGGCGTCTCCCATGGCCGCCAAACCATCTACGCTTATCTCTATTTCAACCGTACAAAAGAATGGCTGGACGGCTACCTGAAAGCGTCGAACGCTTCCCTGAAAAGAGTTCGCGAGGACGGCAGCGTCAAGTTCACCCCCTACAAGCCGCCGAGACCTGACTATGGTACCACCCATTGGGCAGACCACGCCAACGGCCTCACCGCCGCCAATATCTCCAACGCCGTCGGCACCGTTCTGGCGGACGGCAATCCGGAGCTCCGCCGCGATTTCCTCCTCAAGGCGGACAAAATCCTGAAACTCTATAAAGACGACGCGCCGCGCGGCGCTCAGACGTGGGAAGTCCCTCTCCACACGCCAGATATTCTCGGCTCCGCCTATATGCTCGACATTGCGGCGGCCGCCTACGCCATCAGCGGTGATGAACGCTATCTCGAAGAGGCCGAATACTGGGCGACGACGGGCCTCCTCTTCATCTATCTCGTCGATCCCGCCTTGGACTACGGTCCCATTGGCCGCTACGCGACAATCGCTGTCATGGGCGCCACCAACTGGCAGGCACCCTATTGGATCGGCCAGCCCGTCCAATGGTGCGGCCTTGTTTACAGAAACAGCCTCCTGTTCTACAGCAACCTCCTGAAAGACACGAACGAACGCACTTTCTGGCAGAAAGTCGCGACAGGCATCACCATCACGGGCCTGCAGGAGAGCTTCCAGCTGGATGATAAAGATCGTCAAGGTCTTCTGCCGGACTACTTTATCATCAACCCGCAACAAAGCGACGGCCCTGCCATCAATCCAGGCACTGTCCAGAATGGTCTTGCGGAAGCCTACAACCGTGGCAACATCTTCGGCAAGTTCCCAATCTGCACGGGCAGCCTCATCCATTTGCTTGGCTCCGCAAGCCACATCAATGGAGACGCTTCCAACTTCAGCGCGGAGCTACAGCTGTGGCCGCAAGACAAGACGGAAGTACTCGTCTCCGGCATCCCATTGAAGCCCGCAAACGCCACATGGAACGGCAAGGCGATCCCCTTCGAGTGGTATCCTGAACACCAGGCTCTCGTCCTGAAACTTGTTGGCAAAGGAATACTCAAAGTCAACTGATTCAACATGAAACGACGCATCGTCATAACAGGAGCCGGCGTGACCAGCGCCTTGGGCTACAGTCGGCAGGAGCTCTTCCAATCGCTCCTTGACGGCAAATCCGCCGTCAAGGAGCGTCCGGACTGGATCGAAAAGATGCAGACCACCAAAATGGCTATTGCATCCGCCGTCGAACTCCCGCAGGAAGTCGCCAAATCCATCAGCCGCCACCACCGCCGTTCCATGGGGCCAGCTGCACTTTACGCGACGCTTGCCGCCCAAAACGCCCTGAAAGAGGCCAATGCCTCCTCCGAATTGTTGACCAGCGGGCGGACTGGCTGCATTGCCAGCTCCACATTGGGTTCGTCTTCAGAAACTTATGAGGCGGCGGCCGCACTCGTCAACAAGGTCTTCTACGATTTGTCCGCCTGCCATTTTTTCAGAATCGTTTCGCATTCATCCGCGTTCAATATCGCCAATTACTTTGGTATCAACGGAATACAGCTAGCTCCCTGCTCGGCCTGTGCTTCTTCCTTGCAGTCCATTGGGCTCGCCTATGAGCAAATCCTTCTCGGCAAGCAGGATGCCTTCATCGCAGGCGGCAGTGACGAAACGGCCCCCGTCGTCATCGAATCCTTCCGCCTCCTCCACGCTCTCGCCGAAGAACCAAACGTTCCTATCCAACAGTTGTCGCGGCCGTTTGACGCCAAACGTTGCGGACTCGTCTGCGGCGACGGCGCGGGAATGCTTTTCATCGAAACGTTGGAGCATGCGCAAGCCAGAGGAGCCCAGCCACTTGCGGAAATCATCGGCTACGCCACCAACTGCACGGGTGCCCAAATCAGCCAGTCGGACCACGTCTCCATCGAACGGTGTATGCAACTCGCGTTGGAAGACGCAGGGCTGTCGCCACAGGATATCGACTATGTTTCCGCCCATGCGACCAGCACGGTCGCAGGCGACCGCGAAGAGGCCATCGCCATCGCAAACGTCTTCGGCGGAGACGTTCCCGTCTCCAGCCTGAAAGGACAGCTCGGCCATACGCTTGGCGCGTCAGGAGCCCTCGAATTGTCCGTTGTCATTGAAATGATGAAGCATGGCGTCATCCTTCCGAATTTCAATCTTGAAACGCCGTCAGAAGAATGCGCTACGCTCAATCTGCCAACCGCCCCCTTGAAAAAGCCTATCAGAACCGTTCTCAAAAACTGCATCGCCTTCGGCGGCGTCAATGCGGCTTTGATCATCCGTCGTATCTAATTACCAACTGCTAACACATGAACCGAGACAAAATCATTCAGCTAATCAACAAGATTTTCGTTGACAAATTCGAGCTAGATTCACAGGATTTGACGCCCGAAAAGAAAATCTTCGAAGACCTTGAACTCGACAGTCTGGACATCGTCGATCTGATCACCGGCCTCCAGCATACCTTCCAGATTCCGCTTCGCGACAATAAGGATCTGCTCCAAATACGCACGCTCCAAGATGTTTACGACCTCGTCGAGAAAATCATCGCCGAGCATCCGGAAGTCATCGAAAAGCTTGAGAAGTAATTCCCAACCACCTTCAATCCAATCGTGCTTACGATTCTCGTCTTCATCTCGATGGCAATCAGCATTGCCCTGTACAGCGCGGTCGTTCTGATTCCCTACCTATGCATCTTATTCCTGCCAAAAGATTTGCGGGAACATTGCATGCGTTCGTTCATCGTCTTGAATCTCGGACGCGCCGTCATCCATCTCGGGCTGCGTCCATTCATCCGCATCGACTATCGAGACGAAGCCGGAACAAACACGCCGCCAGGTATTTACGTCTGTAATCATCGGGCTGGAACAGATGCGTTTCTCATGGCTCTTTTCGGCGTCGAAGCCGTCCAAATCGTCAACGGCTGGCCGATGAAACTACCGTTCTTTGGCTACAACGCGCGATTGGCAGGCTATCTGGATTCCACGAAAATCCCGTTGGAAGAGTATCCAAAACTCTTTAAAAGCTTGATAGACAATAACGTAAACGTCATCGCCTTTCCGGAAGGCACACGTTCAGGCTCGCGCAACATGAACAGCTTCCACAGCGGAATCTTCCGGCTCGCCATGGAGCTCGGCATTCCCGTCTATCCATGCTGCATCGCCGGAAACGAACGCTTTCCAGACCGCAGTTTCCATTTTCACAAGTCCAAGGGAATCATCGTCAAACGACTTCCGCCAATCATGCCGGAAACGTATCGGAACTTTCCCTCCGCCTTCGTGTTTAAGAAAAGAGTCCATGACATGATCCAGCAGGAAAACCAACGGCTGGACGCGGAACTGGACAGCCGTTGAACCATCTTCCAACCACCACAGCCCCGCAAACACCGCCATGTCAACATTCAATTTGAATTATGAACTCTCCATGCAGCCGCCGGACGTCATCCGCCGCGAGCAGGAACGCCTCCTCAACGAGCATGTCCAGCATTGCAAGCTCCATTCGCCGTTCTATCGCGAAAAGCTCGCCCATCTGCCGAACCGTCCGCTCACGCTTGACGATTTGAAAGATCTTCCGCTGACTTCCAAACATGATGTCCATGAACGCAATGAAGATTTCATCGCCGTTCCACAACGCGACATTTCCGATATCGTCTTCACAAGCGGCACGACGGGCCGTCCATGCAAGATTGTCTATACCTTTAATGACGTCCATCGCCTTGGTTACAACGATGCTGTCGGCTTCAAATCCACCGGCATGAACGCGGAGGACATCGCCCTCATCACTTGCACGCTCGATCGCTGTTTCATCGCGGGCCTCGCCTATTCGACTGGCGTCGTCCTGCTCGGCGGTGCCGTTATCCGCAACGGGCTCAACACGTTGGAAAGTCATGCGGATATCATCCAGAACAACAAAGTGACGGCCATCGTCGGCGTCCCGTCGTTTATCGCCAAACTCGGCCAATTTTTGACGGACAACGCCATTGACATATCCTCCATCAAACATATCCTCTGCATTGGTGAACCATTGTATTCCAAGGAGATGCAACGCACGCCGCTTGCACAGAAGCTTGAAAACTTCTGGCCGGGCTGCGTCTATTCCACCTATGCTTCGTCCGAAATGGTCACGAGTTTCATGGAATGCAAGGAACGTCGCGGCGGCCATCCGCCAGCGGATCTCGGATTGGTGGAAATCATTGATGAACAAGGAAATCCGTTGCCACCCGGCGAAGTCGGAGAAGTCGTCGTCACGCCGTTGCAAGTCCAAGGCATGCCGCTCATCCGTTTCCGTACAGGCGATTTGAGTTTCATCATTCCCGAACCATGTCCATGCGGCCGCCACACGCCGCGCCTCGGCCCGATTTTCGCACGTAAAGCACAGATGCTCAAAGTGAAAGGCACAACGCTCTATCCCGCCAGTTTCTTCAATGTTCTCGAACAAATCGACGCCGTCGATAATTTCTATATGGAAGTCTCCGGCACGGCTCTTTCCGACGAAATTGATTTGTATATCTCTTTCAGAGAAGGAGATATGGAATCCAATCATATTCGCGAAAAGCTTATCGCCAAGACGCGCGTCAACGTCCGTCTGCATACCGTCACGCCGCAAGAGGCCCACAAGAAGGTTTTCGGCTCCACCCGCAAGCCGCTCCGTTTCTATGATTTACGATAACGTTTTATGAATAGCGCCCCTATCCCAGCCGCACAGTTTCTGCCGCACAAACCGCCGATGGCCATGATCGATTCCATCTTGGAAATCAGGCCCAACGGCCGCGCCACGGCGCATATCAGCCCGGACAATCGTTTTCTGAATTCCGACGGCGTTCTCGACCGCACGGTCGTTCCGGAACTCGTCGGGCAGGCCACCGCCGCCATCAACACATGCCGCAACAACGGCGTTGTCGCCCAAGGCTTTCTGGCTCTCGCGCGGGACATCCAATTCTTCCATGACATCCATGTCAACGACGACATCGTCATCAATCTAAAAGAAGAATCCCCCGTCGAAAATTGGGGCGTCATCACATTTGACATCCAAACCGCCAACAATACACTCTGCGCACAAGGAGAAATCAGCGTATGCATCTTGTAATCATTATATTATCTTTTCTGTTAATCGTTCCCGTCTTCAGCGCGCCTTCTTTGGAGAAATTCGCCGAAAAGCTCAAGCCGCTTGCGCAGAACAAATCTGTACAGGCCGATTTCACACAAACTCGCCATCTGGAAGACCTTGATTTCGACATGGTTATCAATGGAGAATTCGCTCAGGAGGCAGGCAGCCGTCTCGCATGGATCACGACGAAGCCACTCCATTCCATCTGTCTCATCACGCCGCAGGGCATGAAATTCTGGGATGGTGAAACGAAAAAGACAACGACTCTCGCGGCGGACAAATATCCGTGGATCCAATTGATTTTCAAGCTTCAATCACAATGGATGAACGGCGATCTTCTCGCGTTGAAACAAGATTTCACCATAGACGTCGTCGATGACCATTCCATTAAGCTCACGCCGCTCGCCACCGCCATCCAGATGTTCTTCAAGGAAATCACAATCCATTTCAGTTCAACATTTAACACCGTTGAAAAAGTCGTTTTCCGTGAGAAGACAGACGATCTCATCACGCTTGAATTCGAAAATGTCGTCAACAATCAGACGATTCCTGAAAAAACATTCCAAATTCCATAACCACAACCACCGGTCCCGCAGGAGCGGGCCCCTCCCAATCACCAACCATGGCCGTCCGTCTTCTCATCTTCGCACTCAGACATCGCAGGCAACTGTGGATCGCCGTTGCCCTGCTTCTCTGCGCGGCGATTGGGGCGGCAATCAAAGGAAACTACACCAATGATTTAGCGTACATGTTTCCGAATAATTCCATATCTGGCAACATGTATCGCGTCATGCAGTCAAGTCGCCTCACGCAATCCATTCAATTGGAATTAGATACAGGTATTCCCAATGGTGCGCCGCCGCTTCTGCCAAAATTGGACGAATTGGTTGAAGCTCTTCGAAAACAGCGCTATGTCGAATCCGTTGATTTCCGCTTTATGCCGGAAAACACGGATGTTATGGCATCGCTCATCGCCGCACTTCCTTTGATTGCAGATGCTTCCATTCTTGACAACGCCTCACCGGCGGAAGCCGTCATGACCATTCGCAAGGCGCTTGCCCTGCCGGGCACGCCCATTGCAGACCAACGGGCCGATCCTTTTGGCTTCCGCCTTCCATACTACCGTCTGCTCGAACGTTTCCGTAGCCTCGGCGGCTACAACGTTTCGTCGCTGTATCCATTCTTGACGGATGCAGACGCGCAACGCGTACTGATTCTCATCAACGCAGACTTCCCCGAAGCACCGTCCTCTGGCGACATCGCCACACTGTTTTTTAGCATTGAATTCACTGTCCACCAACATCTTCCAGACGTCACGGCAACCATCGTCTCCCCCTTGAATCACAATCTGGAAAACGAACGTGCCGTCAAACGGGACATTCTCGCCGTTTCATTGCTCTCCATCATCGCCTTGATCGCATTGGTCACAGCATGGTTCTTCTTCACGGAACGCCAGTCGTCGCAATCCTTTGATTTTATGGGCATTATCGTCATTCCCCTCATGCCAGTCATCGCCTCAATCATCGTCACGGGCCTTCTCGCCCTCTGCTTCCACAGCCTATGTTTCTTTGTATTAGGAATTTGTGGCGGTATCGCGGGACTGGCCGTCGATCAAGGCATCCACATCTACACGGCCTACGCGGGACGCATGCGCATCCGCCGTCTGGCCGGCATCCAACTTCCGCTCGCCCTTAGCGTCATCACATCCGCCGCGTCATTTCTCGTATTGCTTGCGACAGGCATCGTCGCCTATCGCCAAATGGGCCTTTTCGCCGCCTTGACGCTTATCCTTAACCTATTCCTTTCCTTTACGTTACTACCGACAATTCTGAAGCCACGCCGTCCAGTCACGATCCATATCGCGGACTTCCGTCCATCCAAACCGTTGGCCGCCATCATCAGCCTTATTTGGCTTATCATTACCATCGCCGCCGTCATCGTCATTCCCAAATTCCGGTTCAATTTATCCCTCCAATCCATGGACGGCAGTTCCGCTGAAACGTTCCGCCAAGAGGAGGAACTTCAAAACCGCTGGCGTTCACAAGATGCTGGAACCATGATGGTTGTCACTGCAGACAGCCATGATAACGCACTCGACACATGCGATGACATCATGAACAACCATTTGGGAAATAATGGCTTCTCGCCGTCCTCCCTATGGCCTTCCATGACGGCACGTCAACGCCATCTGGACACTTGGACGACGCCACAAACAACACAACGCCTTCAGAATCTTCAACTTGAGATACGCAGTGAATGTCAGAAAGCCAAACTTCCACCAGCATTTTTCGACGGCTTCTTCAAATCCATCAACCAAACCATCGCCACAGGCCTCAAGACACCGCCACCGCCGCTCATCCAGATGATTCACAAACATCTCATCCGCGACTATCCAGACTCCACAACTGCCATCATGTTTCTTCCAAAGTTTGTTGATAATGATTTACAAATATTTGTAGATAAAATACTTCCGATTTTACCCAAAAACGCCGCCCTACTTTCTTCTGACGTCTTTCGTCTTGCCGTCGCAATAGACACTCGCCCACGCTTCACCAAAACCGTCATCATTATCATACCGCTTCTGATTTTCTGCCTTTTGTGCGCCTTCCGCTCTCCCATGCAAATCCTGCTTATCCTCCTGCCTGGTTCCACCGCCATCCTCTGGGGCCTCGGATTGGCCGCCGCTTGTGGCTTCAAACTCAATCTCGTCAATCTCTTCAGTATCGTCATGCTGACAGGGCTTGTCATCGACTACGGTATTTTCGCCCTGCATCATGCGCGGCAACCATCATCATCCATCCCGACCGCCATGCTGCTATCCGCTCTGACCACGATTCTTACGACGGGGGCCCTGCTCGCTTCCAAGCATCCTGTCATGTTCAGCACAGGCCTCGTCCTGTCATTTGGTATCTTGCTGACAGCATCCACCGCCCTCTTTGTCATTCCATCTCTTGTGCAAATCCTTCCCTTCCTGAAACATAAGTTCTTCTGTTTCATTCTTCCGCTCATTCTGCTACTCTCTTCAGGTTGCATGTCGCTCCATCCAGAAAAGTTCCCGCCGCGTGATTTGAGCGAAACCGAACGCACACAGGAAATTAATGATTTCCAGAAACTTCAGAACGAGCCGAAAAAAAATCTGTATAAAATGACCATCCATGTCTTATGGTATGACATCCCCATGCTTCTCGCCGTCAAGACAGATGCCGCGACGGGCTCCCTCCGTGCCGTCGCCACCGCCACCAACGGCGTGACGCTTTTTTCCGTCTCCGGCAAGAATTTCAAAGAAGAGAAGAAATACATCTCCGATGTTTTTCCCGATATCGCCAAACGACGTCTTTTCAACACGTTGTTCGATGATCTCTGCCACGTTTTCCTTCCGTTTTCGCCAAATAGACTGGCATCCTGTCCGCCGCCGCTTGGAGAAAAACCGAACGAAACGTCCTACGCAGGTTCGCCACTACGGCTTGTTTTGCTAAAAAACGGCACGTTTCCACGACGTCACTGGCAAACGGCCTATTACGGATGGCTTCCAGAAAAAAGAACCTTCAACTCCATCGTATATAAGAACTTCCAATCGCACTACCGATTCACGTTTACCCTTGCCAATTGACTCTTCATGCCGTATTCCATCATCCAATCCGAACTGCTGAAACGCATTCATGATTTCCAATGTCATGACGACGGCTCCTATTCCGCCGCCATCACGTTTGATCCTGCGTTCACAGGCTTTGACGGACATTTTCCAGGCAATCCCGTCGTTCCCGCCGTTTGCCAACTATCCGCCGTGGAAGTCCTTGCGCACATGGCACTTGGACATAAAGATCTGAAGCTCGCCACGATTTCTCTCATGAAATGCCGAGCTCCGTTATTGCCCAACGATACGGCGACATTTACGTTCACGATCACTCAAAATGCTAACGATGCAATCGTGAAAGCGGATCTTTCAACTCCCAAACAGAAAAACACTTCCAAATTTAAATTGATATTCCAATATGCCTAAACGCCGTCAGAAAAAATATTTCACCACCCTGCCAGACGATCCGCAGCCCATCGTCCACGAAGTGCAGCATCGACTCGCCTTCAGCGAAGTCGATGCTCTCGCCATTGGCTGGCATGGACATTATCCGGAATTCTTCGAAATGGCACACACGGAACTCATGCGTAAGATTGGTCTTACGTATGACTTATATCGCGAAAACGGCATTGGGGCTCCCATCGTCCAACTCCATGCCGACTACTTCGCGCCATTGATTCTCGATGAAATCTTCACCATCCGCGCGGAACTCGTCTGGAGCGACGGCGCCCGCATCAACGTCAACTACGAAATCATCAAAGAGAATGGCCAACTAGCCGGAACAGGCTACACGGTCCAAATGCTTTTTGACGCCTACAACCACACGCCCTTCGTCACCACGCCGCCGCTCGTCGAATCCGTCTGGCAGCGCTGGAAAAATGGTGAATTCCTAGAAAAACAGAATTAAAAAACTAAAAGAAATATATTTCAAATATTTTCCTTATTGAAACCGTTTGAACAGTAGCAGACAATCTTCGATTTCATGAAGGAAACAAAAAATGAACGGTGAATTACAAATACAAAAATCCCAGATGCTGATGTTCGAATCAGAGGATGGGAAATTTCATATTGATGTTCGATTTGAAGATGAGACCGTCTGGCTCACTCAGGCTATGATGGCGGAATTGTTTGAGGTAGTTCCACAAAACATCACATTACATATCAAAAACATTTACAATGAAGGTGAATTGCTAGAAGAAGCAACTTGTAAGGATTTCTTACAAGTTCGTCAGGAAGGCAATCGCCAAGTGCAGCGTCTTCTTAAATTCTACAATCTAGATGTCATCATTTCGGTTGGATACCGCGTCAATAGCCGTCGAGCGACACAATTTAGGCAATGGGCGACCAATGTACTAAAGGAGTATATTCGCAAAGGCTTTGTTCTGAACGATGAACGAATGAAGAATGGCGTAGATCTACGGTATTTTGACGAACTGCAAGAGCGGTTACGGGAAATTCGCCTGTCGGAACGTGTTTTCTATCAGAAAATCAAGGACATCTATACGACTAGCATTGACTACAACCCGAAAGATGAACGTACCATTGAGTTCTTCAAAATCATACAGAACAAGTTGCTATGGGCCATCAGCAATCAGACTGCTGCAGAACTAGTCGTACGTCGCGCCAATGCAGAATTGCCGTTTATGGGAATGCAATCATATGACAAAAAGAACCCAAGACGCATCACAAAACAAGATGCCATGACTGCCAAGAACTATCTCAACGAAGAAGAAATGAGAGCTCTTGGGCTTCTTGTGGAACAGTATCTGGCTTTTGCCGAAGCCCAAGCGCAACAGCACATTGCTATGTGTATGGACGATTGGATTAAACGTTTAGATATGTTGCTGGTATTCAACGGAAGAGAACTTCTTCAGAATGCAGGAAATATCAGCCACAAACTGGCAGAAGAGATTAGTACCCAACAATTGGAGCTATATCGTGCACGCCTTGCCCAAGAGGAACACGAACAGAGCTTGCAAGAACTGGAGCAAGATTTGAAGCAATTCTGCTCTGCAAAAAACATAAACACAGTCAATTAATTTATATATAAATTATTGAAATAAAAAACTATAAATAATTAAGCATTAAGCATTAAGCATTATGCATTGTACAGTCGTCATCCCAGTCTATGACAACGAGCGCACGGTCTTGCAGGTCGCGCTGGCAGCGCGACGCCTGCATCCGCATGTGCTCGTCGTTGATGACGGCAGTACACGCCTGCCAGACGACTTCAACAATATCTTGAAAACCAACGACATCCGTCTCATCCGTCATCCGCAGAACTACGGAAAAGGCGTCGCCTTGCAGACGGCGTTGAAAGACCTTCATGAACGCCACGTCGATTACATGATCACGCTGGATGCAGACGGTCAGCATTCTCCTGATGACATTCCGGCCTTCATCAACCTGCTGGAAAAAGAAGGCCAGAATCGTGATTTGCTCGTCATCGGAGTCCGTGATTTCAATGGCCCCAACGTGCCTGATTCCAGCAAGTTCGGACGCAAATTCTCCAATTTCTGGATCAAACTCGAAACGGGCGTCACCTGTGCGGACACGCAAAGCGGCTTCCGCGCATATCCCGTCGAACCGCTTTCGAAACTGAAATTCCATTGTACACGCTATAATTTTGAAATCGAAGTTCTCACACGCGGACTGTGGGGCGGTCTCCAACTCCGCGAACTACCCATCCACGTCACCTATGAACCGCCTGAACAGCGCGTTTCGCACTTCCATCCATGGAAAGACAACGTTCGTCTGTCGTTGCTTCATACGATGTTGGTAACACGTCGGTTGCTGCTATTTCCGCACAAACGGATCGTCCCCAAGCCGAAACTGCAACTGCCGTCGCTTTGGAAACATCCAAAGGAATTCTTCCTGTTTCTGCTAAAGGAAAATGCGACGCCTGAACTGCTTGCCATTTCGGCGGGCGTCAGTTCGTTTCTGGCCGTTTTGCCGCTCATCTCCTGCCACATGCTCGTCATCCTCTATGTCTGCATCCGTCTTAACTTGAACAAAGTCATGGCGTTAGCCATCCAAAACCTCTACATGCCGCCGTTCACGCCATTCCTCTGCATCGAACTCGGCTACTTCATGCGCCATGGTGCATTTCTGCGCGAAGCGTCAATGCAAACCATCGTCCATGAACTCCACTTGCGTTTTTGGGAATGGCTTCTCGGCAGTCTCGTCATCGCACCCATCGCGGCAATCCTTTCTGGATTAATCACTTACGTCACAGCCAGACGGCTTCAAAAGTCGTAAAACATCATGCAGGAAAAAGCGAAAAATCTTAGTGATACACGCGGAAACCGACTCGGCATCGGTTTCTTCCTGCTCTGTCTGCGGCTTTTCGGGCCCAAATTTTGCTGTATTTTCGTTTGGTTCGTCGCTCCGTTCTATGCGCTTTTTGACAAACAGGCCTTCGAAGCGGCCGCCCCCTATTTGCGCAGCCGTTTCCCAGACGCCTCGCCGTTGAAGCTACGCTGGCATTTCTGCAAAATGTGCGTGTCGCAAGGCCAAGTCATGATTCTCGCCCATTGGATTCGCTCTGGCCATCATGTTAACGTATTGGATATCAACAGTCAAAACGCCAACGATTTAATCCAGCAAGCCCCTAATGGTTTTATCCTCTTGCTCAGCCACGTCGGCTGTTGGCAGGCCACCATCACGCGTCTGGAAAATCTTGAAAAGCCAGTTCATCTACTCATTCAGACCAATGTCAACGAAGCTGTCGTCAAGCTCTTCAAAGGCAGGCAAATCAGCGTCATCAGCAACGAAGCCGCATTCGGCGGCCTGTTAGATTGCATGAACGCACTTGAAAAACATGAAATAGTCTGTATAATGGGAGATCGGTTGCCGCCAGACGCAGAAAACGCCCTCCATCTCACCCTGCATGGGCGGACGGTTTCCATTCCCGCGGCCCCATGGCTTCTGGCGGCGCGCTGCCACAAACCAATCTTTCCCGTCTTCACGATGATGACGGGCCTCGCAGGCGGAATCGATTACATCTTCGAATCGAAGATTCAACTTGATTACGATCTGCCACGAAAACCAAAACCTGAACAGCTCCAACCATTTATAAAACCTTATGAAGATGCTTTGAATCGTCTGATCGACCAATATCCCTACCAAATTTTCCACTATCAAATCCATTGACCATAACCCAAACGGAACTCCCATGGAAGACACCACTCAATTCCGCAACCTATTGAAAACCAAGCTTATCGAATGGCTTCAACTCGAAGACATGAAGCCAGAAGACATTATCGATGACGAACCGCTCTTCGGCGACGGCCAAGGCCTCGGCCTCGATTCGCTCGACGCCGTCGAAATCGTCATCGCTATGAAACGCGAATTCGGCATCCAGCAGAGCGAATTCGAAAACAAACGTGAAATCTTCCGCACATTCGCCACGCTGGCTGATTTCGTTCAGGCTAATAAGCAGAAATAACGCAACTTACATGTCCTCTTCCATCATCGGCATCGGCATTATCTCCGCGCTCGGCAAAAACCTCCTTCAGACCAAGGAGAATCTTTTTGCCGACACGCCCGTATTGCCTCATCCGCCAACAAAAATCGAAACATCACTCAACCTGCCAGTTTTTGAAATCCCTGATTTACCGTCACTTCCAGATTATCCAGGCGGTTATACAGGCCAGATTCTCAACATCGCGTTGGATGAAGCAATTGCCCAGTCAAATCTCTCGATGAATGATTTACGGAAGCTCCGCGTCGGTGTCGCCATCGGCACAACGGTCGCCTGCCAATTGAACAGCGTCCCGTTCTATGCAACGCTCCGCAAAGGCGAAACGCCAGACATCCAACCATTAAAAAATTACATCGACGGCAATCCCGCCGAATATATCCGCCGCCGTCTCGGCCTGCACGGCCCCGCTATAACCATCTCCAACGCATGTTCTTCCGGAGCGGACGCCATCGGCATCGGCCATTTGTGGCTGAAGCAGAACATCTGCGATGTCGTCATCGCAGGCGGTTCGGACGAACTGAACAAAATTCCGCTGGACGGTTTCAACGCGCTCGGCGTCTGCTCCTCTGAACCATGCAAACCCTTTGACGCCAATAGGAAAGGCCTTAATCTCGGCGAAGCTGCGGGCGTCGTCATCATGACAAACCTTCCCGAAACGTGTTCGCCGTTCTCCGTCATCGGCTTCGGCAAACGGGCGGATGCCTTCCACATCACCCAGCCGAAACCAGAAGGCGAAGATTTGGAAAAAGCGATCAAACAAGCACTTGCGGAAGCGAATCTCTCACCGAACGACATTGCGTTCATCAATGCCCATGGCACGGGAACAGAAGCCAACGACGCCGTCGAATCGCATGTTTTCGGCCGCGTCTTCGGCGATTCCGTCCCATTCATGTCCACGAAAGCCCTTACAGGCCATACACTTGGGGCCGCTGGTGCCATTGAGGCGATTTTCACGCTGCTCATGCTCGAACGGCAGCTCGCCGTCAAAAGCACGCGTTTTGAAACGAAGCCTGACGACTTTCCAGTCGCTCCGCTCCGCGAAAACCGTCCGCTCCATGACGCGCATGCCGCCCTCTCCACCTCCCTCGCGTTCGGCGGTTCCAATACCGCACTCGTCCTCCAATACCAACCGTGACATTATGCTTCTCGTCAAACAGCAGAATTTCATCGAAACCTTCGCGGAAGCGGATATCAAGGCCGTGAAATCTCAATGCGGCCTGCGCCGAGCGGACCATTTCACGGCATTGGCCACAACGGCCATCAAACTCACGTTCCCCGAACAGTTTCCGTCTTTCCTTCCTGAAGATACAGGACTGATCGTCACGTCTTCCTTCGGTCCGCATCGAACCGTTTTCGCCATGCTGGACGATATTCTCGATTATCCGGAAGACCAGATACTGCCGACGAAATTCTCGCATTCCGTCCAAAACGCCGTCGCCTCCTATCTCGGCACGATTCTCGGCCTAAAAGGCCCTGCATTCGCCATCTCCAACTTCGAATCACCGCTTGTCGAAGCCTTGAAACTGGCAGACACGCTACTTGCCGCCAATCTATGCCCACAACTCCTTCTTCTTGCAATAGAAGAACATGCGTTGCTAACACAATCCCTCCCAACACTCTATCCAGAGCATTTTCCATCTGAACCGAAGGAAGCCGCCGCCGTCTTCCTTCTCGAACCGTCCTCAGAGCCAGCCGCCGTCAATCTGCAATCGAATGATTCGCACGACGGCATCTTCGGTCTTCCTGTCGAACAGGCCAACGCACTCGCACAAAAGCCCCTTCCTTATACTATCGCTTTGTCATGAACACTATACACATCCTACACGCAGACGGCATCTCCGCCGCTGGCAACACGCCACAAGACGCAGCGAAGACGTTCTACGCCGCGGCGCAACCATTCCGCGTTCCTGGCCACTTCAATTACAAGGACTTGAAACTGGGCGTCATCGACGGTCTTACGCCCGAGCAAGGCCAATCCCGCGCCTTTGCGTTGATTCAGCGGATATGCTCACGCCTGCCTGCGCTTCCGCCTAATACGCGCCTCTATCTTGCCACGACCGTTGGAGCCATCGACATTCTCGAACAGGCCGCCGCCGATGAAAAGCCAGACTGCACAGGCCTTCTTCTTCAAGAAGCCAAACGGTTGACACATTGCCAAGACGCCATTCTCGTGGCCGCCGCCTGCGCCTCCGGCCAAACCGCCACCGCCATGGCCATGCGTGCCTTGTCGTTAAACCATTGCAAATACACACTTGTCATCGGTATAGACATCACGTCCGAATTTGTCACAGGCGGTTTTGCCTCTCTCCGCGCCTATTCGAAAACCATCGCCCATCCGTATGACGCCAATCGAGACGGCCTTCTGCTCGGCGAAGGCGCGGGAGCTCTTCTGCTTTCTCAAGACGATGACAGTCAATCACTTGGCGAATTGATTTCCGCCTTCGAATCATGTGATGCTTCCCATATCACCGCTCCGGATTTGACTGGTGAAACGCTCGCCACACTCATCAACCGCACGCTTGATGATGCGCATCTCACGCCCAATGACATCGGTTGTATCATCGGCCACGGCACAGGCACGATTTTCAATGACGCTTCCGAAATCGCCGCTCTCAATCGCGTCTTCGCCACACCGCGCCCTCTGATTTCCATCAAAGGCAACACAGGCCACACGCTCGGTGCCACAGGCGTTCTGCAAATCGTTTATGCGCTGCAATTTCTGAAACATGGCCAACTGCCGCCACAGGCCGGTCTCACAACACCCGCCGAAGGCGCGGAAGGCTTCGTTTCGACGAAGCCGCAACCGCTCCAATCCAATCTTGTCCTCTCCCTGAACGTCGGTTTCGGCGGTCTCAACAGCACCAACCTCCTCCAATCAAAATAACACCATGATCGCATGCACCGCCACCATTGATTTGGATTCATCGACTGCGACGCTTTCCAGCCGTCCGCAACCCATTGCGTTCGAATCTCTTCAGCAACTCAAACAGTTGATGACCGAGAGCCCCGATTTCGTTCAAGGCGATCTCGCGGATTTCCGTCGCGCGGCGGACAACGTCCGCCTTGCGCAACTCGCCGCGATCCTCTGCGCCACCAATCTCGGTGATAAATGGTCGCCGGAAGCCACTGCACTCATCGGCATAAATGGCGATGGTTGCGCTCTTAACAATCGTCTCTTTTGGGACGATTTCATCTCGCACGGGCACGACAACGGGCGCGCCTCCCTCTTCGTTCCTACGCTACCGTCCATTCCCGTCTGCGAAGCCGCCATCGCACTTCACATCCAAGGCCCCGTCCGCTACATCGCCGCGGAATCCGTAAATCTGCTGGAAGAAGCGATTTCCGACATGTTTGCAACCGATTCCTCCCTCCGTCAAATCATGACTGTCGAACTCTTCAATCGCAGTGTCCGCTGCGTGTTGTATACGCAACCACTAACCACTAACAACTCATGAAAACCGCACTCATCATCGGCGGCTGCAAAGGCATCGGCCGCGCCATTTCCGAACGTCTTGCCCAAGACGGATTCGACATCATCGCCACCTGCCGCAAGCCTGGTCTGGATTCGGACGAAACAGCGCAACTCGTTCAGAATCATCAGCGAACATTCACCGTTCTTCCGCTCGATGTCACAGAAGCGGAAGCCGCCAAAGCAGCTCTGTGGCCCTATCTCGAAGGCGAAAAGCTTCCAGACGTCATCGTCTATAACGCAGGCATCGCACGCGACAATCTATTCGCGTTCATGAAGCAAAACGAATGGGCAGATGTCATGGACACGAACCTCAACGGCTTCTATAACACCATCCAGCCGTTCATCTTCGGACTTCTCGCACGCCGTAGTGGCCGCATCATCGTCATCACTTCCGCTTCTGGGCAAGTCGGTCAAGCGGGACAAGTCAACTACTCCGCTTCCAAAGCCGCTCTCATCGGCGCCGTCAAAGCCCTCGCCCGCGAGATCGGAAAGAAAGGCATCCGCGTAAATGCCGTCGCTCCAGGCGTTATCGAGACCGATATGACGAAAGACCTGCCGCAGGACAAAATCCTCCCGTTGATTCCGCTCCACCGTTACGGCAAATGCGAAGAAGTCGCCGCCGCCGTCAGCTTCCTTGCCGGTCCAGATTCCACCTACATCCATGGGCAAGTCCTAGCCGTCAATGGTGGCCTTGTTATTTGATTTATTGCCAATAACTTATAAAAAACACCATGTCAAAGCACACTATAGTCGTTGGCTCTGGAATATCAGGCTTGACTACGACTCTCCTTCTTGCAAAGAAGGGGCATCAAGTCACGCTAGTCGAGAAACTTCCGCATATCGGTGGTTTTCTCAACCGTTTCAACCGTGGCGGCTTGCGCTTCGATACAGGTTTCCATTTCACAGGCGGCTTCGGCGGCATTCTTTCCGACTTTCTTGAACTCCTTGGTTTTCAAGATGATGTCAAGCCTGCTCCTTTAAAGACAGAAGTCTTCATCGCCAATCAAGACAAACGAATCTTCCTGCCACCCACAGGCCTGCCCGATCTTGCGGAATCCATCGCTATGCATTTTCCACAGGACGCAGCCGCCATTCGAAAATACTACGCCGCAGAGCAGGAAATCGTCGATGCCACGCCGATGTTTGATTTCAAACATTTTGACCAAGCCGACCTCATGTCTATGCTGACTGAATACGATGCTCTCACCGTTCAAGAATATCTGGATTCCCTATCGCTTAAGTCGCCTGAACTGAAGGCGATCCTGCCAATCATGGCACTCTGCCACGGCACCCCCCCCGTCGAATCCGATTTCCCCTACCACTGCCGTTGCTCCTATAATCTCGACAGCCATCTGACTGCTGTCCAGCATGGTGGCGACGCATTCTTGACCGCCTTCAAACGTGAATTCGCCAAATACGGCGTCGATATCCGCACAGCCACCACCATCCAATCGCTCGAATTTTCGTCTTCTTCTTCAACCTGCACAGCTGCAATTCTTTCCGATGAAACGCGTTTGGAGGTCGATGATATTTTCTTCGCCATCAATCCGCAATCGTTCCTCCCCTTGCTTCCAGACAACTACCTGCCCGCCCGCATCAAACGACGCGTCCGCAATCTCAAACCGACATGCAGTTTCTTCACCGTTTGCGGCTGTCTGGACGACGGTCTCCACATGGAAAACACGCTCACTTTTTTCTTGCGCGACAGCGACATCAACCAAATGCTCCTCCCGAACGCCACCAGCTACAGCACAGGCATCGTCACCTCCAATGATCCGCAAAATGGTTGCACAACGTTTACGGCCTTCCGCACGATGTTTTTAGAAGACTGCCTCGCACAATGCGGTCCGTTCGACAGCTCCTACCGCCACGAACAGAAGTATTTGGAATTCAAGGAGAAAGTGACGGAAAGCATTTTAGACGACATCGCCCATGCCTTCCCCGCCCTGCGCGGTCATCTGCGTGTCATGGATTCAGCGTCGCCGTTGACCAGCCAACGTTTTTCACCGCCGATCGGCTCTGCCTACGGAACACGCCAAACCATTGGTGTGTCGCGACTTTCGGGCCGTCTGCCCGTCACCAACTGCCACGCTCTCGGCCATCATGCACACTTCCCCGGCATTCTCGGCTGCATGCTTGGCGCTTATCTTGCCTGCATGTAAAACTGCCCTGCGGGCAGTGCTTATGGCCTATGGCTCACGGCTTATGGAGGGAAATTCGCTATTCTGGATATTCTGGAATTATTGGATATTCTGGAAGGGATAGAAAAACGGGATTTATATCCAGAATATCCAGACATCCAGCTAATCCAGCCACACACCTGCGTCTTTATTGGCTTTGTTCAGTAAACCACAAAATATTCGTATCCGTTCGTGGTTTGAAAAAATAGCCGTGCTATATTGTTTGGTCGCCCTGTCACAATCACAATTTCAACAATATGGATACCGTCTCTCCAGAAAAGCGCAGTGAAACCATGAGCAAAATCCGGTCAAAGAACACGAAGCCGGAATTGGTCGTGCGTCATCATCTGCACATGCTGGGCTTTCGCTATCGTCTCCATTCGCCGAAACTGCCCGGACATCCCGATATCGTTCTGCCTAAATGGCATACGGTGATTTTCATCAACGGCTGCTTCTGGCATCGCCATGAAGGTTGCAAAGTCGCCACAATGCCGAAATCCAACGTGGAATTCTGGGAAAAGAAATTCAAACGCAACGTCGAGCGCGATAAAAAGGAGCAAGCTGCGCTGAAGGAGGCCGGCTGGCATGTCATTGTCGTCTGGGAATGCGAAATCAAGAAACGCCTTGATTCGCTGGCAGACGATATCACGACGCATGCCGCCTCATCATAAACAATCGCGCAGGACGCGCTTCTCTCGTCGTTTTCGTCCCTTTCGTCGTTTTAGTCCTTCCCTTCCCCACAATGCACGATATCTGGAATCCATGGCATGGCTGCAAAAAGATCAGCGAAGGCTGTCTGCACTGCTATATGTTTTTTCTGGATAAACAGCGCGATCAAGACGGCTCTAAAATCTACAAAACAAACAACTTCGACTATCCGCTACAACGTACTCGCAACGGTGGTTATAAAATCAAAAGCGGCGAACACATCCGCGTCTGCCTGACAAGCGATTTCTTTCTCGAAGAAGCGGATCAATGGCGCGACGACGCATGGCGCATCATCGGTGAACGCCCGGATGTCGTATTTTATCTGTTAACGAAACGACCTCAACGCGTTGCTGACCATCTTCCAAAAAATTGGGGCGACGGATGGGACAACGTCATGTTCAGTGTGACAGCAGAGAACCAACGTCGTGCAGATGAACGGGTTCCGATTCTGCTGGATCTGCCGTTCAAGCATAAAGGCGTCGTTGTCGCGCCGTTCATCGGCGAAGTGAGTCTGGATCGCTATCTTGCGTCAGGCCAGATAGAAGAAGTGAGCGCCGGCGGTGAAAACTACGACGGAGCCCGCCCATGCCGTTTCGAATGGGTGCAATTGCTCCGTGCGGACTGCATGCGCCACCACGTGAATTTCCTCTGGTTCGAAACTGGCACCAATTTTGTCAAAGACGGCAAGACCTATCGCATGCCAGGCAAGGAACTGCAGATCCGCATGGCATGGAAATCACAGATGTCCTTCATGGTTAAGCCGATCCAATTCCGTCTGCACGACGCCTTGGGCATGGAGATTCCAGACGCAGACCTCTACGAACCGGTCTGCGACCATCCAAACTGCGAACAATGCGCCTGCCGCGGCTTCTGCAACGGCTGCTCCCACTGCGGACTATGCGAACGCGGCACATAAACCGCCCTACGGGGCGGTACTTATGGCTTATGGCTCATGGCAGATGGGCTATGTATTCTAGAATTCTAGCCTCCTAGAAATCTAGAATAATTATGCATTATACATTGGCTTAAAGTTTTTCTTCATATTCCTTCCGCAGGCGGCGGAACTCCGCCAGATCTTCGTCGGAATATTCCAATTTGCCTAAGACACTGGAGAACGGTTTGTTCTTGCACGGACGAGACGGATCTGGATTCCAGTCGTCGCCACGGAAGACTTCACGTGCCTTTTTATCATGGAAATCAACGATTTCCATCGGAATACCATGTTGCAAGGCGGACTTGTAGCCGAGAATGCCAATGGCTGTCATGTCAATCGCCTTATACACATCGATATCAACTGGACGATGGCCGCGGATCGCCTCCGCGAAGAAATAATTCGTGAAGAAATCACCGCCACCATGACCGAAACCACTGGCATTCGCAAATTCTTCCGGGAACTTCGGATCATAGAATTCCGTCTCCGGCTGCTCGCCCGGCCAATCTAAATGCATGCGACGGACGCGTAGTTGGCTATTCCCCTGGTTCCATTCCATCGTACCGCGATTACAGCAGATGCGGAAACGGTTGCCATGGTCACGCAACTTCGCGCACGGCATGACTTTAGCCAACGCGCCATTGTCCATCTGACACATGAGAATGCTCGCGCAGTCGTCGATTTTTATTTTGCATGGGCCTTGATTGTGCGGATCATCGAAATCATGCGGAACGACGAAGCCGTTCACGCGAACAGGCCGTGTTCCCGTAATCCGCATGATGGGGCCCATAGAATGCGTGCTATAATACGTGATCGGCATCCATGCCCGCCAATGTTCAGGTCCAGAAGTCAATGAAACTCGGTCTTTTAGACCAACCGGATGGATATATTCACCTTCACCATACATGAATTTGCCCATTTCGCCCGACTGCACAAGCCGTGCCATTTCCAGATTCTGGGCGCTATATGGATAGTTCTCCGCAAACGAATAAATGAGTCCGGTTTCCTCCACGGCTTCAACGAGTTCCACTGCTTCTCCCATCGTGAACATCGCCATGCATTCACTCATGACATGTTTACCAGATTTCAACGCCTTCACAGCCGCTGGAGCATGTTGTGTTGCATAGTTCGCGAGAATTACGGCGTCAAAATCATGCTGCAAGAATTTGTCATAGTCAGTGTAATAGGTGATGCCATTATCGTCGCAACCGAGCGTTTTCTTCGCATGACGGAGCTGCGCTTCGAACACATCGCACAATGCGACCAGTTCAAAACCAATCTGCCGCGCTACATTTGCTAGATACGCACCACGCCCTGCACCAAACACACCAAGCTTGATTTTCTTGTCGCTCATGATCAAAATCCTATGTTATGACTTATTTTATATCAAACACTTGCACCTATTCTTACAACGATTCTTCGTATTCCTTGCGAAGCCGACGGAATTCCGCCAAATCCTCTCCGCCAAATTCGATTTTGCCCAAAACGCTCGAGAACGGCTTGTCTTTGCAGGGAATCGCCGGATCTGGATTCCAATTGTCGCCACGGAAGACTTCACGCGCCTTTTTGTCGTGAAAATCAACGATTTCCATCGGAATGCCGTGTTGCAATGCCGACTTGTAGCCAAGGATGCCGATGGCGGACATGTCAATTGCCTTATACACATCAAGATCGACGGGACGATGCCCACGAATCGCTTCGCCGAAGAAATAGCAGGTGAAAAAGTCGCCGCCGCCATGGCCGGTCGTGGCCGCTTCCGCGAATTCTTCAGGGAATTTCGGTTCGTAGAGTTCCGTTTCCAGCTGGTCGTCTGGCCAATCCAGATGCATGCGGCGAACGCGCAGCTGGCCATTGGTGCCTTGATTGGCTTCCATCGTGCCACGATTGCAGCAGATGCGGACCCGCGTGCCATGATCGCGCAGTTTCGCGCACGGCATGATTTTCGCCAACGCGCCATTGTCCATTTGGCACATCAAAATACTCATGCAGTCGTCGACCTTGATCAATCCCGCGCCTTGATTGAGAGGATCGTCAAAATCATGCGGCACGACAAAGCCGTTCACACGAACAGGCCGCGTTCCCGTGATCCGCATGATCGGTCCCATCGAATGCGTGCAATAATACGTCACAGGCATCCACGAACGCCAGTGTTCAGGGCCGGAAGTCAATCCCACGCGGCTTTTTACCGACATGGGATGGACGTATTCCGCTTCGCCGTACATGAACTTGCCCATCTCGCCCGACTGCACGAGACGCGCGATTTCAAGATTCCGAGCGCTGTATGGATAGTTTTCCGCGAACGAATAGACGAGACCGCTTTCCTCTACGGCCTCCGCCAATTCAACCGCTTCGCCCATGGTCAGCATCGCCATGCATTCGCTCATGACATGTTTGCCCGCCTTCAATGCCTTCACAGCCGCGGGAGCATGCTGCGTCGCATAGTTCGCAAGAATCACGGCGTCGAAATCGTGCTGCAGGAATTTATCGTAATCCGTATAGTAGGTAATGCCTACATCGTCACTTCCGAGTCCTTTCCGTGCATGGTTGAGCTGGGCTTCGAACACATCGCACAAGGCGACCAATTCAAAACCAACCTGACGGGCGACTTTACCAAGATACGCTCCGCGTCCTGCACCAAACACACCTAGCTTAATTTTCTTTTCTGACATGACCTTATGACCTTTTGTTTATTCAATCGAAAAAAACTGTTTTTCATAATGTACATCTTGTTTCTAGAAACTCTAGAATCCTATCATTCTAGAATCTTGAATAACCGCCAATTCGATTGAAATCACCCTCGCCCATGAGTATATTAAGCCACAAATATCTGTACGACATCGAGAAGGATAATCGATCATGGAATATTCGACAGAAGCCATCGCGGAAACAGTCATCATGCGGCATCATGCCACCGTCCCGTTCACCCATTATGCGGGGTTGTTGACATTGCAAGGCTTGATCAATCTCGCGCAAACCACCGGTCGTTCAGACCTTCGCGAATTGGCCTGCAAATGGCTCAACCCCTTTTTTACAGGGGAAGTTACAAGAGTCGGCGGCGTTTACGACAAGATGTACCGTTGCGGTGGCCATGCCTCCGCTCTGCTTGTCAAATACGGTATGGCTCCGGAAGCGCTTCCGACGTTAGTCGCGAAGGCCGATGAACTCATCCAAACCCATCCGCGAGATGAACATGGTCTTTTCGGCAGGATTGAAGCTCCGGAAAAAATTTGGATCGACACCCTTTTTGCCGTCTGCCCGTTTTTGGCGGTTCTTGGCAATATCACAGGGCGGCAGAAATTCACAAATGAAGCATTGCATCAGATTCATGGCTTCTGCAATCTGTTGATTGACAAAGAATACGGACTTTATCATCAATGCCGCAATTTTCAAGGTCCAGGAACGATGAGCGAAGACCATTGGAGCCGCGCCAACGGCTGGGCGGCACTCGCCTTGGCTGAACTCTTGTTCGAATGTCCCGACAACGCCGAAATCCGTCAACTCTACACGGCTCTCATGGATGCCTGCGCCAATGTGCAAGATGAAAACGGCCTTTGGCATCAGGAACTGACACGTTCCGACTCCTATATCGAAACGTCCGGCAGCGGCCTGATCCTCTATGCGATCGGTCGCGGGCTCGAACGCGGCATCTTGCCGGAAAGATTCCGCACCATTTTCATGAACGGCTTGCGCGGCTATCTAGGCTATATCGGCCTCGACGGCTCGGTCTATCATGCCTGCAAAGGATGCCTCTCGCCCGGGCGGGCACGGATTGAAGACTATATGAACCATCCATGGGTGAGAAACGACATCCATGCGTTCGGCCCCGCCGTACTCGCCTTCGGGCAAGCCCTCCGCCTCGGCGTCAAGACCATCTTTTCCATTGAATAAGAAGGAAATGCAACCATGAAAAAACGACTTCTTTCCATGTGCCCAATCGCCGACGAAACGGCGAAAAAGATCATCGCCGAATACTACGACATCACGGAACGGCAAAGCTGTACGGAAGAGGAACTTTTCGCCTTGGCCGGCACGTTTGAGGCCTTGATCGTCCCGTTCACCTCCACGATGCTCGTCACGGAACGTGTAATCGACAAAGCGTCCAATCTGGAAATCATTGCCTCCTCCTACGGTGGCACACGCCAAAACATCGCCGACCTCTATGCCATTCGCAAAGGCATTTCCGTCATCCACACAGGGGCTTCCCGCGAGCGGCCCATGGCGGAATACACGCTCGCGTTGGTGCTTTCTTCGTTCCTGCGAATCAACAACTACTACCACGACATGTGCGCAGGCGAATGGCCGCGTTTCAAATATCCGCGCACACGGATTCTCAAAGATAGAAAAGTCTCCGTGATTGGATATGGACGCATCGGCAAGGCAATCGCATCGTTATTCCGTTGGTTCACCCCCAACATCACAGTCGTCAGCAAGCATTTGACGCCAGAAGAAGCGGCAAAAGACGGTGTGACACTCACGACACTTAATGATGCTTTCGCCGAATCTGAAGTGATCATTCTTGCAGGCGGCAACACACCTGAAAACTATCATCTTATTGGCGCTGAACAGTTTGCGTTGATGCAAAAGGACGCCCTTTTCGTCAACATCGCCCGTGGCCGCATGGTCGATGAAGCCGCCATGGCCGCCGCAGCCGCCAAACGTCCAATCTTTCTTGCGTTGGATGTATTTGAAACCGAACCACTTCCAGAAGATTCTCCCCTCCGTAACAAAGAGAATATTCTGATTACGCCGCATCGTGCCAACAATCCGATCGAATTCGAAGAACGCTGGAAATGCCTCGCGACCGATTTGGTCGCATTGGCCAACGGTCAGCGTCCGGATTCCCTTCTGACCGTTGAACGCGCCATGACAATGAGTGAATCGTAACCCTGCTTTCGGAAGGGTGCTACTGGCTTATGACTAATGGCTTATGAAGTTGCGACTTGAATCTTTCTGGCATGCCTCTGGATTCATTCACAATTTCTTTATATTGTATTCCTTTTAAATCCTATGAACACAAGCACAAAGAAAATCCAGCGAAAGGGATCTCTAATTTGGGCCTGAAATTTAAAACGAAGGCTATGTAATGGCACCTCTTGACTAAAAAAGGGCATTACAACTTCAATTCAGCCAATATATTATTAATCTCAGTTCTAAATCCTTTACAATCAGGTATCTGCCACACAAATTGCCCTCTCGCGTTCCCTTCGACCATGCACCATCCACTAGGCGTTAGAGCGATATCCCAGCCTGTATATCGATTGGAAGGCATGACCATCGCCAGTTGCTTGGCAAACTCAATAGCCTCCCTCCAACGTGGCACTTGCCATCCTATAAGATCTATACCTATGTCATCAAGCCTCTTATACAATATTCCATTTTTATCTGTCGCCGCCTTGATTCTGCCGTTTTCATCCAAAGTCGTCAAGATTCCACCAGCCATCCCGTTGTCGGCAACCGAATCTCCTCTGCCGATTTTCAAAACCGGATGGATAATCTCTACTCTATCATCATATCTAATTGTAGTCATTCTGAGCGTGTTCGCGGATTTTGGATGCAACTTTGCCATTTCCTCCGCCTGGCATATCCTTTCTTCCAGTACGAATCCCCCTTGGGGCCTGGTCTTTTTCAGGAATGATTTCAGTAATTTCTTCAAATACGCATCATCGCATGTTTCATCTACAGTCCACAAAGCCACACCTGCTCCCAATGAACCGAGCATTGGCTTGACGATGAATGTCCGGTGTTTCCGTACAAAGGCTATGAATTCATCTTTGTATTTGGATATTAAATCATTGATGCTGTTGCCTTCGAAGTAATCAAAACCGACCACCTCCCGCCTGTAAAACGGCTTGAATATCCCATAAGTCAACACTTTTGCTTTGAACAACCTCAGGTTCTCCTCCTGATTCATGCGGTCACAGAAAAGATACCATTCCTCTTCGGGGACAAACTCCCTTCTTTCCTCCGCAGATTGCTTATAGAAAGCAAATTTAAAATACTCTTCAATGGAAATACGATATTGCTCAATCGAATCGTAGATATCTTTTATAATTTTCTCATCTTGCTTTAAATGATGAATTTCTATTTGTTCATTAATTCTCTTCCTCTCCAGATACCGTCTCCTGTATTTTTTGTAGATTTTTCCGGGGAAAGTTTTAAAAAGAACAACCTTTAATTGGTGTGCATTCATTTTTATCTTTAGGCATTAGAAATTTTATCCATGATTTCACCATATAGTACTCTGGATTCTCTGCTTTTCCAGTTTACATGAAGACTAAAGTACAGAAAATCAACTTCCCCGGACTCACGGCTTTTTCTTGACCATCTTCCTTTTGACTTTACATTAATTCAACGAAACTCTAGAATTCAACGAAACTCTAGTCCACTTACCATAGGCAATTCATCATGCGTGAAAAAATCAATCTGAATCATGGTTGGCGCGTGCTCGTCAATCCCCCTGCCCCGCCCGTCGCGAAAACAAAGGCCGGCATGTATCTCTCCGCCAAGACGGAACGCCTCAAATGGGGCCCTGGAGCCTATCATCATATCGATGTCCATGAACATTGGAGCACCACGACGGAACTCTCGTCCGAACCATGGCAAACCGTTGATCTGCCCCATGACTACATCATCGCCCAGACGCCATCGCAAGACGAAACGTGCGCGTTGGGCTATTTCAAATCCTATCCCGCATGGTACCGCCGCCACTTCAAGCTCTCACCGGAAGACGAGAATAAACGCCTCGTCGTTTATTTCGAAGGGATTACGGGTATTTCCGACATCTATCTCAACGGCTGTTTTCTAAAGCACAACGAAGGCGGCTATGTCTCGTTTGAAGTTGACATCACGGATCTTGCGCGATTCGACCAGGAGAACGTCCTCTCCGTCTATGTCAATCCGGACAGCTATGAGACATGGTGGTACGAAGGCGGCGGCATCTACCGCAATGTCTGGCTCGTCAAGACGGACATGGTCGCCGTTGATCTATGGGGCGTTTTCCTGCCCGTCCGAAAGTTACAAGATTCGCTATGGCAAGTACCTGTGGAAGTCGATGTCCGTAACGACGGCTATGAAGATGAAGCCGTACAGATCACATGCGACCTGTTGAATCCGGCCGGCCAATCCATCGCGACGCTGTCCATGAATGGCGTTGCCAAAGCCCGCGGCATTGTAAAGCTTTCCGCTGGAACGACGATTCGCAATCCAGAGCTTTGGGACAATGATTCGCCAAAACAATACACCGCCGTTGTTACCGTTCGTAAAAACATCAACGGCAATTTCATCGACTGCGATTCCGTCGAACAGCGTTTCGGTTTCCGTGAAGCCGTCTTCACCGCTGATAAAGGTTTCTTCCTGAATGGCCGTAAGGTGAAAATCAAAGGCGTCTGCGGCCATCTGGACATAGGCCTCGTCGGCAAGGCTGTATCTGACAATCTATGTCGCTACAAGGCAGAACTTTACAAAGAGATGGGCGCCAACGCGTTCCGCACAAGCCACTACCCCCATCAAGAGGCGTTCATGGACGCTTGTGACGAACTCGGACTGCTTGTCATGGACGAAACACGCCGCTTCGAATCCAATCCGGATGCCGTCGCCCAAATGGAAATGCTTGTGAAACGCGACCGCAACCGCCCATCCGTCATCCTCTGGTCCACCGGCAACGAAGAATCCATGTATTTTTCCATTCCGCAAGGCGTTCGCATCCAAAAGGCACTCGCCAACGCCGTCCGTAAACTGGATCCAACGCGCCCCATCGTCGCCGCCATCGACCATCCGGCCAACGCCCTTGTCCGCGGCGAACTCGATGTCATCGGCATCAACTACAGCCTCGGCCTGTTCGACAAATCACATGAAGATTATCCGAACACGCCGATCATCTCGAGCGAAAATTGCGCCGTCGGTTCAACGCGTGGCTGGTATTACGGCGACAGCCCGGACACAGGCCGTCTGGACGCCCGCGACCGTAATCCAGGCTCGGGAACGTTCGCTTCCGGCCGCGAAGAGACATGGAAATTCATCATGTCACGACCATGGATCGGCGGCGGGTTCCAATGGGACGCCGTCGAACATCGTGGCGAAGCCGTCTGGCCACGCCTTTGCTCCGTTTCGGGCGCCATCGATCTCTTCCTCCAACGAAAAGACGCCTTCTACCAAAATCAGTCTCACTGGCTCGACACGCCGATGATTCACATATTGCCGCACTGGAATCATAAAGGCTTGGAAGGCATGCCCATAACCGTTTGGATTTACACGAATTGCGATGAAGTTGAGCTATTCCTCAATGGCAACAGTCTCGGACGAAAAGCCGTCACGCCATACACACATCTCGAATATCCCGTGGAATACCAGCCAGGCCGTTTGGAAGCCGTTGGTTACATCAACGGCAAAATCGCTGTTCGGGATGTACAGGAAACAACTGGCCCCGCCGTCGCGTTGAAACTATCGCTCGCCAACGGCCCCGTCCGTTTCAATGGTGAAGACATTGCTCTTATCACCTGCACAGCTGTCGACGCCGAAGGACGCGAAGTTCCTGATGCGACGCCATTTGTCCATTTCGATAGCACAGGCGACGGCCATATCGTCGGCACAGGATCCGACAACACAGACCACGTTCCCGTACCGTGCACATCCCGCCAAATGCATGCAGGAAAGATCAGCATTGCCGTCAAACTCGGCAGCAAGCCTGACGGCTCCTTCACCCTCTTCGCCCGTGCAAACGGCCTGTCATCAGCATTCCATACCATTTGATACGTTCAAGCCAACTTGCCGAAGCGGCGCAGATTCCAGACGAAGCCTTTCGCCAGCCGTTTGTCCGCATCGGCAAAATGGCCGCCGACATTCCATTCCAATACGCAATTCGCCTCGCCCAATTGCTGTTTTAGCAAGTCGTATTCGCTTCGCACGCAATCACCAACGCGACTTAATACAGGATTACGCGTCTTCTCTTCGCGGTCGCCAAGACTCAGATAGACTTGCTTCGCCTTCACAGGATGTGCTTCCGCATACGACAGCCAGTCGCGAATCCATAGCGACGGCGACGCGGCCGCGACGCCATCCAGACAATCTGTTTCCGACGCGGCCCACAACGCGAACATTCCAGCCAACGAATAACAGCCCAAAACGACAGGCAGTTTCCCATATTGCTTAATCATTTCCGGCAGAATGACATCTGTCACATTCTGCAATGTCTTACGCGCCATGCTGCCGACCTCCGGACGCTTTGAAAGAGCGGGATCCGCCCATGGCGTCAATTCGCTCTCCCAATCGTCGATGCAGCATGCAGCCATCACAAACGGGACATTGCATTCGGCGGCGATCATCGTCGCCATGCCAGCGACATCGTTCCGTTCATCGCTTCCCAGCATCCATATCAACAGACACTTCGGATCTTCCTGCGCATACAACAGGCAGTTTCGTCCGCCAATGATACGTTCACAAACCGTCATTTTCTGTGGAATATCATTCATTTTGCCTTGAACACCAAGCGGATACGGCCATTTTCATCCACAGGGAAACGATAGACTTTGTAGATGCCTGTCCGATTCGTGACGCGCTGTTCCTCCAATGTCGGCACGGAACTTCCTGCAACCACGACTGCACCGCCATCCATTGTCGCCGTCAGCGAATTTTCATCCACCGCCACGACAGGCTGATGCTTTCCATCATTTTCTAGAATCGGCACTTCCCACACGCCGTCCTGGCAGTCGCCGCCAAGTTCACCGTCCAGCGTGATTTCCGTTGGCATAACCGTCCATGTTTCAGCAATCGTAGCACCTTTCATGTTCCATTTCAACTGGATAGAGACCTTTTCAGGCTTCTCTTCCAAGACGGTATATTCGTTATCCTCTTCCTTCACCTTCTGAGCCAACCGCCAAACCGTGCCAGCCGCATTCTTCCAACACGGCGCGATGGACGCGGGATAATCCGCTTTCGGGAAACCTTCAGCAATCTTGTATTTTGGATTGAGAGCGAACGGCAACGCAGGCAACAGGCCATACGGAACGCCTTTCAGCAGAATCCGTCCCATGCCCGTTGCGTCCTCTGTCAGTTGCGCACGCGTATCATATTCGAAACCATTGCCTTGGCAATTTACGAAAATCTTATGGAACGCGCCGTGCAGATAAAACGCATAGGAGGTCCATTCCGACAGCGTCGGCGTCTCTTCAATCGTATCATCCGCATACAACGCCGCCATGCCCAAAAATCCCGCCGACAGCAGACTATAGACGGAATACTGCCCATAGCCGTCGCAACCATGCAACAGGTTGGGATCAAAATAGTTCTTGATATGGCGGTGCGGCTTCTCCCCCACCAGATACGGATAGATCAACTGCGCGCTGCGACGAGCCTGCCGCTTGAACATACCGGCCACACGTGGATTGATTCCTTTGTAGCGAAGCGCTTCCATTTCGCACATGGCGGCGGTCATCGCCTCCTGGAACTGGAACTGCGCGGAACGGCCACCAAACGGTACATATCCCTGCGGCGACACATAGCGCAGCATCGTCAATGCAGCCTTGCGCAGCAAGTCATTGAGCTTCTCAAAGTTGCGACCACGATAGCCCCACATCAACGCGCAGGACAATTGGAAGCGCGTCGTGATGTCATACGTGAACGGATCGTTTGGATCGCGATACATGCCGTTCTCCGTAAAATGGACGTACTGCGGCTCTAAATAGCGATCGAAGAACGTATTGCCCCAAAAGACGCCTTCTGGGCCAGTGATGCCCATGGCCTGCCGCATGGCTTCACCACTCGCGCCGAAAAGGCACCAGTTGTTGAATCTGGCGATCTTCTGGCCGGTCTTGTCAACCACTTTATAGACATCTTCAGGCGAGACTTTCGCCAAGGCGTCACGCCAACGCGCAACACGCTCCGGCGGAGCAACATGCGTCAACGCCACCACGGCGACCGTCAGCTCCCGCATCCAAAAGTCCGGACTGCACGACGTCACTTCCGGACGGCTTAATTTGTCACATGTGTAGTCCATCACGCGATAGACTTTTTCCTTCAATTCCGGCAGGCGGTTGAAATGGATCAACACGGCGCCCGCACTAGCGAAACGAGGGGACGTCTGGCCCCATTCACGATGCAGGACAGGATCAATGACGGCGCCTTTTTCATCCACCCAATTGGCGGCGAGCTTGACGATTGGCTCCATCATGTCCAGATAATAGTCCCGCGTCTGGCCCGTCGGCTTGTAGTTCGGGGGCATGGCGGCCACGGGAAAATCATCCGCCAGATTTCCGCCGGGTAATTGGTCAAAAAACACTTTTCCGTCTTTCGTCCACTGGACCCCTGCCTGTGAAGTTACCGCCAAAGCGGTCATCAAAATCATGGTTAATTTGTGCATAGTTTTTAATAAAAGGTAATAAGGATTAAAGGGACAAACACGACTTATGGGATTAAAGGGACTTTTCAAAAGTATGGAAACCTGAGCCGACTTCCATGACCTGCCCGTCAAAATGCACTTCCGCCGTCATGCCAAATGGCACATTGACAAGCAGATGCAACTTGTCATACCGCTTGAACCAACGCACCATCAACGGTCCTTTGATAGTATCGACCACGCAATGGACGCTCATGAGTTTGTTCGGAAAATACGGCGCCACACAGACTTTCCCGCAACCTGCTGTCAATGGCTTGATTCCAGCCAGATATGCATAGAACCAATGATACACCGCGCCATACATGGGATGGCTGTGGGAATTCATGCCCGCGTTCTTCTTCAGTTCGAAACGCTCCCAAATGGTCGTCGCTTCCTGTTGAATCGTATAGCCATAGGACGGATAATCCTCCTTCGTGATGAGCGCCCAGGCATCGTCGATATAGCCATACTGGCTCAGCACTTCAAAGAGATAGCGTGTACACAGGTTGCCCGTTGTGAACTTGTAGTCCCATTGACGCAATTCATCGCGCAATTTTTTCGCGGCTTCCGCTACATCTGCTTCTGGGAAGATACCCAACCACAACGGGAAGATTTGGCAGGCCTGCGATCCAGTCGCAAACGTCTTCGTGTCAGCATGATACCACTTTTTCAGCATTGCGTTTTTAACACATTCCGCTTTCTCCGCGTATTCCTTCGCCTCTTTCTCATATCCGAGAATCGTTGCGAACTCGCTGACCATACGGCAGTTGAAATAGGAATATCCCGTGGACATGAAGATGCCTGGTGTCACGCCGGAACGTGCCCCTTCGGGAGCGTCGCAGGCATATGCGGGAGCGGCCCAGTCGCCGTAATACGAATAATTGACGATGCCGTCGTCACTATGCGCCAACAGACAGTCCGCCCAGCCTTTCCAGCCGTTGAAACCATCCTTCAGCATATCGAGATCGTTGTAATACAGATAATTCTGCATACCTGTAATCAAGAAGGAGGAGCAAACGGGATCGGCAGGACGCGAGCCGAAGACCAACGGTGCCGTACACGTGATGGCGCCGTCGCCGCCTTGATCGTTGCGCAAATCTTTGGCGATTTTACGGAAAATCGCATTCGATTCGAAACGATATGGGAAGGCTTCGAAACGAACCGTCGCATCGTTCATCCAGCCCATCCGTTCGTCCCGCTGCGGGCAGTCCGTCAACAAGCCATGCGTGTTCGCACGTTCCGTCGCGACGCAATTATCATGGATTTTCGTAACCAACGCGCTGCCGCAGTTGAAGAAGCTCTTCTTATCCAAATTATTACGTAATGCGACTGCACGAATGTCATCTGTATCGATGGCGTTGCCAAGCCCTTCGACGCACGCATAGCGGAAGCCGTGGTAGGTGAAGATCGGCATGAACCATGTATCGTCCGTTTCTTTGCCGCTGACGATATAGCGGTCGGTGGCTTTCGCCGAACGAAGCGTCGCCGTGTAAAGTTCGCCATTTTCGTTGAGCTCTTCACTGTGTGTCAACGTGATGACCGTTCCCGCCGGCAGTCCTTTCGGAATACGTAAACGAATGACACCAGCCAAGTTCTGACCGAAATCCATCACACATTTGCCATTCAAAGGCCATTGTGACGCAATGGTGTATTCCTCCGCCGGAAGAATCGGCGGCAACACCATCGGCGTCATCTCGCCGCCAGGAGCGTCTTTCACAACAGCTTTTCCGAAGCCTTGGAAACCGACGCAACTCCATGGGGCATCCAATCTTGCGTCATACGTCACACCGTTGAAAATGTCGTTATCCGTCCATGCGCCGTAGCCCGCCTGCCAACTATCATCCGAAACGATGGTCTGGCGGCTACCGTCCGCATATTCAATCTTCAGCATCGCCGTCATCTGTGGTTGACCGACAAAGCCTAATTTATGTTGATCGCCATCGACGCGCCGCGCGATTTCGTTGTCACGCCAACCGCGTCCGACGATGACGCCGATGCAGTCTTTTCCCGTCAGTTTCGTCTCCAATTCCGGATACAGAACATATTGGCATTCATGAATATATTGCGTAACCGCCGGATCCATGGTGCAAGCATCCAACGCTTCGCCGTTTAGATAGACTTTCTGATAGCCGATACCGCAAACATATAGCTCCGCATGGCTAATAGCCTTTTCCGCAATTACTTCCTTACGGAAATAAAGGGCTTTCGTTCCTTCAGGTGATTCCATTCCAATCCATGGAGCCGACCATTCCGTATCCGCTACAAAGAAATAATCGCCAACCTCTTCACTTGTCTCGCCATGCGTACTTGTAACTTGCACAGTCACCAGCAAACAACGGCCTTCCGGCAGCTTGCTACCTGCATAGTGAATCAGTTGTTCGTCTGTTTCCACAATGCCGCTGTCCCACAAAAGCGACGTTTCATCCGTAACCAACACGCGGCAGCTTGCCTGTCGATCATCCGCGCAACCACTGCGGACGCCCCATGAGAACGACAGCCCTCTGGCCGTGCAGAAATGTGTGCGCAGCTCTTCTCCAAGCAACTGGTGATTGACACGTAGCGATGTGATTTCCAACATGTTGTATCCTTGGCTATTAGTGTTTATCTACTATCTTTCATTATCTTGTTTTTCGCGAAGCCCCCGCGCGCAGCGCCATGAAACCGCCGAGTCGCCGGAGCCGGTTGCATCATTCGCAATCAACGTCTTGTTTCATCATTGAATCTTTTATGCTTTGTCGGCCCGGCGGCGAGGCATTCGTATTCATTCGTGTCTATTCGTGGTTGTAAATTTAGTGGTTTATATAAATCTGACGTCACCATCCGTCATGATTTCCGCTGGCATCGTCAGCTGTTTGGAGAACTTGTCAAAGCGCCCCTCCCAGCCTTTCGCCTCCCATGAATCGCCATGATGCTGGAAGCATAACTTCTTGACAGGCAGATCTTTCAGACGTTCAACCGCCAGTTTGATTGGATAATGGACTAGTTCGCAGACAAGCAGATCGACGCCGTTCTTCTGGATGCCCTCCAACGGCAGATCAAAGCTCTTGTGCAAATCGCCGGAGAAGAAAATCCTTTTTCCGTTCGCACATTCGAAGAGGAACGAAAACGCAACGGGCGTGCCGTCCGGCAGACGCGACATATGGTTGTTGCCGTATGCCGTCACCTTGATGTTGCCGTCATCAAAAATCTGCCCTTCCTTGAAGACTTGCAGATGATGCCATTTGGGATAGACGCCGTGGTGATGCGCCGTCTTGATGTCCTTCATGATCTTCAGTAACTCCTCTGATGGCAACAGGATATCATATGTCGCCGCCAAGCGGGGATCCCCTTCTTTGAAGATTTTGCGGAACGACGAAATCTGCTGTTGCAACCCATACAGCCCGCCGTAGTGGTCCAGATGCGCATGGGTGATGAATATGGCATTGATGTCCGAAACATGCGTGCCCGATTTCATGATGTTCGCGGCCGCGCCCTCTCCCGCGTCGATGACATAGTTTTTACCGCCTGTTTGCAACAGCGTGCAGGAATGGGCGCGCGTCGTCGTCACGCGTCCATGGCTTGTGCCGATGAACGTGATTTTCACTTCGTCATCCTTCGGAGGGCGTTTCTTATCAACAGGTTGCGCCGCTTCAGGCTTCGCCTCCTGCGCAACGGCCTTGCCGCCAAGGCCGAACATCGCCGCCACCAAACCAAATCGTTTGAAAAAACTACGTCTGTTTAATTCATCATTCATAAGCATTTAACAATTAAGCATTAAGCATTCAGCATTATAAATGTAAGCCGCCAGTTACTGGAATATCGATGCCTGTGATATAGCTACCGCACGGCGCCGCCAGAAGCAACGCCGAGCCGGCGATATCATCCGCCGCACCAATACGATGCGTCGGCACCCAGTTGATGAAATTTTCGACCATTTTCGGATCGGAAAGCACTTTTGCGTTACGATCTGTCGCGATGATTCCAGGAGAAATCGTATTCGCCGTGATACCAAACCGCCCGTAGCTCCGCGCGATGTTTATCATCATGTTCATCAGCGACGATTTCGTCGAAGCATAGATGGCCAGATTCAGGCCCGGCCGATAGTGGTTGACGCTACTGATGCCGATGATGCGACCGAAATTGCGTTCCTTCATGACTGGCAATGCGCGCTGCAGCAGAATGAAATTCGCCTTCACGTTCGCGGAATATTCCTTTTCGTACTCTGCCGTTGTGAAGTCTTCGAATCCCATGTATGTCTGCATGGAGGCATTCAGCACGAGAATGTCCGGAACATCCATTTCCGCCGCAAAAGCCTTCGTCGCCGCTTCGTCGGACAAATCGCAAATGGCTTTATCGCAGGCGATTCCCTCTTTTTTCGCCTCTTCCACCGCCGCATCCAATTTTTCCGACGGCTTGCTGCCGTGGAAAATCACCTTCGCTCCTGCGCGGCCCAACGTCATGGCAATGGACTTGCCGATACCGCGGGAAGATCCCGTCACCAACGCCGTCTTGCCAGACAAATCAAACATTTCCGCTATTGTCATCTTGTCACCTTGTTCTTATCTGGAATCACTGGATACTCTGGAATTACTGGATATTCTGGAATTACTGGATATTCTGGAATCAGCCCATCTCCAGATCATCCTGTTCCTCCAGAATTTCCAGTTACGCCTAAAAATAACCGCCTTTGGCGATGATTTCAGATATGGAATCGCCCTGCCGCACCCATGAGAAAATGTCGATTTCATTCTTCTCAATGCCTTCCGCGCGAAGCAACACAGGATAGGCGATTTCACGCGGGATGCAAAGCACACCATCAATATCACCGAAGATAATGTCGCCTGGGCGAACCGTCACATTACCAATTTTCACAGGAACTTGGTAATGCGTGATCATGCAGCGGCCGAGACTGCCGTTGGAAGTGCGATATTTGTAGAAGATTGGGAAGTTCTGTTCCAGAATCTGCTTCGTGTCACGGATGCCGCCCGCGATGACCGCGCCGCGAATCTGCTTGCTCTTCGCCGTCGCCGTCATGACGCCGCCCCACAGCGATGCTTCCGTGTCTTCCGACGTATCCCACACAACGACGCCTTCGGGCTTCATTTCGTCCAACATCTGCGCACGGAAGGTCATTTCGCCTTCAATCATCACGTTGGGCGCGCTCTTCACGGTGAACGCTTCACCGCAGACGACCATTTCATCCCGCAACGGCATGATGCTGCTCGGCAGATTCTGATGGAGCAGCGTCAATTCGCGCATGACATCGTTGATACAGCCTGTATAGAGTCGTTCATAGCGTTCGCAAAGTTCCTTCACGGGAATCGGAAATTCGTTCGTCGGGATGTGCTGCCGCGTTGCGATCAGCTTATCCAGTTTCATCAGCCCCGCTTCTTTCGCGCGTTCACGCATGTCTTGTAGAGATGGCATGTTTTGTTTCTCCTATAGTTTGATTTCAAATTTGTTGGCAAGTTTTTTCAGTAAAGATAACGGCCGTGTAACGACACCACCATCCGTTGCGACTTCAATGTCATAATCGCCATAGAATCCCTTGAACACGGCTTCTCCGTTCACTACATCCAGTTCGAGATCCGTATGATACTGCTTCTGGAAGAGATTGCAAATCATTTCATACGCAGGCTTCGGCGTGAAATCATAACGGATCAATCCGCCGTAATAGTAGTTTTCACCGTAAGTCATATCGCCAGGCACGGCACCATGCGCAAAACCGTCAACCAAATTCCAGTAGATGACGGCCTCCGTCGCCGGATGGCTGAACCACATGCGATAGAGATTGTATATGATTTCCATCTGAATCTCTTCGTCGGCGGCATCTCCGCTGTACGCGGGAATCGTCGATTCCGTGATTTGGATTGGCTTGTTGAAACGACCGTATGTGTCTAACACATTGAAAATCAATTCCGGATCATAGTATTTCCGCGCGGCTTCGAGCTCCTGTTCAGCACGATGGAACATATGGAACTGCATGCCGATTTTGTCGATGCGCGCACCTTTGAGCAAGGCGCGTTCAATCTGCATGTAGTAGCCACTGCGGCTTTTCAGGAAATTGCCAAACGTATGCGGTTTGTCTTCGTTGATAACCAATTGGTTGGCGGGGAAGAAGCGTTCGGCTTCCGCAAAGCTCCATTCGATGAAATCGTCTGCTTCGAAGAAGTTTCCATAACGCTCCGGTTGCGAACCTCTGAATGTCTCATTCGTGACTTCCCAATCGCGAATCCGCTTGGCGTAGCGTTCCGCCAATTCACGGAAACGTTTGTCAAGACACGCTTTTTCGTAGGCGATGTCGCCCATCGCCCATGACGGCATGAAAGCCGTGTAGTTCAGGCAGTGTGCTTTCGGCATGATACCGTTCGCTTCACAATATTCGAGACAGAGGTCAGGCGCGGGGCGACGGTAGATTTTCGGGCTGTCTTTTGCGAAACGCGGCTTGCCCTGCTCTGGCTCCAATGTGTTCCAGTAGAACGGAAGTGTCGCCATGTTAAATGCCTGCGCATAATACGCTTCGTACTTCCGATTCTGTTCTTCGTTGGGAAACTCGCCGAGCATGAAAAGGTTAGCGCCGTATTTGAATTCGTGCGTCTTCTGGCGGATTCGCAGATGCGCCTTCTCGATAGGCTTGCCTTCCGCATCGACCAGTTTCAAATACGCATATCCCTTGCGGTTCGCCTCGATTCCAGAAGCGATCCGATCCTCCATGTAATCTTTTTTCGCCTCAAATGGCTTCAATACGTCTCTGCGTGATTCCATCGTGACTGCTCTTTTTGCTACATTTTTACCTTAAACCATAAAATAAACCATGATTCTACAATAATGCCATTTTTCCATGCTTCAATATGATGATATAGTATTCTTCAACTTTTCAAGCCATCCATTCATTTTCAAGACATATCATGCAAAAATCCATTCGTTATCATTCCATTTTCATACTCTGTCTGGTATTAACGCAAACCATTATTGCCGAACCATTTGGCTTTTCCGCCGACAAACGGAATTGGGAGACCGTCACGGAACCATACCCGTTGCCGCAGGCCACGACGCTCTATCAAGACGGCAAACCTGTCTTCGACATCATCACGACCAATACGCCCGGCGGCAAAGCCGCAGCGGAAGCCTTTGCCAAAGAATGTCTTAAATACGGTGACGCGCCATCCATCATCGTCGGCTCCGCCAAAGACCGCGTGCCATCACGAACCGCCATCATGCTTGGCAACATCATCGACAATCCCGCCATGATGACGCTCTATGCCCGCAACGCCATCATTGCAGACAAACTTTTCCCCGGCCCTGGCGGCTTCGTCATCCGCACCATTTTCGAACCGTTCCATCGCGGAGCAGATGTCATTGCAATCGAAGCTAGTGACGATGACGGCCTTAAAAATGCCGCCGCCGATTTCCTAAAATATTTGGACAAACAGCCGCTTCCACCGATTTTCCAGGCAAATTACACGAACATCCCAAAAGTTTCCAAACCATCGGAAGACCATCTGGCCAAAGGACTTGAGCTGGCGAAAACACGCCTCGCCACAGGCGTCCACACAAGTCTGGGCGGCCAACTGGCGGACATCGCCAAACGCTATCTCGTCTGGCAAGATCCGCAGGAAGCAAAACTATATGTGGCCGTCGCAAAGCTCTTCAATGAAAGCGCCGTCGGCGATCCACGCAAATTCGGCGGGGCATGGGGCTTCGACAGCGATTTTCCGTCCTATTTTGCCATCACGGGTTGGGATTTGATTGAACACGACTCATCATTGACGCCACAAGAACGACTCGAAACCTGCCAAATGCTCATGAAATGGCTCAATGAAGCCATTGCCAGAGAAGCACTTGCAGGAAGAAAAAGCCAAACCGTCGTCTCCAACCATCTGACGTTCGCGACGCAAGGCATGCTGGCCGGAGCCCTCTATTTTCAAAAGACTTATCCAAATCTCAAGACACCACATGACTGGCTCACTGTCGCCAAAAGTAATTTCCACCGCCAAATCACCGCCGGAAAAGTCATGGACGATTGCGACAGCTACCAATGGCTCACATGGCGTCACTGCCTGACCTACACGCTCGCTCTACCCGACGACACGTTCATTGACAACGGAATGTGTGCCTTAGGTGTTCGCGTCTGCGGTCTTACGATGGACAACATGGCCGCGCAAGCCCCCTACGGCGATGACAGCGGCTGGGCTTCCTCCGGTTCAGAAATGCCATTTCTCCGCATGGCATACGCCGCCACGCGCCTCCCGCTGGCGGGCACGCTACTTGCCATGAAAAGTGACTTGCGTTCCAAGCCCGTCGTCGGCGACTACGTCTGCCCGCCTGTCTTCACGGAAACAAACGAACTCTCCGGCCTGCAAATCCTCCCATTGGACGCCAAATACCACGCCTCCGTCAAATCCGAAAGCCACTTGCCATTGGAAAAAATCTTTGACAAACTCTCATACCGTAAATCACTGACACAAAATGGATTGTATGTTCTCATCGACGGCGTCAACAATGGTGGTCATCGTCATGAAGACGCCAACAGCATCCTCCGCCTGTCCTTCTTGAACCGCAACTGGCTCATGGAGAACGACTACACGAAGCCGCAACAAAAATACCACAACAGCCTGCTGATGCTCGTCAACGGCGAAGCTTTCAGTCTTCCCGACTACGTGGAATTGCTCTCAAGTGGTTCCAACGACGATATTTCATGGGCCTTCATCCGCGCTAATGATGTCGGTCCAGCCAACTGGACACGATATGTCTTTTGGCTCCACGACGAAGAGGCGATGGTCGTCATCGACAAAGTCGAAGCGAAATCCGCCGCACACTTCCAACTGAAACAACGGTGGAACGGCATTGGCGAATGCCAGCCGCGCAACGACGGCATCCAACTCTCTCAGAAGGGGCCTTTCCTCCGCCTGCAATGCTGGCAAGGCGCATCATTCACCACCTCTGAAGACAGCGAACTCGGAAGAGGCTGGGCAAGATATCCTTACGCACCGCCAGTCGCCCATGTTCTCGACCAGACATTCAGCGAAACCATTCCCGCGCGCGGCCACACCATGCTCGGCACAGTCATCCATGGCGTCGCTTCCGGAGATGTTCCGCCATGGTCGTTTGTCCGCACAGACAACGGTTTCGAACTGGACACGGGCGTGAAAAAACATGTCGTCGCCTTCACGGATAATTCGTTGGTTGATTTCACCAGTCCGTCCAATAATCATCTGCCGGAACCACCACCGAGCCCCGTCATCAAAGCCGCCAATTTTACAGGCCGTTCGTTGGACGCCACTATCATCTGCACTGGCAAGTCACCTTTTACCAAAGTCTTGCCAATTCAAAACCTTTTGTTCACCACGACGAAGACAGGCGATGTGTTCGGCTTTGATGAGACCGGAAAAGTCGTCCATTCGTTCTCCGTCAATGCGCAAATCAACGACATCGCCGCTGCCGATCTAGACAAAGATGGCCAGTTGGAACTCCTGCTGGCCTGTCAGGACTACACGCTGAAAGCCGTCAAGCAGGACGGGACGCCCCTCTGGACATACACGTTTGGATATTATCGCACCAAGCCGTTCTGCAATGTCGTTCGCGTCGCGGATTTGGAAGGCGATGGAAATCACACGATTCTCGCCGCTTGTGAAAATTGGCGCGTCTATGCGTTGGATTTCAACGGAAAGGAACGCTGGAACTTCGAAGTTGTCCGCCCCGCATGCGCAGTTGAAACCGCCGATCTGGACGGCGATGGCAAGCTCGAAATCCTTTGCGGCACACGATATTACTACGCGACCGTTCTCAGCAGCAAAGGCCGCAAAATCTGGGGCGGCAAATTCGCAAGAGGCTGCCAAGGCATCGCCGCACCGCTCGCTGGCGGCAAACAACGGACTCTCGTCATCGGCGGTGATGAAGGTAAAATCGACTTCTACCGCCCCGTAGGAAAAGAAATCAAGACGTTTGCGACAGGCGACCAACTCCGCATGGCCGCCGCCATTCGGAGGCAGAATACCGCCGAAAAGGAAGATGTCGTCATCGGTTCAGATAATGGCTTCGCCTACCGCTTCGACTGCAACGGCAAACTCCTCTGGAGCCGTAACTTATCCTCCGCCGTCCATGTCGTCCGTGCAGATGGCATGAACTGTATTTTCGGCACGACGGCAGGCCATGTCGTCATCATAGACGAAAACGGCTCCATCACCGCTACATATCGCTGCAATGGAGCCATTTCTGATATCCGTCCGCTCGACGGCGGTCGCCTGGCCGCCGTCACCGCCGCAGGAGAGTTAATCATTCTGAAATAATTATGAGAAGCATGACAATGCCAAATGGACATGAAGTGGAAAAAATAACTTGGCCTGTAACTAATTTTTCAAAAGGATATATGTTCATAACGTTGGATCAGGCTAAATGGGGCGACAGCAATGTACTCGGAGTGCTTTCCCATTGGTATGAAAATCTGGAATTTATTGACTCGACAGGAAAAATATTTTCATTAAAAGAAGTCTCAATGAGTTCCAAGATAACTATTTGGGACAGATTATTTTCTTTTATTATCAATAGAAGTATAAAAGTAAAAATCGAACAATACGAGCTAAAATCAAAGATTTCTTTGGCAGATTTCAAGACATTGATCTGCAAGCAGATCGATAAAGAAGAAGCAGAAACGCAAATGTGGTCAGAAAGACCCGATTTCGAAACGTTGCAAGATGATATTCAAAAATGCACGAATTACGAAGAAGTCATGCGTCTGATCTATTGATGCAATGATTATTCGTGTTCGAAGCAATAGCCAATAACTTTCAAGCTTTCGCAAGACGTTGTTCTCGCCTCCGCGAAGCGGACAACAACCGCCGAGCCGCCGGAGCCTATGAACGCTTCGCGTGCTTATGGCTTATTGCTTATGGCTAAAGGTTTAACGCATTAATTCATAAGCCATTGGCCATAAGCCATAAGCGCCGCCCTCGGCGGCTATTGGCCCGGCGGCGAGGCTTCTCTGTTTATTCCGTGTATTCTGTGGACTAAAATTTCGTGTTTTTTCGTGACTTTCGTGGTTCCATTTTAAAGACTTATGACCATTGGCGGTCATTGGCCCATTCTTTGTCCCACTGCTCCGTCGAAGCCCATGCTTCGGGGAAGTCCTTATGCAGTTTGGACGCGATCAGCTCTTCGTTCAGTTCATCGATGCCGAGGCCAGGCTTGTTCGGCACGTCGATATAGCCGTCTTTGATCTCCAACGACGGCACAATCAAATCCTTCCACCACGGGACATCGACGGAATGGACTTCCAGCGACATGAAATTGCGCGTCGCCGCCGCCACATGCACCGCCGCCATGCAGCCGATCGGACTTTCCGCCATGTGCAACGACATCTGGACGCCGTAGTCTTCCGCCATATCGCCAATCTTCTTCGTCTCCAAGATGCCGCCCGCCGTCAGCACGTCCGGATGAATAACGGCCAACGCGCCGCTCTTGAACAATGGCACGAACGATTCCTTCAGATACATGTCTTCACCTGTGCCGAGCGGAACGGTTGTCGATTGGGCCAGACGCACCCACTGATCCGTAAGTTGCCATGGGACAGCATCTTCCATCCACGCCAGATTGAATTTTTCCAAACGACGGGCCAATTTGATACAGTCCTCCAGCGGGATGTGACCGAGATGGTCAATGGCGATCGGAATCTCATAACCTGTCACGGCGCGACAGTCCGCCATGTACTTCTCCAAGAAGTCCAAGCCTTTCTCCGTCAGATGGATGCCCGTGAACGGATGTGCCGTGTTGAAAAGATCATACGCCTCGCCGCGCATCGCCCGCGGATCGATGGAGCCATGCGGCGTCGAAAACACGGTTTTCTTGTATTCGCGCATCTTTTCCAAGAAGCCCAACGGAGCCGACAGCGCACCCGGCACGTTCATAAGCAGTTCAATACCAAGATCCATCTTCAAAAACGTATAGCCCTGCTTCATGCGGTTTGCGAGAGCCTTGCCCATGTCGCGACCGCCGCCATGGCTGTCCGTATCGCAATAGAGGCGGATTTTGTCGCGGAACTTGCCGCCGAGCATCTGCCAGACGGGAACGCCCCACGCCTTGCCGGCCAGATCCCAGCAGGCCACTTCCAACGCGCAGACGCCGCCCGCCTGCCGCGCATCGCCGCCGAACTGCTTGATGCGACGGAAGATCTTCTCCACATTGCACGGATTCTCGCCGAGAATCCGCGACTTCAGCATCGCGGCATACGTACGGCTGGAAGCGTCTCGTACTTCGCCATAACCGATAAGCCCCTGATTCGTATAGACTTTCACCAACGTGCAGCGTTTTGGCGCACCGTCGATGTCCGCAAAACGGACATCCGTGATTTTCAATGTTTTCGGATCTATTTTCTTGGCTTTCATATTTTTTGTATTCTAGACTTCTAGCATTCTAGGCTTCTTGTATTTCGCTTTAAGCTTTAAGCTTTAGGCTTTTAGCTCATTTAATGTGGCCAACGTTTCTTCCACCAGTTGCTGACCGCCATCCGGCGAGACGGCATTGCAGTAGCGAGACGAACTGTAGCCGCCGCCATCAACGCCGCGTTGCGTCGCAAGATAGCCGCTGTCTGGCTCCCAGTCGTTGTCCGCCAACTGCACGTTGAATGTCTGCATGAACGGACTGCGGGCCTGAATGCGATGCATGAAATCCATGTACAGTTCGAAGGGGCTCGTCACGAACGCAATATCATCGATTGCAATGACATGCAGAGCCGTCATGAAGGGTTCTCCGCGCTGAGCAAGTTCGAAACGACGCATGAAATTGCTACTGCGATTACGACGTGCCGCGAGAATCGAATCATGGTGGAACTTCTCCATTGGCGTACCGCTCTTCTGGAAGTCCTCCTTCATCATGGAATCATAGGCGATCTTCTCGTTGTCGTATTCCGCCTGTGTGCCCTGCCGACGTTCCAAACCAATCTTTTTCAAGCAGTTCTGAAGTTTCACGCTCGTGCGGATGTCCTTTTTCGCCCAATCTAGAACTTCATCAAACGCGGCGCAAATCCGTTCCGCGATGTCCTTCCGCATGTATTCGTCTCGATAGGCTTCCGGCCTCGTTCCGTATTTTAGTTGGAAACGACGCACTTGCGCGGCTTTGTAATGCAGAATGTGCGGCGACAAATCGCCTGCGGGAGCGCACTGCGGCAGAATGTGGATGTCGCCGTATTTCTCTTTCAGCCGGAGTCTTACGTCATTCCAATAGTCCGCCGTCAGCTTGCTGATACTCTCCGAATCCTGTGACGGGCATGGCACATTCACAATCGCACCTGTCAGTTTGCCGTCCTTGTCAAACGTGTACATCAGATTGACAAAATGGTCCGCTCCCGCTTCGTAATGGCTGAACTGCGGGTCGTTCGTGTTGCCGTACATGCTCGCATGACCGTTCACCGCCATGCCGATCTTGCCGCCCTGTCCAGGCCGTTTGGACAAATCATCGAAATACCACGTCTTGCGGCTGTAAGAAACGACGGCATAACCATATCCCCACGCGACGCCGCCTTCCTTGCGTGTCTTCCACGCCTCCGCGACAGCCTGCGCCGCCGCTTCCGCGAATTCGTCCTGCGCCTTTTCCGGAATCATCAGTTTGATGGATGAATCAACAGGGAAATCGACTTCATAGCGCGCCATGCCCGTCGTATTGATATCTGTCGTGCAATGCGTATGCGTCGCATTCATGACGACGCGATCCGCATCTACTTCTGGCGCAAGCTTTTTGATCTTCTCACGAATCAGTTTGGACGTGATGTCGGCGATATGCTCCACGTCGCAGGAAATCCACGCGACCTGCTCATCACCGCTGTCCAGAACGAGCGCCGTCACCGTAAGAGGATCCAGTATGCCCTCCGAAATGCGCACATGGAACTGCCCATGCATGCTCGTCGGTTCTGTTGTGGAAAATTCCTTCGTGCTCCAACCGATTTTCAATGTTCCGCTCATGAATTGCTCCTATGGTTCAGATATGCGTGTTATTTGTTCAAAATGCATCCTTTTCATAAACTATATTATCAAATCCACGCTTTTCACTTGAACGACTTTCTTTTTCCGCTCTTTTTCATGAAAAACACGTTTTTTACCGATGCGTAAAATTGAAAAATTGCCCTTTTTTAATAAAGTGTATAGGAGAGGGATTTTCATTTGTAACCAACAGGACCATCCATTATGAAAGCCGCCGTCCTCCATGCTTCGCAAGACATCCGATATGAAGAATGCCCCACGCCTGAAATCAGGCCGGGCTGTGTGAAAATCAACGTCCGCGCTTGCGGTATCTGCGGTTCGGACATACCGCGCGTTCTTGGAGACGCCGCGCATTTCTTCCCAATCGTGCTCGGCCACGAATTTTCAGGCGAAGTCGTTGAAATCGCGGATGATGTGAAAGATGTCGCTGTCGGCGACCATGTCGTCTGCGCACCGCTCATCCCCTGCTTCAACTGCCCCGATTGCGCTCTTGGCAACTTCTCCCTCTGCAAGCACTATACGTTCATCGGCTCGCGCATTTTCGGCGGCATGGCGGAATACGTCGTCATCCCCGCGCGTAACGCCGTGAAATTCAGCGCAGAACGCAGTTTTGAGGAAGCCGCCCTGTTGGAGCCTGCCACCGTCGGTTGCCACGGCGTCCTCTGCAACGATTTCAAAGGCGGCGGCACGACGGCCGTCGTCGGAGCGGGAACTATCGGCCTCTTCACCGCCCAATGGGCCGCGCTTCTCGGCGCGTCAAAAGTCGTCTTCTTCGACGTTGATGACGACCGCCTGCAACTCGCGAAGGACATCACGGGATTCGACGGCGTCAATACCCGCAACATCGTTCCTGCGGACGCTGTCAAGCAGTTGACTGGACGTGGTTTCGACTATGTTTTCGGCGCGTCAGGTGCTTGTCCGAGCTACATCAATTGTTTCGAATTGGCCGCCAATCACGCCCACGTCTGCTTCGTCGGAACCCCCACGGGTCCAGTGACTTTCACCGCCGCCCAATGGGAGATGATCAACCGCCGCGAACTGCGCGTCACAGGTTCGTGGATGAGCTTCTCCGCGCCGTTCCCCGGCCGTGAATGGACGATGTGCGCACAATATCTTGATGATGGCCGCCTCAAATGCGACCGCCGCATGATCCACAAGCTCTTCCCGCTTTCGCAGTGCAAAGAGGCGTTTGACTGCTACAAGAACCCCGCCTCCGTCAAAGGCCGTATCATGTTGGTGAATCCATGATTACATGCTTTACCCTCAATCTGTCCATCGACCGCCGCTACGTCGTTGAAAACGCCCGCATGGGTGCCGTCAACCGCGTCACGGAATGCACCGCCACGGCCGGAGGAAAAGGCCTCAACGTGACGCGTTCCGTCCACGTCTTAGGCGAAGATGTCGTCGCCGCAGGCATCGCAGGGGGCGATCTTGGCAATTTCATCGAACACGCTTTGGACAAGGAAGGCATCCGCCATCGCTTTACACGCGTCGCAGGCGAAAGTCGTTGCTGCATCAATATTTTCGACACCGCCACGGGAACTCAGACAGAATATCTGGAGCCCGGCCAACAGGTCACACAAGACGAATACAAAGCCTTCTTGAACGATTTTGACGAACTGTGTGCCAAAAGCGATGTCATCACAATGTCCGGCAGCCTACCGAAAGGTCTTCCCATCGATACGTATGCCACGCTAGTGCAACGAGTTCCGTCAAAACGCTTCTTTCTGGATATCAGCGGCGCGGCGCTCATCAACGCCCTGCCCGCCCGTCCGTTCTACATCAAGCCGAACGAAAACGAACTGGCCGCCATCGTCGGCCATCCGCTTGATTCAGACGATGATTTGAAGGCCGCCGCCAAACGGCTTCACGACGGCGGCGTGGCCTGTGTCGCCGTCTCGCTTGGCGCGCGCGGCGCCCTGCTCTGCTGCAACAACGGTTTCTTCATGGCGACGCCACCGCCCATAAAAACCGTCAACACAGTCGGTTGCGGCGACTCCTTCACGGGTTCGTTCGCCGTCGCCATCAAACGCGGTTTCGCGCCGCCTGAAGCGTTGCGATTCGCCGTTGGCGTTTCCGCCGCCAGCGCGATGAGTCCGGGCACGGGCGAACTCCACATGGAGAACGTCCATGCCGTCCTGCCCAAAGTAACATTGCAAACCATATAACATATTCAAACAAAAGGAACAAGACTATGCTCGTCACATCAGAAGAACTGTTGTTGGACGCCCAGAAAAACCATTACGCCGTCGGTGCTTTCAACGCCGAAAACATGGAAATGGTCATGGCCATCGTCGCCGCCGCCGTCGAAATGAAATCCCCCGTCATCATCCAGACGACACCTTCCACGCTAAAATACGCCACCGTCGATATGTACCGCGCCATGGTCAACGCGGAGGCCGCAAAAGTCTCCGTGCCCGTCGTCATGCATCTTGACCACGGCAACAGCTTCGAACTGGCGGAAAAAGCCCTCAAGGCGGGTTATTCATCCGTCATGATTGACGGTTCGCATGAAGTTTTCGAAGACAACATCGCCGTCACAAAACGCGTTGTCGCAGTTGCGAAGCCCATGGGCATCCCCGTGGAGGCGGAGCTTGGGAAAGTCGGCGGAAAGGAAGACGATTTGGTCGGCGTAGGCGGCTGCACTGTTCCGTCCGAAGCGGCGGATTTTGCGGAACGCACAGGAACCCAGTCACTTGCAGTCGCCATCGGCACCGCCCACGGCGTTTATAAAATCGAACCGAAACTGGATGTCGAACGCCTGAAGGAAATCCGAAAAGTCGTTGATATTCCGCTCGTTCTGCATGGCGCATCAGGCCTTTCGGACGAAGCCGTCCAAACCTGCATCGCCGAAGGCATCTGCAAAGTCAATTTCGCGACGGAACTGCGCATCGCCTACACGAAAGGCGTCCGCGAATTTCTTGCGGCTGATGCCGACGCGTTCGATCCGAAGAAATACGGCACGCCCGGCATGGCGAACGTCAAAGCATTGGTCGCCAACAAGATGCAAGTCTGCGGTTGCGCAGGAAGGGCCTAACAATTTGGAATTCTGGATATTCTGGATGTTCTGGATGTTCTGGATATTCTGGATATTCTGGATGTTCTGGATGTTCTGGATATTCTGGATGTTCTGGATATGATGCAAATCCAGCGAATCCAGTGAATCCGCAAATCCAGTATTTTATTCTACGATAAAACAAAAGAAAAAACATGATTACCACCCTCACCCCAAATCCTTGCATTGATAAAACCGTCGCTGTTGAGAAGTTTGACATCTACAAGATGAACCGCGTCCGCGTGCTTCGCACAGATGCTTGCGGCAAAGGCATTAACGTCTCCTTGGCGTTGAATGGCCTCGGCGTCGAAACCATGACCATCGGTTTTGATTTCACAGATGGCCATGCTTCTCCGTTGAAGCAGTCCATGGCCGCCCACAACATCCCGTACGAATTCATCGACGTGCCCGGACAGCTGCGCGTCTGCACGAAGATTTTCGACGAAAGCCTCAAGCATACCATCGAAGTCAACGAATACGGCGCTCCCGTATCAGCGGAAGCAGGCGAAAAACTGCTTCGCCTCGTCGTCACTGTCGCGAAAAAGAGCGATTTCATCACACTCTCTGGCAGCCTGCCGAAAGGGTTGGAAAGCGACTTCTATTTCCGTTGCGCACAAGCCGTCAAGCAGGAAGCTCCCAATTGCAAAGTCGTCGTCGATGCGGAGAAGCAATTGCTGTTGAAGGCTTTGGAAGCCTCGCCGTTTTTCATCAAACCGAACATCCATGAATTCCAAGGCACATTCAACTGCCAGATCAACAACATCGAAGAGCTCGACAAAGCCGCGCAAGACATCATCCGCCGTTACGGCCTCGGCCTCATCTGCATCTCCATGGGCGCCGATGGCGCATACATCGGAAGTCTCGAAGGCGCATATACTTGCAACGCCGTCCAAGTCGATGTCCGCTCCATTCAAGGTGCGGGTGACTCAATGGTCGCAGGCATCTGCACGGCCGTCCAGCGTGGCCTTTCCCTGCCCGACATTCTCCGCTACGGCGTCACCGCCTCCGGAGCCTCCATCTCCCGCGAAGGCTCCCAAATGTGCACATTGGAAGATTTCCAAGCCCTTCTCACACAAGACATCAATATTCGCAAAGTTCGATGAATCAATCGAATAAATCATTTACTCCATCAACATCGGAAAGAGAGGCAAAATGGATTATCTGGGACAGAACATCAAAAAGCTTGGCTTCGGACTCATGCGGTTGCCGAAGCAAAATGACGTCATCGATGTCGAACAAGTCAAAGTAATGGTTGACCGCTTCTTGGAAGCAGGCTTCACCTATTTCGACACGGCATGGGCATACGGCGGCAGCGAAGACGCCATCCGCCAGGCACTTGTGGAACGTTATCCACGTGAAAGCTTCCAACTCGCCACCAAACTTGCCCCATGGATCAAATGCAAGACGGCGGATGAAGCCAAAGCGCAGTTGGAAACATCGCTCAAACAGACCGGAGCAAGCTATTTTGATTTCTATCTGCTACATAATCTAGGCGAAGACCGAACGCATTTCTTTGATGATTTCGGCATTTGGGACTGGATTCAGACCAAGAAAGCAGAAGGCATTCTCAAACATGTCGGCTTCTCTTTCCATTCCACGGCGGATGAACTGGAGAAGATTCTGAACGCCCATCCAGAAATGGAATTCGTGCAACTGCAAATCAATTATGCAGACTGGGATAACCACGCCATCCAGTCCAGACGCTGCTATGAAGTCGCGCGCGCCCACGGCAAGCCCGTCATCGTCATGGAACCTGTGAAAGGCGGCCTGCTCGCCACCCCGCCCAAAGAAGTCCAGGAGCTCTTCAAACAAACGGAGCCGAATTCGTCGGTGGCTTCATGGGCCATCCGTTTCGCCGCGAATCTTGAAGGCGTCATCACCGTCCTCTCCGGCATGAGCAACATCGCCCAGATGGAAGACAACCTCTCATATATGAAAGACTTCAAAGGCTTGGGCTGCATGCAGATGGAAACAATGCGCAAAGCGCAGGAAATCATCCGAAACTACCCTGTCATCCCCTGTACGACCTGCGATTACTGCGCAAAAGTCTGCCCGAAAAACATCGGCATCTCAAGCTCCTTCACGCCCATGAACAATCTGACGCTTTACAACGACAAAAATACGGCCATTAGACAGGAAAACTGGCTCATCAAATCTCATGGCAAGAATCATGCGACGGATTGCATCCAATGTGGAAAATGCGAAAAGGTCTGCCCGCAGCATATCGCCATCCGTGAAGAACTGAAGAAGGTCGTGAAGGCGTTGGATTTGGATCAAAAGAAAGCATAATAATCACAAGGATTTACCATGAACAGACGTGAATTCATCACAACCTGCGCCGCTGGCGCGGCAATCGCCGCAACATCCCTCCCGCTCATGGCGGATGACGCCAAGCCACCACTGCCCGATTACCGCAAATTCCTCCCGCTCCGTAGCCGTGTGACGATTCCGGACTGGGCGAAAAAGGAAATATCAACAGCTCTCGCACGCTACAAAGCATGGAAAGGCGACGATGAAACTGTCGCATTCCCAATCATTACGGATGTCCATTCCGGATCGTATGATTTTCCAAAAGACTTATCATTCTCCGACTCCAAAATGCACACGTTGCTTGCGCAATTAGCTGCGGAAGAAGCAAATGCGGATTTTGTCGCGGATCTTGGCGACATTGATTTGGATCTCGGCGTTCCGATTACCAAGGACTGGCCGCCCAAATTCCGCAACTGCACGCCAGAAGAGCTCATGCATCGCGTCGCCGTCCAGCAGGCCCTCTATGCGGAAGCCAAACTTCCCGTCCTGTTCGCCGTCGGCAACCACGACCATTCCAAATCGCGTTTCAGCAGCGCCGAATTCGGTTCAGCGTTCAACGTCACTGTCAATCAAGACAAAGGTTTCAAACTTAATCTTTGTCCGACAGGCGATTACGGTTACTATGACATGCCAGCCAAGAAGGCTCGCGCGATTTTCCTTAACACTTCCGACGACGGATATTACGGCTATTCGATCGCACAGTTGAATTTCTTCGTCAACGCTTTGACGACGCTTCCCGAAAATTGGACTGCCGTCGTCACGCAGCATTTCTGTATCCAGATTTCCATCGGCCATTGGAAAAGTTTCCCCGACACAAAAGCGAAACGGCAGGAAATCACCATCAAGATCATGGAGGATTTCGTCGCCAAGAAATCTGGCGAAATGGAAGGTGTCAAATGGGACTTTTCGACAGGTGGCAAACGTTGGCTGGCAGGATGCCTCTGCGGCGACTCCCATTTTGACAACTACTTGAAATCCAATGGAGTGGATTACATCATCTCCCAAGGCTACGGCGGCATTCGTGATGCCGATATGATTCCCGGAGCCTACAAGACAGCCTCCTTCGCCCGCGACAAGCAGATGCTTGTCGATTTCGTCGCCATCAAGCCCGCCAAGCATGAAGTGAAATTCTTCCGCATCGGCATGGGGGGACTTGAACGAGACCGCAGTTATTCTTATAATGATTAATGACTGACCACAAAGCACAAAAAAATGCGCGGCAACGCTTCACAAAGCCCTGCCGCGCAGCTTTTCATAATTGATTGGCAAGGAATTTCTCCACCAGATGGACGCTTAGTCGTGCGTCCTGAATCGTGGTTTCAGGCGTTTCGCCAGATTTAACACAGTCGATGAAATGCCTGTCTTCGAAATAGTAGCCATAGAATTTATGGAAGTCATTGCTGCCGGCCAATTCACGGCCGTCCAGAATGACGCTTTCCTCCTTCGCGGCACCCGTGGCGGCCAACGAATAACTGATAGCTCCGCTATGCGTCAGAATACGGCTTGACACATCCATCTGTGCACCCATGCCGAGGTCGATAAATGCGCTGACACCAACGCCATGCATCTGGAATTGATGGACACGGCCACCCACGCGATAGTTTGCCTTGATGATGCCTGTGGCTCCGTTGTCGAACACGCAGATGCCGTTCCATGCGTTATCAACCACGCTGTCGAAGCGATTGACGACCATAGCCGCCTTGACGGCGTCGTTTCCATCGCACAGATAGCGCATCAAATCAACGGAATGGATGGTGTCGGACACGAAGGACGGGAGGGAGCCTTTGTCGAACGCTGCGTCGCCGAACTTGAAGAAGCAACCTTCCACCTGTATCACTTTGTCCGTCAACGATTTGACCATCTCTTTCGTCTTGCGTACGACAGGAATGAACCGACGGTTGAAGGCAACCATCACCGTCTTTCCGGAAGCGTCCGCCTTGCGCGCCAACGAATCCGCCTGATAGGACGTGATGCCTGGCGGCTTTTCCAGAAACGCATGGTATCCATGTTCAATGGCGAGACTTGCGACATGGAACATGCTGCCAGGCTCCACCAGGCAAAAGACCGCGTCAATATCTTCATTTGCAAACATTTCGCGCATAAGCGTGTAGGTCTTCGGAATGCCCCATTTCGCCGCCTGCTCCTTCGCACGCTCCGGAATCAGATCACAAATGGCGACCAACTGGACGTCCTCCATCTCGCTCAACGACGGCAGATGCACGCTTCTCGCGATGCCGCCCGCACCGACCACGGCGACTTTCACGGTGCCGCCTGATGAATTGTTGCTCATTCTTGCCTCCTTGGATAATGGGAATCAAAGGATTATCTCAAATCATTCCCTTTACTTTACCATATATATACGGCTTGTCCATTCCGCCATGGAAAAAACAATGCCCCGCCATGAATCATTATGGCGGGGCAGAATTGACTGGCCTGTAAGAAGTCGCAGTATCAGTGAGCATCCACCAAAATTTTCCGGATGAGGCGCAGGCGATGCTCACGGATGGTTTCCTCAAATTCGATTTTGGACGCAAGGATGATTTCCAACTGGCTTTGCAGATTCCGTTGGAGGCCGAGGAACTTTCGCGCGTCACCCGCCAAGGCTGAAATCTCCCAGACGGCATCCATGGTCTTCACCTGCTCGAACTGCTCCGCCGTCAACGCCTGTCGCAGATAGTCTTCATGCAACAACCAACGCAACTTACGATAACGGCGCGTCGTCTCCGCCGCCAGTAGCGGGGCCTGCCGGTAACTGGCGTAGAACGGCGCAAGAATATCGACCACCTTGTCGCGTTGCTTAATGGAATCAAATTTTTCCGTGACGAGATCCAACTGGGCGTTAGCGAAAAGCAATGCGTTCTTGTCACCGAACGTCAGCCGTTCAATTGTTTCCTTCGGCAGACGGCCCGCCCGCATGTCGAAGATGAACGTGCGGCGGATGACGCGGCGGCAGAATTCCAAGAGAGCGTTGTCCCACTGTTCAAGCCCCTGCCCCGCCAGTCCCATGAGCGCCATGGCGAACGTCACGGAGCCGTTCGGGCGGCATAGAATCTGATCCGCCGCCAGCAGGATGGCGGGAAACAGCGAGGAAAGACGTCTAAGTTCGCTCAAGAGAGCGCCTTGGAAACGATCCTGCTCCTGCGAATCAGTCATCGTCTTGCTCAATTCCATGATGCGCAAAACGCATTCGCCAAGATTGCCCAAGGCGGATTCCGCCCATGTCAGCATCGCTTCGTCACCGATGTTGCCCGTCTTGAACATCAGTTGCAGATGGGCCAGGCTGGTCGTGCGCGGCGGATGGGCGGCAAGCCATGCACGGACGCCGTGGCGACACAGCAAGCGGTCGCCTTTATAGACGACGGTCGGCCAATGCTCCAGCAGGCCGAAATCGCCGCACCAACGGCATGTCCATTCCAGAAAATCCTTACTGACAGATGGTTGTGTCAACGCAATCGTCAATGCATCACGGATGAAATCCGGATCGAGATTGCCTTCGTGTTCTTTGAAATAGGCGACAAACCAATCATCCGCCTGCTTTGCGTCCAGTTTCCACAAGATGCGGAAGGCCAATTCCATGACGGTGTTTACGATTTCATTGCGGCGGCGGAACGCATCCGCCGCCTTCGCCAGTAATGACGGAACTGTGCCGCGATTCAACACGATACAGCGGTCCAACGCTGTGTTCATCTGCCGCGGGACGAGCGCCGTCGTACTGCTTTCCGCTTTCGTTTGCACTGGAGCGGAAATCTCTCCTGCCGCCAGCAGTCGTTGTGCGTCTTCATTCAGACAATGGAAATACTCCTCCAAGACTTCCGCGCCTTGTTTTTTTGTCTGACTGTCGAGATACAAATCAATCAGCTTCACAGTCTGTGCGGCGGCCTCCACGAACGCGGAACTGCCCGCTTCTTTGGCCCATTCGTCCGCCTGGCATAGCTCAGAGAGACTGACTTCCGGATTCAAGTCCTCAAGCCGCTTCAAATACGCCATTAATTTTTCTGTCACTGTCGCCATAATCACTTCTCCAGAAAAGACATAAAACGCTCTTTCTGTGCACGTTGATCCGCCTCATCCAGCGGCGACCGCCCGAAACGCATCCGCTCCACATCAATCAAATAGACTTGATTGTCCTCCGTCACGAAAAAATGCTCCGGCTTGCAGTCCTTCCGCCAATTGCAACCTGCATTCTGTAACGCCGCAAGTACCTCCAAGGCAACAGATAAAACCATCTGCTTCCTTTCCTTCGAATCAGATTTGTCATACCAGATATCTTCAACGGAACGGCCTGGAACAGGCAATGTGATCATGACCGCCTTGTCCGGCAGACCACAGCATGTCTTCGCACCCCATGCGATGACATCATAGCTCTTGAATCCCAGCCGCTTAAGTTGTTCAACAGACAACCGTTCCCGTTCCGTTTTCGTGACAGGCTTGTGCAATTTCACCAATGCCCGAAGCGTCGCCTGCCATGCCGTGCTCAGATCATGCTTTACAAACACGATACCATCGCCAGACAACGCGACTTTGCATGTGCGACTGCGCTTCTTGTCGCTCATGACAGTACCGCCGCGAAAATCCAAAGCACTTTGCAGATCGGTGATTCCGATTTCCGCAAGTTTCTCTTTCCACGCATCTTGTACATGCCATTGACTCATTTGTTGTCCTCCGTTTCCATGTCAAGCCAGCAGCAGACACGCTGTCCATTCGCTAGTTCTTTGACGGGAGGTGTTTCTAAACGGCATTTTTCCGTGCAATGCGGACAACGTGGATGGAAATGGCAACCTTTTGGCGGATTTAAAGCTGATGGCACTTCGCCCGCCAGCCGCAAAACGGTCCGCTTGCCGTCCGCCTCCACCCGCGGCGCGGCCGCCATCAACGCCTTCGTATAGGGATGCTTCGGTGTTTCCAAAACATCCGCCGCCGCGCCTTCCTCCACGATGCGTCCAAGATACATAACAGCAACACGATCCGCCAAATAGCTGACAACGCTTAAGTCATGCGTGATAAAGAGATAGGATAAGCCAAGTTCATCCTGCAATTCTTTCAGCAGATTCAGAATCTGGGCTTGGACAGATACGTCCAACGCACTCGTGCATTCGTCACAGATGATGACTTCCGGATTCACCGCCAACGCGCGAGCCAGCCCGATGCGCTGCCGTTGGCCGCCGCTGAACTGATGCGGATAGCGGTTCAAAACGTCCGGCGACAAGCCGACGCGTATCGACAACTTCTCCATGAGTGCCCTGCGTTCCGCCGCATCTTTCCCGACACCATGCACTTCCATGCCTTCTTCAATCGTTTCGCCGACCATCAGACGCGGATCCAGACTGGAGAACGGATCCTGGAAAATCATCTGGACACGTTGCCGCAACGTCGCCATATCCGGCTGCGTCATTTTGCCGTCGCCATCCGCCAACATCACGTCGCCTTCCGTCCGCGGCGCGAGACCGACGATCGACTTGCCGATCGTCGTTTTTCCGCAACCAGATTCGCCGACGACCGCCAACGTCTCGCCTTTTTTCAATTCGAAACTGATGCCGTCCACCGCTTTCACATGCCCGACCGTCCGTTTCAAAATGCCCGCCTTCACGGGGAACCAAACGCGCAAGCCATTGACTGTCAACACAGTCTGACCATTCTGCGAATGGACGTTTTCCGCCTTGTCGGAACTCTTCTCCAACTGTCGCAGTTCTTTCAACCGCAAACAGGCGACTTCATGCACACCTTCAAGCGTCTCCAACAACGGCTTTTGCGCATCACATGCATCCGTTTTGAATGGGCAGCGACTTGCAAATCCGCAGCCTGGAATGACATCCGTTCCTTTCGGAACCATACCTGCAATGCTTGCAAGCCGCCGCCCACGCTGCGTCGTGCTCGGCACGGACTGCATCAACAACCGCGTATAAGGATGCATCGGAGCCTTGAAAATCTCTTCACAAGTGCCCTGTTCCATGATGCTTCCGGCATACATGACGGCAACGCGGTCCGCCTGTTCGCGAACCAACGCGAGATTGTGTGTGATGAACAGAACAGATGTCTTGTATTCTGTTCGCAGCTCCGCCAGCAGATCCATGATCTGGGCCTGCACCGTCACATCCAACGCCGTCGTCGGCTCATCCGCGATCAGCAGTTCAGGCCTGCAAGCCAACGCAATGGCAATCATGACGCGCTGCCGCATACCACCGGACAACTGGTGCGGATAGTCCTCCGCACGCTTTTCCGGCGACGGAATACCGACCTTCCGCAACAGTTCGACGACCTGCTTCTGCGTCTCTTCCTTGTCCAGCCCGCGATGCCGCCGTAGTACTTCACCTATCTGCCAACCGATTGTCAGAACGGGATTTAGCGCCGTCATCGGCTCTTGGAAAATCATGGAAATACGATTGCCGCGAATTTCATTCAGCTCCTTGCGGGACATTTTCAGCAAATCATGTCCATCGAACATCGCCGTTCCATTGGAAATGACAGCGGACACTTCTGGAAGCAATCCCAACAACGACATGGCCGTAACGGATTTGCCCGAGCCGGATTCGCCCACCAACGCCAAGAGTTCACCACGACGAATGGAGAAACTCGTGTCCTCCACTGCCCGCGCAATCGTGCCGCCTTGCCGGAATCCAATCCGCAAGTTCTTCACATCCAATAAAATATCGTTCTCTTTAGACATGTTTGCCTTTCTTATTCGCGTTCCATTTCCTGCAAACGTTTTTCATGGCCTTTTCTATTGAGCATGTTGCAAACTGATATTGTCCAGCCAGCAATTCGCTTCGTTATCACCGTCCGCCACGAAACCAAACCAGTCCAGATGTTTCATATCCGCTTGCTTCTTCAATATAAACGACTTTGGGTCACCGCCGTCTGGCGTGACGATCAGTTCAAACGTCTCCTTTGGCTTGTCTCCCAGATCCGTTTTCATCGTGATGTGGAACCACTTTTTCGGCGGCATTTGCATAAGCGTCGTCGTCTTGTCGCCGTCTTTATGGATGAGTGCGCTGTTTTCAAACGAAATGCTCGGCCCTGTGATAAAGTCCTTTCCTCCAGGATATTCGCGCATTTCGACGTAATACACAAGCTTTTCGTCGATACTGATATCGAACTCAAGCGTGGCGACGCCTTCCTTCAGATGCGGATTGTAATGGAAATGCGGATTGAATTTGGCGGAAAGGCCAGGCTTGTCCGTCACTTTCAGGCATTTTTTACCATACCGCGCATTGTCCTCCGAAACGCGGATAAGATTCTGTTTGTCCGTGTAAATCGATGCATCCATTGGCTTTTCGCCTTCGTCGTACTCTTCGAAGCCGCCGTCCAGAATCTCGAATGGACGCGGCGGCGGTGGTGGCGTCAATTGCACGTCAGCAACTTGCAATGACAACGCCTTCTTGATCCAGGCCATATCGCCATAGACGCCCGCCTTGATGTAATCAAACGGCTTGAAACCGATCTTTTCGTATGGAGAGCCTGGCCTGAAATGGAAATCGCCATGCTCAGGATCGACAAACAGCGGATCTTCAATGACATCGCCTTCGCCATGGCCAGTCTTTTTCCAGTCTTCAAACGACAGACCATTGAACGTCACGGCATCCGCCGTGTTCCAGTACATGTTGTGATGGATTTCCACATGCTCGTCCGTTGTTTTGCGGCTGAACAGCGGGCTCTTGTTGTCCCAATAGACGATGTTGTTCGTGAAGGCGAAACTGCGGTGGTCTTCGATGCGCGACCGCTGGATCTGTCCGTTCATGCTGAACGCCAAGATGTTGTTACGGATGATGTTGTCGCGACCGTAATGCTGATGGAAACAGCCACTGCGCACATGGTGGACAAGATTGTTTTCCATGACGATTTCCGCCGAGCCTTCATCCGTGTAGAGGCCCTGCCCGCCCGCGCCGTAGTAGTCGTATGAATAGACGTGGTGGATGTAGTTGTTGCTGATGGTCGTGCCTTTCGCATAACCGAGCGTATAGACACCGCCCATGTCGCTCAGCACACCCTGTCCGATATCATGAATGTGGTTGAATTCGATCTTGTTACGGACGCTGACCGTCGGCGCGTAGCCCCATGTCCAGCCGACGGACACGCCTGTGTAGAAAAAATCGCCGATGTCGTTGTGCGTCACGATGTTGTCGCAACTGTGTCCGATCCACACGCCGATGGCGCCATTGTGGATGCGTCCGCCATGCTGGATGATGCAGTTGTCAATCGTCTGCTTGCGGACGGCCAGTTCTTCCGGCGGCAATCTCACGCCCCAGCCGACGCCAATCTTCACGCCGCCCGCACCCATGTCATGTATCCAGCACTGCCGCAGGCTGTTACCATAGCAGCCATTATCAAAATGGACACCATACGTGCCGATGGCGCCGATTTCGCATTGGTTGAAATCAATGCCATTTGCGTTGACGAGATGGACGACGGCGGGAATGTCCATTTCCGCTTGCCCGCAACTGTGGCCATGCGGCGGCAGCGTGTATCCCGCATGGCGGAACGCCAATCCTTCAAAAGTGATGTTCGAGACGTACAGTCCCATGTCTTCATCGCCTTCGATTTCCATGAACGACGACGTGACAGGGAATACAAGTTCCGTCGTATCAGGCTTTTGATACGGATCGGGAATGTATTCCAGCCAGCCGTCCCGTCCAAGGAACCATTCATGCTCCGCGTCCAACGCCTCACGGTAGTTCTCCAGATGATAGCGTTGACGTCCTCCCCAACGCATGTACGGCCACGCCATGCCGCCCGTCGCCATGACGAATCCCGTCTTGCCATCAACATACGCAAGCCGTTGCCTTGACGTTTCCCATGAATGATAGGCGACCAAAACGATGTCATTCAGTTCCTGCTGCGAACGCCCCGACAGCGGCGCGATATCGTCCTTTTCCGCATAGAACGCCGTGCGGGAAAGATCTTCACGATTGCCCGTCAACGGGTTGCGGCCGCGTTCAATCGGACGGCGGATGTAAAAGTAGTCCGCCGGCTTCGTGACATTCGGTGTCCGTGCACGAACGCCATGTTCACCATTCACGTAAAGTTGCTCGTAATAGGCCTTTCCCTCTGCTACTTCCGGAATGAAGGCCCGCCAGTGGCCGTTCGGCATGACTCTGATGTCCGTCACGCGGCGGCCGCCTTCGAAGATGACATCCAAACCTGAAGTTTTCCATTTATAGATGGTTCTCCCCTGCTCCGTTCCGCTGTCGAGCGGCGTGAAACGGACTGGCTCTTTCAACGAATAGACGCCCGCTTCGAACAGGACGGTGATTTCCTCTTTCACGCCCTGCACACGAAGTTGCCGCACACGCTGGCGAGCCCCGTCGAGGCTCGCCAATGGCTTTTCTGAGCTTCCATCCGAAGCGTCATTGCCCTTTGGCGAGACATAAAGCGTTGCGCCTTGCAATGATACCGCAATAAAGACAATAAAATATATTACTTTCTTTATATTACCCATAAGCATCTATTCCTAGCGATTCTAGAGCCTCTAGTGATTCTAGAGCCTCTAGTTTTGCAGAGCAATATCCTTCAGCCCGATTTCCACGAAGCAGTAGCCTTCGTTGTACGCAGGCGGCCGATAGCCGACGAAATTTGCCTCGCGGTTGAACGACATCGTGTGGACGGCGTAGCTTTCACCTTCCTGCAAGTGATGCGGCCCCAGCATGTTGCGGAGGCTCTGCGTCAATTCGAATTCAACCGTGTTTTCGCCTTCTTTCAGAAGTCCTTCCACGCAAACGGCATACGGTGCCCAGTAGCAGGTTCCCGCTTCCTTGCCATTCACGGTCACCTTCCAGCTGTTCGCGCCTTGCGGAGTGAATCGCAGAATTTTCGCGGCCTTCGCATCATCCGCCGTCAACTCAAACGTCTTCGACAGCGTCGCAACGCCTGCAAAGAACGGATAACCGGAAGCCACAAAGTCCTTGCCATCAATGGATTTGCCAATCAAGCTCGCACCGATTTCAAATGTCCCGTTGTAGCGGACGGCTTCGCGCGGCAACGTCTCGACAGCGCCGTTGTGACGGACAGAGAACGCGCCCAGGAGGTAGATGCTTTCCATTTCCGTATCGAACGTCAGCATGTTGTATTCCGTTTCGAACTTCTTGGCGGCCTCCAGTTTGTCATACAGCCACTGCGGCTGATGATAGGTCGTGCGCATGCCGATGACATTCTTTCCGGCCTTGACTTTCTTCGGCAAGGCAATGCGACGGAACGACTTGTCAAAGACGTATCCCAAATCCATCGCGGGGAACGCGACGCCGTTCAGCGTGAATTGGAAACGGTCCGGCGTTTCGACCGCCAGATACAGATCGGCGTTCGTGTCGTAGTCATCCGCCGCAGTGAATTCGAATTCCATTTCCAAATCCAGATCACGCTTCAGAAGGACGAGACGCGACTGCAACTGGATGACATCCGTGAACTGCCAGTCGCCGCCATCGACGCGATAGCGGCAGCGGTCCAACGTCAGGATGTTGTCCTGCGCGGATTTCAGCGTCATGCAACTGCAGAGTTGTTTGACGGGAGTCGTGCTGTAAAGTGCTTCCAGATCGACGGATACGTCCGCCGTCGTATTGTCGTTAACGAACAGCATCAAGCCGCCGCAGGCAGGCAACGGGCAGTCGAATTCAAACCGTCCGTCTGTCTTCACGACGCCTTTCACCGCCTTGAAATCGCCCGTGAACGCGTCGATCATTTCAACCTGTTCGCCAGTGGCAGGCAACGAGATGCGCAATTGCGAATCTTCCGTGTATTTCAGACTACCGAAGAAGTAGAAGCAGCCTGAACGGCCTTCCACATTCTTCAATGTGCGCCATGTACTGACGACCTGCTTCGCAGGCGCGCCATTTTCCATGACGATGACACGATCCGGCTGTAATGCCGCGATAGCCTCCGCCGCAGCCTCTTCCGTCTCATATTCCGGAAGCGACTGGAACCATGCAAGTTCCTTCTGTGACGCGACTTCGCCGTCGATGTAGAACTTGCCCGGATGCTTCATATTCTTCACGCGATAGACCACGCCACCGTCCGCATGGAACGCCACCAGCAAGTCGTAAATCTTGCGGCTCAAGTTCATAATTGCAGGAATGACGACGTATTTGTAACTGCACAGTCCAATCTTAATCTGTCCATTTGCCACGGAACCAACGGATTCCACAATGATTTCGTCCGCGTAGTGATGGCCGATCTGCAACGCGTCCAACGCGACGGTCGTCTTGCGAAGCGTGTCACTGTAGTAGTTCAGACCATCCTTCCGTTCATCGCCTTCATACTGCATCCAGACGGATGATTGCGGATGGATGACGAGCACATCCGGCTGGTAGTCGCCTTCCGCCAACAGCATGCCCGCCCGCGAGAAGTAGTCGTTGATGACTTTGTAGTCCTTCCACCACGGCTGATGATAGAAGTTGCTGGACGGATAGTCGCGTTTCCGCAGGCCACGCAGCGAATAGCCTTGCAGATGCTGGCAGAGGAAGTTGACGCCATGAGCCAATTCCGTGTGGTAGATCCAACGTTGCCCTGTGAAATTGCAATTCCAGCCCGTCAACGCGAAGCTCTCCGTCAGGATCTGCTTCTGGCCGAACTGCGCGGCGGACGACGCAACTTGCGTCATCATAACGGGATGCGGCAGACTTCTGCACAGATGGTCAATACCTGGAATATTATAATAGCGGTATTGCGCCATGATGGAGCCGTTGCTGGAGAGCTGGCTCTGGCAAGTCTCTTCCAAAACATGATGGCCCGTCAGCCACCAACCATGCGCATCGCACCAATTGCGGATTTGATGCATGAAATGCTCCGTGAAGAGCTTTGCGCACAACCGCCAGAAACGAACGCGCATCGCTTCGAAACCAGCCAGTTCTGTGAACAACAACGGCAGTTCAGGCAACAGCTTACGGCCATATTCCTTTTCGTATTCGTCTTCCAAAACGAATGACCACAACAGGCCGTTGCGGCTCAGCTGCGGTTCATCCGTGAAGATGCCGCGCAAATGCGACCGCAATTCCGCAGGCAGCGTTTCGTAGTAATGCTGATGCGTCACGCGAATGAATTCCGCTACGATTTTCGCATCGAGATTATCCACATAGTATTGATTGACAAGGAAATAGCAACGCAGCACCTTACCCGTCGTTCCAGCGGGAAGCTCTTTGCCGAGCAACTTTGAACCATCTTCGCTGTAGAAGGCAATCGTGTTTTCACGACCAGCCGCCTCTGCCGCGTCAATGATTTCATGACGCAGATATTTCTGCTGATAATTGACGCCCAAACCGTTCACCAAACCGCCGCCGAAGCCTGACGGCCAGCCATTTTCATCATACAGCCAGGCGTTCATGTCCAGCTTCGCCGCTTCGTCCAAACACGCCTTCACGCAGTCCATCCATTCGTCCGACAAATAGCCTGTCTGCAAACCGCCGCGCGCATGCATGAAAAAGCCGCCGAGGCCGACCTTCTTCATCTCACGAATCTGCCATCGCAGTTCTTCCGGTGACAGCTTCTCATTCCAGCTCCAGAATGGAACGGGGCGGTACATGGATTCGGGATCGCGTAGATTCATTTTGTGGCTCCTTTTTATATTATTTATGGTATGACCATTGATTCTGCTTTTAGCTTTAAACTTTTGGCTTTCAGCTTCTTAAGCTCTCCATGAATTTATCGTGCAGTTGCTTAAGCTTATCCAGATAGAAAAGCACATTCTCATCTCTTACATTATCTGTCGCGTCGGACAACAGCTTGCTGTTGTCCGTCACAGAAACGGTCTTTTTCACGCCTGTCACATAAAATTCCACGCCGTCGCCCTGCGCATATTCGCGGTTGGATTTCAATGCCAGTTCGTACGCCGCGCTACGTTTCGTTTCGCCTTTCGCAAGCTTGTCCGCATAGACTTTCGGTGATGTCGAAAGATATTCGCGTTTCGCAAAGTCTTTGATTGGAAGACGATGCTCACGGATGTCCTCCGCATAGCGTTCATACAGCGCCTCCAGTTCGTTTTCGTGTCCTTTCAGCAGAAGAGCCACGAATTCCGACACAAACCGCCGTTGGAACGGCTCCAAGCCACGTGATTTTAACGCCGCACCCGCGATGGAAATCTTGCCGTCCTCTGCCAGCAGCGCATAGTTTTTCGCCTTGTAGGAGAACATCGCCTCGTAGCAGGCGTCCAGATCAACTTCGATGCCGGGCGGCAACATGGCCTGCACAGAAGCTTCCATACCATTGACATCCGTCATACCCTGCGGCGGCTTAAAATAGATGCCATCCGTATCCATTTCAACGATTAATGCACCAAGTTTGATGAGATTGTCACGCATTCCGCTCAAGATTTCGCGGCCACGGCCTGTGATGCGGCCGGCCATCGCATAGTCGTTGAACGTGCCCTGCACGAATGCCGTGTAGCCGTAGAACGAATTAATCAGCACCTTGAAACTGCTCTGCAAGGCGTTCAGATGGTCGCGTTCCGCGCCTTCCGCCGATTTCATGGCGTCTTTCGTCGCCAGGCGGAATTCACGCAAATCGCGCAATAACCGTAAGTAAACGCCACGCCAGTCGTTCGACGGCGTCAATTTTTCACTGATGATGATGGACGGATACAAGCTGCGTACGTCGATGTGCCACACGGGACGGAAAACACCGATTTCCGCCGCTTCCGACAGCGCGCCTTGCAGGAACGATGACGCCTGCGGCGACGGAAGTCCCGCATTTTCAGAAAGATACTCCGCGCAGAGCAATGCATCGATACGCGTCGCATTACCGCGCAGAACACAGTTCTGGTAGCTGAACGGAACCAGCTGGGCTTGATAGAAGTAGCTGGGCGACAATATCTTGCTCAACGCATCCGTTTCGCGAACGTCATCCAGGCAGTAGGCCATGAGCTTCTCTGGATCCGCGTCGTACATTTTGGAGATCTCATCACCATCCACATACGTGCGGTTTGGCGCGGCGACGCCAAAATACTTCGCCGTCGCCTTCAAGCCGTAGCTGTCCAGATCGCGATGGACGATATCATAAAGAATCACAAGGAAATACGTATCGATGACATGACGGCCATATAAATCGTAACGGTTGTACTGCGTCGCGCGTTCGCCTGCCGTAAATTGACTGCGGCGACATTTTGCCGCCTGCCCCTGCCGCCCGAGCGCGAAGGGGATCTTGTACCGTTTGCAGCGTTTTTCTAGATATGTCAAATCGAAATTGAAAATGTTATGGCCTTCGATGACGTCCGGATCGCGCTCCTGAACAATCTGTATCATCTTCTTCAGCAACGCCGCCTCGCCGCCTTCATGCTTGTTGGAGATACAGATTTCATAACCGTCGCTGTCTTTCAGAGAAACAAGCGTCACTTCGTCTTCCGGCAGATCCGCATTGCAGAACGTATGTCCTTCTCCGCAATGCGTTTCGATATCCAGCTGCATACGGCGGACTTCTTCGAATTTCATGCCGCGGAACAAACGGATGCCAAGCCGCGTCAGCATCTGCTGGCTGAAATCGCTGAACACACGGTATGGTGCCAACGGCGAACTTGGGCTGGCTCCCGTCCGTTTCTTTAAATCCTTCAACGCATCGTCGTAGTCAGCCAAATCCGTAAACGACAGGCGGACGCGATGCGCCGCCCCGTCGCCTTCCAGATTCTCAAGCTTCGCGACATTTGGCACACTTTTCGCAAGTTCTTCTCCCGAAACGAGAAGCCATGGTTCAAACGGTACTTCTTCCCGTCTGACGCCATCCGGAAAACGACGGAACAGAATGGCCTTTCCAGGCTCTTCATATTCAATGGCCACCACCCTGTCCAGGCGGCTTTTGACCAGACGGCTTAAATCGATTTCGTTCATGGCTTCTCCTAGCAGTTTCTCAACCTACTATATTTCATTTTCTCTCTTTTCGCGAAGACATTCCATAATGCATAATGCTTTACCGTTCAACCATAAGCCATAAGCCATTGGCCATAAGCGTTGCATAGCAGCCTTATCTCAGCTTGATGAACAGCAAGAAAAGCAGCGGCGTCAGCAATGCCTGCAACAGCATGAACCGTACAAGAATCTGCGTCTCCGACCACATCAGTTTCTTGCGGCAATGATCATGCAACGGGAAACGGACGCTGTGCAGCATCCGCACAAGCCAAATTTGCTTCTTTGCCTCTTCTTCCGTAGCGAAATTTTTCGGATTCTGCGGATTCTTGACATTGATTATCGGCATGCGCGTATCGAAATGCAATTTTCTCAAAAAGCGCAAAATCAACAACTTGACAAGACCTGTTCCGCCGTTGATGATGAGAATCGGAGCAACCGCCAAAAACATGAACAGATTACCGGAAGCCATCGCGCACACGCCGATCAGCAACCCAAGATAACGCGATCCTGCATCGCCCATCATGACACTGCTCGGATAAGCGTTATGCCATAGATAACCAGCGAAAACGCCAGCACTTACAAAAGCCAGCAAAGCCCACTGCGCACCGGAACCGTAGTGCGGGACGTTCAAATATTCCGCCATCACGTTGTGACCGATGACGGCGTACAGGAAGATGCCCATGATGATCAATGTCATGATGGACAGTGATCCAGCCAGGCCATCAACGCCGTCACTGCAGTTGACGGCGTTGATGCACACAAACAGCAAGAATGCAGCAATCGGCACGTACCACCACCAATCCATGTGCAGTTCGCCCTTCA
>JAFZIJ010000127.1 GCA_017554445.1 Victivallales bacterium
TTAGTGGTTAGTGGTTAGTGGTTAGTGGTTAGTGGTTAGTGGTTAGTGGTTAGTGGTTAGTGGTTAGTGGTTAGTGGTTAGTGGTTAGTGGTTAATCCAGAATATCCAGAATATCCAGAACATCCAGTAATTCCAGAAAAAGGCAACCATGCTAGTTGATTATACAGACAATGGTGAACGCGCGAAACTGCTGAAAAACGTGAAACGCGTCGTGGTGAAGGTCGGATCCCGTCTGCTGATGGACGTCGAAAATGTTTCGGCGCGTCAGCGTGTGGCGGAACTTGTGGCGGAGATCGCCGTCCTGCGTGAACGCGGATTGGAGGTCATTCTTGTGACAAGCGGCGCCGTGGCGACGGGCATGGAGCTGTTGAAGACGAAAGTCCGCCCGAAGAGCATGGCGTCGAAGCAGGCCCATGCGGCGGTCGGCCAATGCGAACTGATGGGGCTGTATGAAGCGGCTTCGTCCGCGCAGGGCTTCCATTGCGCACAGTTGCTGCTGACGGCGGCGGATCTGCATGACCAGGAACGCCATCTCTGTGTGTCCGAATGTCTTGCGTCGTTGCTGTCCGTTGGGGCGCTGCCTGTCATCAACGAAAACGACTCCGTCTGCGTCGATGAAATCAAGGTTGGCGACAACGACACGCTGTCTGCCATGGTCTCCAGTTTGATTCGGGCGGATTTGACGATTCTCTTGACGACGATTGACGGCATGCGCGAACGGGACATGAAGACCGGAGCGTTGGGGCGGCGGCTGAGCGTCGTCCGCGAATTGGATTCGGAGCTGTTGGCGATGGCACAGGGGACGGACGGCAATCGTTTCTCCGTCGGCGGTATGATTACGAAACTCCATGCGGCGGACATGGTTACACGCTCAGGCGAAGGGCTTTTGATCGCGGACGGCTTCGATTTCAGCGTCCTGTCGAAGATTTTTGGCGGAGAGGATGTCGGAACGCTTTTCCTGCCGGCCCGCAAGATGCGGATGCATGCGCATCAACGGTATCTGGCGTTCTTTGCGGAGCCGAAGGGCGAATTGATCGTCGATAGAGGCGCGGCCGCGGCGGTGGAGAAGAAAGGAAAGAGCCTGCTGCCGGGCGGGATTCTCGGACTGCGCGGCGTATTCCAACGCGGCGACACTGTGCGGATTTTGAATGTCGATCGGGAGGAGATCGCCCGCGGGCAGGTGAATTTCAGCCATGTGGAGCTGTCGTTGATTTGCGGTGCGCAATCCGCTGATTTGGAAAAACTTCTGGGGCACACGCCGGAAGCGGAGGAAGCGGTGCATCGTGACCATCTGGTGGTCACGAAGTAGCAGCCGTTGGCTGCGCTTATGGCTTATGGCCTATGGCTTATGGCCTATGGCTTATGGCTTATGGCTTATGGCTTATGGCCTATGGCATATGGCATATGAGAATAGGGTAAAGGCATGGAAAATTTTGTGTGCGAATATTTTTTTATTGCGGAATATAGCAAAAATAAAAATATTGCATTACATTATGGTAAACAATTATCATTTGGTCTGTCGATGAACCGTTGACGGGCCTGAATCGTAACGAATGAAGACAAAGGGAGCTGTGTATGTCAGGCCACAACAAATGGTCAACCATTAAACACAAGAAAGGTGCTGCGGACGCGAAACGTGGCAAAGTGTTTTCGCGCGTCAGCAAAGAAATCATCATGGCGGCTAAGGAAGGCGGTCCGGATCCTGATCTGAACGCCCGTCTGCGTTCCGCCGTCGCGGCGGCCAAAGCCGCCAACATGCCGAACGACAACATCGAACGCGCCATCAAGAAGGGCGCCGGCGGCGGCGACGGCGTGGCGATGGAATCGCTGAGCTACGAAGGCTATGCGGCCGGCGGCGTGGCGGTCATCGTGAACTGCCTGTCGGACAACCGCAATCGTACGGCGGCGGATATCCGTTCCTTCTTCAACAAATACAACTGCAATCTGGGCGCCAGCGGCTCTGTTTCGTGGAAGTTCCATCGTAAGGCGAAATTTGTCGTCGAAGGCGAAGCGGCCAACGAAGAGAAGCTGTTTGAGATTCTCGTTGACGGCGGCGTCGATGTGGAAGATATTACCGTTGAAGATGATGTGGCGGAAATCATCGCCGCTCCGGAAGCCTTTAGCGATGTGTTCACCGCGTTGGAAAAGGCCGGTATCACGGCGACGGAATCCAGCATGGCGTTGATTCCGGAAAACATGACGACCATCACGGACATCAACACGGCCCGTTCCGTCCAGAAGTTCCTCGATGTTCTTGAAGACTACGATGACGCGCAGGAAGTCTTTACGGACATGGAGATCAGTGACGAAGTCGCCGAAAAACTGGCTGAAGAAGAGGAATGATCCATTCCTGATGACAATGTGACAAGAGAACGCAGACTGGCGTGGCCGGTCTGCGTTTTTTCGTAAATATCGGGGAGGTTCCCGCTCCTGCGGGACCCTCCCATTCAAATACGTTCCCGCTCCTGCGGGACCCTCCCATTCAAATACGTTCCCGCGGGAGCGGGACCCTCCCATTCAAATACGTTCCCGCAGGAGCGGGACCCTCCCATATGAACAGGATAACAAGATGAAAATCGTGTCAGTCAACGAGATGCGGCGGCTTGAAGCCACCGCGATGAAACGCGATGCAAACAACCGCGTGGACGGCATTTCCGGCGCGGACATGATGAATGTGGCAGGCCGTGGAGCGGCGCATTGCATCATGGACTGGATCGAAGGATGGCCCGCCAGGCAGCGCCAGCGTTTCGTTGTTCTGGCTGGAAAGGGCAACAACGGCGGCGACGCATGGGTGGCCGCCAGAGTCTTGGATCAGACGTTCGCTATGGATGTGACACTCTACAGCGTGTGCGATATCGACGATTTGACGGGCGACGCGAAGTATCATGCGGATATCGCGAACCACGCCGTGAATGCATACGATGGCGTCAATGAACTTCCGCCGGAGGCGTTGGAAGGGGGCACGATCATCGTCGACGGCCTGTTGGGAACTGGTCTGAAAGGCGCTCCAAAAGGTGCTTACAAACGAATCATCCAGCAGGTCAATGAATCCAGTCTGCCGGTTGTGTCGTTGGATGTGCCGTCCGGGCTGGATGCCGACACGGGCGATGGCGCGGAAGCCATCCATGCGGATCTCACGGTGACGATGTGCTTTCCAAAACAGGGGATGTTCCTGAAGGATGGTCCAGCTGTCTGCGGCCGCGTGGAAGTCGTTGGCATTGATCTGCCGATGGACTTGTTCGACGGAGCGAAGCCTGTTGGCGAAGCGATTGGCGCGGATGATGCGCGGCGGCTTGTAACCCGCCGCTGTGGAGATGGTTACAAAGGAACGTACGGGCATCTGCTCGTCATGGGCGGTAGCGGCGGTTACGTCGGCGCGCCGATTTTAAGTGCGTTGGGTGGCGTTCGCGGCGGCGCAGGGCTCGTGACGTTGTGCGTTCCAGGCGGGTGTCTGGCGAATCCGCCGTTGGCGTCGCTGATATTCCGTCGGCTTGGCACTGCCGCCGATGGCTGTTTCAAGGCTTCGATGGCGGAAGATCTCTATACCTTATTATATAATAAGACAGCTGTCGCCTATGGCCCGGGCACTGGCGATGAGGCGGAACCGCAGATTCTGGAGAAACTGCTGGAGACGGATCTGCCGTTGGTGATTGACGCCGACGGGCTGCGGCTGCTCGCCAAGCATCCGCAGATGTTGCCGCGCAAACATGGCGAAACGGTTTTGACACCGCATCTCGGTGAAATGCAAGCGTTAATGAAAGGCTTTGGGCTGGACGGAGCAGCTCCGAAGGAGACGCAAGCAGTCGAATTGGCGAAACGAACCGGCTGTGTCGTCGTCCTGAAAGGGCGGTTCACCATCGTGGCGGAGCCGAATGGACGGCTGACGTTGAATATGAGCGGCGGCCCCGCGCTTTCGACGGCCGGTTCGGGCGACGTCCTGACAGGTCTTGTCGCCGCGCTGCTGGCGCAGGGCATGGCGACGGCGGATGCCGCCCGCCTGGGCGTTTATCTCCATGGAGTGGCCGGATATCTGTGGAAAGGCGCGAAATGCGCCATGTCCGCGGATGATCTGGCGGAGTTAATAAGCGAAGCGTGGAAAGAGGTTTCTGTTTTAAGCTAGAATCTCTAGAATCTCTAGAAGCCGTTCTTCACTAAAACTTCATTTTTTTTCTATTTTTGCATGGTGATTGTTTGATTTTTAGTAAAACCTATGCTAATGTTAAATGATGTACTAGTTTCGATCAAAATTTAATAAAAAATTAAGGTATAGGCATGAAGATTTTAAATCACAAGCGGTTAGTTTTTGCATGGCTCTTGGTCTGCATGTCGTTTTTCCTTGCGGATTATCTTCACGGGCAAGGTTTAGATGAAGATCTGATCAAAGCCCTCGGTCGTTCTGTAGAGGCCAAAGGCACTACGGATGAGAAAGCGGACGCGCGGAAATCCAGCAAATTCGAGCCTTACCGCACGGGCGGCGGCCATTTGATCGAGATCGGGCCGTATCGCATCGACAATCTCTGGCAAGGGCAGGAACGGAAGGGCGTCGTTGCGGAAGACTGGCGTTATTTCATGCACGGCATGAAGGATGCTGCGGCGTATCCGCTTGCGTGGGATGAGTTTATCGATGAAAGCCAGCAGAAGTATCTGGACAAGACGACGGTGTTGAAGACGCCTGTGAAGGTCTCCAATGTTCCGCCGATCGTTCTGAAAGGCGGCGAATCGATGATTCCGTCCAAGCCGTTACTGGATTTGAACACGTTGGCGTTGTTCCGCGGGACGACGTTGCGTTTCTTCGTCTGGATCAAAGGCGAAGGCACGGGGGTGCGCACGTCGTTGTGGGAAGGTGCGCCGCAGCTTTGCTTCTATCTGAAGGACAGCCAGGGGACGTTGATCGGCTCATATCCGTCTCTCTTCAGCACGCGTGGTTCGTTCCCGTGGTATTGCTATCAGATCGCCGTTGATGTTCCCTATACATTGGCGACGGGAGGCGTGATTGAATCCGCCGAGACGGTAGGGGATGAAGCGGCTGTTTCATGGGCGGAGTTGATCGGCCTGCGGACGGATGTGGACAATGAAATGGAAGCAAATGAACTACAGTTGCCGGCCGCCGGCGGACTGTATGTCCAGTTGAAGAATCCGGTTTCTGGAACAGTATGGTTCTCGACGATTTCCTATGAGAAGGTTACGGCGCGGAACACGCCGACGAAGGATGGGATGGTCGATCCTGTGTCGGGCAGTCTTGCCCCGAATCCGGACTACGATGAGCTTCCCATGCATATCTTCTTCGGATTGGCGAATTTGCGCAAATGGAATTTCCTGAAGGGCAACAAAGCCTTTGGCGATTTGACGCGCATCGACGGCTTGAAGGCTTATCTGAGAACGGCGTCCGGCGACTGGAGCCATATGCTTCACGCCGTGCCGTATCTTGTTCAGATTTATAATGTTGGCACACAGCAGAA
>JAFZIJ010000128.1 GCA_017554445.1 Victivallales bacterium
ATAAGGGAAGTGGCGCGGTGCGTCCCGCCTGCGCCTCCGGAAGTGGCGCGGTGCGTCCCGCCTGCGCCTCCGGAAGTGGCGCGGTGCGTCCCGCCTGCGCCATCAAAAATCTTAAAACGCAGGACAGAGAATTGGCAGCATGTTGTGGATTCAGAACGACGAGTCGTTGAAGGCATATTGCGAAATGGCCGCGCAGCGGCCGATCGTCGCCGTTGACACGGAATTCGTATGGGTGAAGACCTATCATCCGCAACTTGGCCTTGTCCAGCTGTCCTGCGACGGCGGTGAAAACGCGTTGGTGGACCCTCTGTCCATTACGGACAGGGGGCCGCTCAAGGCGTTGTTGGAAAACGATGCCGTCGTGAAAGTCTTTCACGAAGCGGCCAGCGACCTGCCGATTTTGCGCCGTTGGTGCGGTGCGTTGCCGCGAAATATTTTCGACACGCGGATTGCGGCGGGTTTCGTCGGCATGACGGCGAAACTGTCGCTGAAAAGTCTTTTGAACAGTCTGCTTGGCGTGAATTTGACCAAGACGGAAACACGGACGGATTGGCTGCAACGTCCGCTGACACCGCAACAATTGGAATATGCGGCGGAAGATGTGCAGTACATGCCGAAGGCGTGTGTTTTACTGAAGGAGAAATTGGAGGCATTGGGGAATCTTGCTTGTTTTGAAGCCGAAATGACGGAATATTCGCAAGAGTCTTATTATCAAGAACCTGAAGAATCGCATGCGTGGATGCGTGTATCTGGAAACAACATGTTTAATGGCCGTCCGCTGGCGATTTTAAGCGAATTGGCCTGTTGGCGCGAACATGTGGCGCGTGAGCATGACATTGCGAGGCCGCGTATCATCAGTGACGAACAAATAGTTATGATTGTGCAATCCATGCCGAAGGACACGGCGGAACTGCGTCATCGGACGGGCATGTGGCCGCGAACGGTGGAGCGGTATGGTGACGCGATTTTGTCGTGTCTCGAACGCGGAAAGGCCATTCCAGAAACGGAATTTCCAAAACGACGAGTCATGCCGATGGATGTTCGCGTGCTCAAACAACGTGTGGATCGCGTGTTGTCGCTGATCAAAAAGCGTGCGGAAACGCGGCAGATTGATTCCGTTTTGGTTGGAAGCCGCCGTGACGCGGAATCGCTGGTTTTAGCCACGGAAGAGAAGGCATGGCCGTTCCATCATCGTCTGCTGGAAGGATGGCGCAGAGACGTGTTGGGCGACGTCATCGAACAAATGGTGCAGAGCCATTTTGCGAAGTGATAGGATTCTAGATTTCTAGGATTCTAGGATTCTAGACTTCTAGACTTCTAGTTTTTCCATAAGCCATAGGCCAAAAGCAGTTGCGAAGTAACTAATTGAAGACCTTACGGTTGGAAGCGGGCAGGATGTTCATGGCTTCGCGATATTTCGCTACTGTGCGGCGGGCGACGTTAAGGCCTTGTTCCGCAAGCATGTCGGTGAGTTTTTGGTCCGAATACGGCTTGCCCGGCGGTTCGGATTCGATTAATGCGGCAAGTTTCTGCTTGATGGCACCAGCCGCTACATCCTCTCCGTCCGCACTGCGATAACCGGTCGAGAAGAAGAAGGAATACGGGTAGAGGCCATAGGGCGTCATAAGATATTTGTTCGCGATGGCGCGGCTGATTGTGGATTCGTTGTAGCCAAGCTGCGCGGCGATATCAGACTGCGTCATGGGACGGAGCTGTTCGGGACCGTTTTCGAAGAAATCCAATTGATGGCGCAGGATGCAGACGGTGACCTGTTTGATGGTGGATTCGCGCTGTCCGATGGCGTTGATGAGGTCGTTGGCACGGGTTATCTGTTCTTTGAGATAACCTTTAGTTTCCTTGTCGTCCTTCGTGCTCATCGTCTTGTAAAGATCTTGATAGTAAGTGTTTACCTCAAGACGTGGAATTGCGTCACGATTCATGACGACTGTCCATTGACCGTTGAGTTTCGTGATTGTGGCTTCTGGAATGACAACGGGAGCCGTCTCGTCGTCGTAAAAACGGCCAGGCGTGGGCGTCAAATCACGGATGCTTGGCATGGCGTTGTTGACGTCCTGTATGGTGCAACCGAGCTTGCTGGCGATGACGGGAATGCGGTTGTTTAGAAGATCGTCCAAGCATTGATCGACGATTTTCCAAGACAGTTCATATTTTTCGAAATTGCGCTCCAATTGTATCAGCAGGCATTCGCGGAGGTCATGGGCGAGCATGCCCGGTGGTTCGATTTTTTTCTGGAGAAGCGTGACGAAATCATGGACTTTATCCGTTGCAAGTCCCGTGATGAGAGCAAGTTCGCCGTCTGTCGCGGAAAGATATCCCGTCTTCGGATCAGTCCTGTCCAGAATGGCCTGCGCCAATTGTTTGAGATCGTTGTCTTTTCCTGCGAATTCAACGACGGCCGTTGAAAAATCGTCATAGGAATTTTGCGGCTTGGTCAGGGATGAGAGAAAATATTCGCGAGCCTCTTCGGGAGAGCTTTGATTTTTGGATTTGTCCGATGGGGCCAAATCCATGTCAAAGGAATCGTCTGAAAACGTATCGTAACTAGCGAGATCCGCGAGATTTTCGTCTTTTTCCGCCAATTCCGCGGCTTTGTTTTGGTTGTCTTCTTGAGACGAATTGGACGCGGAGAAGTCGCCGAAATCGATTTCAGGTCCGTTTGAGACGAGTTCGAGAACGGGATTGATTTGGAGTTCTTCGGCGACTTTCTGCTGGAGCTCCAGATTGGTCGTCTGGAGCAAATTGAGGCTCTGCAGCTGCGAGACGTTTAGCGACTGAGTCTGCTTAAGTTCCTGATTCTGAGATGTTGAGAGATTCAGATTCTGCTGCATATCAGACAAGGAGCTCAAGGCCGGTCAGATAGTCGGCTTCTGGAATATCAAGTGAAAGCGGATGGTCGGGCGCCTGCTGGAGGATGCGCGACACACGCGGCGACTTGCCTGCATCCCGTGCGGCGTCGCCGACGACTTTTTGGAACAACTCAGGCGTCATGGCACCCGAGCAGGAAAACGTCAGCAGCGCTCCGCCTGGATTCAACAGCTTGAATGCCAATAAGTTAAGATCTTTATAGCCGCGGCAGCCTTTTTCCAGCTGTGCTTGCGTCTCAATGAGTTTCGGCGGATCCAAAACAATCAAATCAAAGGATTTGCGTGAATCGCGGCATGTGCGCAGATATTGGAAAACATCCGCCTTTTCATAGGTGAAGACGCTTTCGTCCAACTTGTTGGCTTCTGCGTTCTTACGTGCCATTTCCAAGGCGTTTTCAGACGAATCGACCTGCGTGACGGAAGCCGCACCCAAACTGGCTGCGCGGAGGCCGAAGCCGCCCGTGTAGCAGAAGCAGTTGAGAACGGATTTTCCATGGAGGTCGATAGGGAAGGCGCGGCGGTTTTCGCGTTGATCCAGATAATAACCTGTCTTGTGGCCGTTGGCGATATCCACCCACAGATTCATACCATATTCATTTAGAAGGAATTTTTCTGGGAGCGGCTTGCCAGCCAGAAGGCCTTCCGAGATTTCAAGGCCTTCGCGTGCACGGGCATTCGTGTCCGACCGTTCATAGACGGTGTCAATGCCTTGCATGTTCATGAGAATATCCGTAATGACGCGTTTCCAGCGGTCCATCGCGACGGTCAGAAACTGGCAGACGGCGATGTCGCCATAGCGGTCGATGACGAGGCCGGGCAGTCCATCCGCTTCGCCAAATACGAGGCGCCAGGCATTTGTGACTTTTGAAAGACCGAGCGATTCACGATATTGGACGGCGGCTTCGATGCGTTTGCGGATGAAATCTCGGTCGATTTTCTCCTCTACGTCAAACGTCCAGACGCGTGCAATGATCTGCGAACTAGGGGAATAGGCGGCACGGGCAATCCATTTTCCCGTGGAGTCATGAATTTCGATGGTGTCGCCGGGCTGCGGTTCGCCGTCGATTCGTTCGACGCCGCCGGAGAAGATCCATGGATGTTTGCGGAGCAGAGAGCGTTCGCGTCTGCGTTTCAGAATAAGGCTTGCGAGCATTTTATTAGTGGTTAGTTATAAGTGGTTAGTGGTTAGTTTTTGAGAACCACGAATGAACACGAATGGACGAATTTTATGTAGTCCATGGAATAAACGGAAAAAACAGAATGTCTTGCAGATGTCGGCCGATTTCCGCCGAAGATGGCGCTTATGGCTGATGGCCAATGACTTATGGGTTAATGTATAAAACCCTCAGCCATAAGCCATAAGCTATAAGCGAGCGAAGCTGTTCGAGTTCGGCCCTTTCAGGGGTGGCAGATGCCAGAATCTAGAAAATCCAGAAAAACCAGAACCATGATTTCTGTATTTGCTTTAAGCTTTAAGCTCTTAGAGAATCTGCTTGGCGGCGGCGCGGACTTTTTCGATCAAAGCATCCGTATCGGCGTCTGAACGGTCCGGATGGGTGGCGATCATGACGGCGCGGTTGAGGATTTCGAGCGACTTCGGGCACTGGTCGCGTTTGAGATCCATGCGGCAGTCTTTGTTTTCCTTCAGATTATACGGATTGAGGACGGGATTGGGGGCGCCTTGCTTTTCGATGATGGGATCCCATTCCGTATAGACATGACGGCCGGTCTTGCCAGCGATCATGCAGGGATGGATGGCCTGGAAACGATTAGCGGTATCTGCATCGGGGAGGAGGAAGCCTGCGTAGGCACCGCATTCCCAATCCAAACTATTGTATTTCAATGGTTTGAACTCTTTGATGTCTGCCATGGCGTTGAGGATGCGTTTCTTCTGGGCGCGCATGGCCTTGATCATGCCGGGGAGGCGATCCAGCTGGACGTTGAGGATGGCGCCTTCGATTTCGGAGGCGCGGGAGCCTGCGGACGTGAACAGCGGGATGGATTTTTCACGGCCAGCCCAGTAGAATTGGCAACAGTCGATCATGCAGCCGATGCGCATCGCCGCGTCGTCGTCGTTCGTGACAGTCGCGCCGCCTTCGCCTGCGGACATATTCTTATAGTAGTTGAAGCTGAAGGCGCCGACATGACCGATGCTGCCGCACATGCGGCCTTTATACGCGCCGCCGACGCACTGGCAGGCGTCTTCAATCACCAGCAGATTGTGCTTTTTCGCGATTTCCATGAGCGGATCCATGTCGCAGACGAGACCCCACATATGAACGGGAATGATGGCTTTCGTGTGCGGGCCGATGGCGGCTTCGACGGCCTTCGGATCCATCGTCAGCGATTCATCGATATCGACGACGACGGGAATGGCGCCGACGGCGAGAACGGCGATGGCGGTGGCGATGTATGTGCAGGCGGGTACGAGAACTTCGTCACCAGGGCCGATTTTCAGGCCGGCGAGAGCGGCGTTGAGGGAGACCGTGCTGCTGGTGTTTAGCATAACGTGTTTGACACCAAGGTATTCGGCATAGCGCTTCTCAAATGTTTCGCAGGCGTTTCCGATACCGTAGCGGAAAAGCTTTCCAGTTTTGATGACTTCGGCGACGGCGTCGATTTCTTCTTGACCGATTCTGTACATGGATTAACCTCGTGAAAATGGTGATTGTTATGGTGAAAAATAGTTTTTTATATTAATAAAAGTATTGAATGCCCAAAGTCAAATATTTTTGGTATGAAATTTGCTTGATTTTTAATTTTACCGGGACGAAAGGGACGAAAGGGACTTTTGGTATTGAAAGTTGTTTTTTGCTTAAATGGGATTACGTTTTATGAAGTGTGATTTTATAGAATCCATAAAAAGAAAAGGTTGAATATGTTTAAGAAAAGTTTTCTGACGGGATTGTGCATATTGGCATGTTGCGCAAGCGTGGAGGCGGAGGCGGCGCCGCGGCCGGCCATAGCTTATACAGTGCGTGGCGGGTTGCCGAATTTCTTCCGCAAGGCAGAGGCCGGAAGCGGGACGGTGAAGGTAGGTTATTTTGGCGGTAGCATTACGGCAGCGGCCGGCTGGCGTGTGCAGACGCTTGCATGGATGAACGAGACATTCAAAGGCGTGATGTTTAAGGAAATCAACGGCGCAATTTCCGGCACGAATTCACAGCTAGGCGCGTATCGTCTCCAGCAAGATGTGCTGCAACACAAGCCGGATCTGGTATTCGTCGAATTCGCCGTGAATGATGGCGGTCCTGAAGAAACGGAAATCCGTGCGATGGAAGGGATTGTGCGGCAGATTTGGCGGCAGAATCCGGAGACGGACGTCTGCTTTGTCTATACGATGACAGGCGACATGCTGAAGGAGTTTGCGGCAGGCAATCTGCCGCGCGTGTCCGGCATGATGGAAATTGTGGCGGACTACTATAAGATTCCAAGCATCCACATGGGCTATCATGTGGCGGAACTGCATCGTGCGGGCAAGTTGGTCTTCCAGTCGAAAGAGAATGAAGAGACGCGTCGCAAGATATTGTCGGAGAATGGGATATGGCACTTTACAGGCGACAATGTCCATCCGTTCGGCGACACGGGGCATCCGCTTTACACGGATGCCGTGAAAGAAGGCTTCAAGGCGATCCGCGAAACCGTGCAACCGGCTGTTTTGAAGCATGAATTGATCACGCCGTTACGTGCGGACAATCTGGAAAACGCGAAGATGGTGCAAATCGAGCCGTGGATGCTAAAAGGAACGTGGCGGAAGATGGATTCGAAGACGGAACAGCCCGCGAAACAGATGGTGTGGCGCATGCCGAACATGTGGGTTGCGGAAAGCGTCGGCTCCAGCATCGAATTCAAATTCAAAGGGACGGAAGTGCGGATTTATGATTTGTCCGGACCTGATTGCGGCATCGTGACTTACACGATTGACGGCAAGAATCTTGGGCGGAGCATCCGCATGACGCAAGGATATTGGTCCGACTGCTATATTCTGGGCACGGTCGATGCGGGGCGGAATCTGGAAGACGGCATTCACACGGTGAAGGTGGAAATCGCGCCTGAACCGATTCCTGACAAGCTGAAATATCTGAACAACAGTCCGAAATACAAGAACATGACGGCGGAAGAACTGGCGGCGTCCAAATTCAACAAGCAGAATTGGTATGTCAGCAACGTGCTGATTGTCGGTGATATCGTCAAGTAGTGGTTAGTGGTTAGTGGTTAGTGCATGGAGAAGGAAATGTTTTATATAGGTTGTCATTTGTCCGCGGCGAATGGTTTTGCGGCTATGGGAAAGGATGCGCTGTCGATTGATGCGAATGTCTTCCAGTTTTTTACGCGGAATCCGCGGGGGGGGAGCGCGAAGCCGATTAAACAGTCGGATGTCGATGCTTTTTTGAAGTTGGCTGAAGAGAATAACTTCGGCAAAATTCTAGCCCATGCGCCCTATACGCTGAACGGTTGTTCGGCGGACGCATCCATCCGCAAATTCGCCCGCGACACGATGGCGGATGATTTGCAGCGGATGGAATACGTGCCTGGCAACATGTACAACTTCCATCCGGGGAGCCATGTGCAGCAGGGTGTCGATGTCGGTATTGATTACATCGTCGAGATGCTGAATGACATCTTGTTCGAAAAGCAACGGACGACGGTGCTTCTTGAGTCGATGGCCGGAAAAGGTTCGGAGGTTGGCGGCAAATTTGAAGAGTTGAAACGGATCATGGATCGCGTAAAACTCGTGGACAAGATGGGAGTTTGCCTGGATACATGTCACGTGAACGACGCAGGTTATGATATCGTCAACGATTTGGACGGCGTATTGGCGGAGTTCGACCGCGTCATCGGTCTGAAGTGGCTGAAGGCAATCCATTTGAACGACAGCATGAATCCGCTAGGAGCCCATAAGGACCGCCATGCGGTGATTGGCGGCGGCAAGCTCGGGCTGGACGCGCTGGCGCGCGTCATCAACCATCCATTACTGCGCGATCTGCCGTTCTATCTGGAAACGCCAAACGAATTGGAAGGCTACGGCAAGGAAATAGCGCTGCTAAAAAGCGTGAGAAAATAGCGGTTTTATAGCGCAAGCCGTGATGTCAGATAATGGATGTCGTGCACGGCTTCGTCCAATTTGTTGGAGCCAGCCTCGACGGAGAGATAACCTTCGTAACCGTCGCGTTTTAGGTTGGCTTCAATGACGTTGATCTGTGCGATGCCTTCGCCTGCGCGGACGATTTTCAGCTTGTGTTCGACGATGTTGCGGCCTTTTTCCTTTACATGGACGTGGGCGATGCGGTCTTTCACAAGCGGATAGATATCGGCTGGATTGTCGCCTGCGTCCAAGAAGTTGCCAGTGTCGAAGCAGAGTTTTGCTTTCGGGCCTGCGATTTCAAGGACTTCCATACATGATTTTGCGGAGCAGACGAAATCCGGTTGCGGATCGAAATCTTCGATGGTCGCGTTGATTCCGAATTGAGACGCGAATTCAGCCATTTCTCCAAGTGCTTCTCCATAAAGCTTTTTGCAATGTTCATTGGAAAGACCGTCTGCGACTTTTGAACTATAGATTAACACGTTGGCGGCGTTCAATACCGTATGGGCGTATTCAATTTGACGGCGGCAATCGTCCAGAATTTTGGCGCGTTCGGCGGAATCAGGCTGGACGAGATTGATGCCGATATCGAAGCAGGAGCACGCCATGTCGTTGTCTTTCATGGCGTTAAGAAGGCGTTGCCATTTTTCAGGCGACTTTTCATTCCAGCCTTTCATGAGTTCGATGGCGACGGTTCCCGCGTCATGGAAGGTCTTCACGAGGTCTTCCGGCGTGTAGAGATTTTGATCCAAAGCGCCGTGATAGGGGAAAAGCATGATGGAGATTTTCATATCTTGTACTGTTAATGGAGCTTACTGGGACAACTGGGACTTCTGAACAAATATTTTATGTTAAGAATAATGGCAAAATGACAAGATGCAAACCAATGCGCAAGAAAGAAGTCGTTTTCTTGAAAATCATTGGTCAAAGCATACATTGAATGGAGTGATTTTATTACTATATAAAGGAGCGACAATGAAGATCAATAATTTGGAGAAGTTTCGGGCAGTGGTTGCATCGGGCAAGACGGCATACGGCATGGTCATTACGATGTTCGATCCGAGCATGACGGAGATGGCGGCTGATGCGGGCATGGATTTCGTGTGGATCGACATGGAGCATTCGCCAATGACGATCACGGATGTGCAGAACATGCTGATGGCCGTGAAGGGGACGGATTGCGCGGCATTCGTGCGTGTTCCGTGGTGCGTGAACTACCTTTTGAAGCCGATTCTTGATTTGGGGCCGGCCGGCGTGATCATTCCGATGGTGAACAATGCGGAAATCGCACGAAAAGCCGTGTATGCATGCAAATATCCTGTCCATGGCGGCGAACGTGGATTCGCGACGCGGCGGCAGAATTGTTACAATGCGATTCCGATTCCGGAATACGTGGCGATGTCTGAACATGATCCGATGGTCATCGTGCAGATTGAACACAAAGAAGCGGTTGAGAACATCGACGAAATTCTGGCGGTGCCAGGCATTGACAGCGTCTGCATCGGGCCTTACGATTTGTCAACATCTTATGGCAAGCCTGGACAATTCGACGATCCGGAAATCGCGAACGCCATCGACACGGTTCGCGCGAAGACGAAGGCGGCTGGCGTGATGCTCGGTGGCTTCTGCGGCAACCAGAGTTTCTGGACGAACCGTCCGATGGACTGGAAAGCGCTGTGTGATGATTTGGGATGGATGTCCGCAAAATTGCGCGAAATGCTGAGCGACTATCGTCGTAATGAGTAATGAGTAATGAGTAATGAGTAATTAATCATAAAGGGATGGGGATGAAATGAAAACAGAAAATGTTGTTGCTGATAAAAGTAAGGCATTTGCCATACGAATTATAAGAATGTATAAATATCTATGCAACGATAAGAAAGAGTATATTTTATCAAAACAGGTAATGCGTAGTGGCACAAGCATAGGAGCTAATGTGAAAGAGGCTACTTGTGCGGTCAGTAAACCAGATTTTTATACGAAAATCGGAATAGCACTCAAAGAAGCAAGTGAAACTGAATATTGGATTGAATTATTACATGAAACAGAATATCTAACTGATGCACAATTTAACAGTATATATGCTGATTGTCAAGAAGTCTTAAAACTCTTAATGGCTATATCCAGAACCAAAAAACAAAACAATGATTAATGATTAAACATTCGTCATATCCGTGAAGCAGACGTGAATTAGTTAAAAAGCTAAGTGTCTGCAT
>JAFZIJ010000129.1 GCA_017554445.1 Victivallales bacterium
CGGATCCAATGCGGCGGCGCGCATCGCAGGATAGATTCCAAAAATCATTCCGACGGAAACACTTATCCCCAATGAGAGCACCAAACTGGACATGCTCACAATCGTCGGCATGCCGACCGCCTTCTCGATGACCCACGGGATTAACACGCCGACGCCTATGCCGAACAAACCGCCTGTGAATGACAGCACGACCGTCTCGATCAGGAACTGCGCCACGATCTGCCGCTGCTTTGCGCCGATGGCGCGGCGGATGCCGATCTCGCGCGTCCGCTCCGTCACGCTCGCTAACATGATGTTCATGATACCGATACCACCGACCAGCAGACTGATGCCCGCAATCGCACCCAAAACGATGTTGAATGTGCGTTTCGTCGTCTCCGCCTGCCGCAGCAGCGTCAACGGGACGTTCATCACGTAGTCCTTCTTCTTATGGAACGTTTCCAGCATGCGTTCGATGGCGTTGGCCGTCGCTTCGACATGGCCTTCTTCATCGACTTCCAGAATCATCTGGTGGAGCTCCACGAGTTCGCGGATGTTCGTTCCGGATTTATTCTGCGTGAAATAGTCGCCGATCTGTTCGCGCGCCGTGCTGACGGGAATATACGCATCCGTCATCTGGTCGGGCGTTTGCATCGCGCCTTCGCTGGCGCTTTCGCTTGTGACGATGCCGATGACTTTATAGTAGTTCGAACCAAGGCGAAGTGTCTCGCCGATAGCGCCTTCCGTCGCGAGAAGTCGCCGTGCGCCATGCTCGGTCAACACAACGACATTCGCCTTCTCTTCGATGTCCAGCTTCGTCAAAACGCGGCCTGCGATGACGGGCCGTTCGACCAGATCGAACCAATGTTCATTCGTGCCGACTATTCGCATCTCCAGGCTACGGTTCTTCAGGCGGCCTTCCTTCTCGATGATTTTCACGGGAACGATGCGCCTAACCGTCGGAATCGTGCCTTCCAGACGCTGCATATCCGCATACAGCAGGCCATAGATACTGATTCGCGTCCGCACGTTGGACTGGCCGCGTTCTTCCGCAGGCTTCTGCGCCGTCACGATGATGTTGCGGCTACCTAATTTACGGATCTGTTCCAACGCGACTTCACTCGCGCCTTCGCCGACGGCCAACATCGCGATGACGCTTCCGACACCGAACACGAGGCCCAGCATCGTCAGAAACGACCGCAACTTGTGCAACATCAAGTTCTTGATGCCCAATTGCACGTCTCTTATGAATCTTACGGGTGATATGCTCATCTTCCGTTACTCCTCTATCTTCTGGATTTTGCCGTCGCGCATGACCAGACGCTTCTTCGCATGCGCCGCGATGTCCGAATCATGCGTCACCATGATAATCGTCTTTCCCTCACGGTTCAGATTCTTCAGCAACTCAATGATTTCCACGCTGTTAACGGAATCCAGATTGCCGGTCGGTTCGTCCGCCAGCAAAAACACAGGATCGTTCGACAAGGCGCGTGCTATGGCGACGCGCTGCTGCTGGCCGCCGGAAAGCTCCGTCGGCCTGTGTCCGAGACGCTGTCCGAGACCGACCAGTTCGGCCAGTTCTTTCGCGCGCTTCATCCGCTCGCTTGCGCCCCATCCGAGATAGTACAGCGGTAATGCGATGTTCTCCTCCACCGTCAGCTGCGGTATCAGATTGAAACTCTGGAAGATGAAGCCGAGATACTTCAGACGGATGTCGCTGAGGTCGTCGTCGTCCAGCTTGCTGACATCCTTTCCGTCAAGATAGTATTCGCCTCCAGTGGGGCGGTCAAGACAGCCCAGCAGGTTCAGCATCGTGCTTTTGCCCGAACCGCTAGGGCCCATGATCGCCCAGAAGCTTCCTTTTTCGAACTGATGCGACACGCCGTCAAGCGCTCGCACTTCGCTCGTTCCCATCTTATATACCTTCTGCAGATTTACAAATTTGACTGCATAGTCCGTCATGGCAACTCCCCGAATCCCTTAGTTGTTGGTCTGTGGCTGATTGCCCTGCGGAGCACTCGGAGCGCCGCCTTCGCCGCCTTGCGGACGCGGGAAGTTCGGACGTTGACCGCCTTCACCGCCCTGTGGACGCGGACCGCCCCAGTTCGGGCGACCGCCGCCTTCGCCGCCGCCCTGCGGACGCGGACCGCCCCAATTCGGACGACCGCCGCCTTCACCGCCGCCCTGCGGCATCTGGCCACCGCCTTGCGGCATCTGGCCGCCCCAATTCGGACGCGGACCACCGCCTTGCGGCATCTGGCCGCCTTCGCCGCCCTGCGGACGCGGGAAGTTCGGCATCTGGCCACCTTCGCCGCCAGGCATCGGGCCGCCTTGTCCACGTGGACCGCCGCCTTGACCACGGCGTGGCCACTGACGCTGACCGCCGCCCTGTCCAGGCTCCACTTTCGGACGGTCCGGAATCTCGACATCCACAATTTCATCAGCCGCACGCTCGGACACAGCCGTGTCCAACGGAGGCGTCATCTGAACTTCTTCGCCGACTTCCAGTCCTTCCAAAACGTGGATCATACGGTTATTGTCCAGACCAACCTTTACGTTGCGCTTTTCAACGCCATGAGGCGTCTTCACGTAGACGACCGGCTGGCCGCTGATTTTCACAACACTCTGGACGGGAACATACTTCGCCTTCTCATGCTGTTCCACGATGATTTCCGCTTCGCAGTTCATACCAGACTTCAGTACATCGCCGCCGCCTTCCAATTCGACCTGCGTCGCGTAGATTTTCAGATCCGGATTCATGAACATGCTCTGCGCATCCGGCAACGGCGCGATACGGATGATCTTGCCGTTGAAGACCTGTCCGGGCAACGCGTCGATACGGATGCGGCACGGCAGTCCCGGATAGATTTTCTTCAGATTCGTCTCATGGACTTTGATCTCCGCCACGAACACATCACCGACCGGCAGATAGATCAATTCCTGCCGTTCATAGACTTCCTGGCCTTCCGCAAGCGGCTCCGCGTTCATCCGGCGGAACGGCCCCTGAGAACTTGTCGCGTAAATGACCTGTCCATCGGCCGGAGCCAAAATCTTGCATTTGCTGATCTGGTCTATCATCTTCTCCAGACGGCTCTTCTGGCGGTTCAACTCCAATTCGCGAGCGCGCAATGTCGCTTCCGCCTGCACGACATTTGCACGTGTGCTGCGTTGCGTACGTTCCAACGCCATCTTGCTCTGCGAGACATCGCTTTCCAACTGCGCGATCTGCCGCTTATAGGTATAATCTTTCAGCAATGCCAGATTGTTTTTGGCGGACTTCAGATCCAGTTCATAGCGATGGCAACTCAATTGATCGGAACGGAATTCCGTCTCGGAAAGATATTTTTCATCATAGAGCTTCTTGGACCATTCCAATTTATCCTGCGCGCGCTTCAGTTCCTCTTCCGACAGTGTGACTTTGCTTTCAGCCTCGTTCAAGCTCTTCGGGAATTCACCGTCTTTGTACTTCGTCAAATCCTCTTCCGCGAAGCGCAGGTTCAGTTCCGCCTTGTCGATATCCGCTTTGGCCTGATTCTTCACGACTTCCAGATTCTCCTGAGCCTGCACATAGGAGGCTTCGGCGTTCTGGACGGTGATATCTTGATTCAAGCGGTTGTCCGTCAACGTTGAAGAGTCGAGTTCGACCAGCAAATCGTCTTTCTTGACGCGTTCGCCTTCGGGGCGGATGTACAAGATGGACACGCGGCCTTCCACTTGGCTCTTGATCGTGATCTGCTCACGCGGCTTCAAACTGCCGGATTCCAGCAGGTTGATGACCAGCGGCCCTTCTTCGACCTTCGCGTAGATCATCGTCTTCTCCGCGTTCGCCTTCGCGGCCTTCTTCTTCTGGTAGTAACGGTAGCCGAAGTACCCCAAGCCGCCTATGATGGCGACCGTCAGCAAAAACTTGAACAGGCTCTTGATGAATTTCATGACTGTTTCCTTTTGATTGCAAGTATCTTATGTTAATTTATTTGTATTCCGTCAAATCCAGTTCCTTCCACAATCCGTCCGATGTGACCTGCAAAACGCCCAGATCACGCTGCAACTCCAATTCGTTGATGCGGTATGAGACCGCCGCCGAATACAGCGAATTCTGCGCGGATGTCAACGCGCTCTGCGCATCCAATACATCACGCAATTCCGCGCGGCCTGCCTGCAGCAGCATGTCCGTGTTCTTCACACGGCGTTCCGCCAGTTCGACAGCCTGTATCTGGATGACCAGTCGTTCACGGTTCTCCAGCATGTCCCGCAGCTTCGATTTGACATCCTGTTTCAACTGGTCTTCCGCCGCCTGGAACGAACGGACCGCCTTCTCCAAACTGATCAGACTGTTGCGGTAACGATTCCGTTCCGCCGTACGTTCAATCGGCAGATTCACATTCAGAAGAGCGCCGTACGAGCCTTCTTTCGGGCGGAATTTCGCATCCGGCTGGTTGCCGCTCATCGCTCCACGCCCTTCGCCGATGGATGCGCTGCCACCGATCGTCAGTTCACCGCGAAGGCTGTCTTCCGCAACCAAAACCGCGCGTTGCGCGTCTTCGACACGTTCCAACGTGTTCAAGAAGTCCGGCCTGTTCTCAAAGGCCAATTCCAACGCCTTCTCCGGACGGATTTCGTTCGGGCCAGAATGCGTCAAATCAGGCATTTTCAGTTCAACATCCGCATCAGCCGACGGCACTTCGCCAGAATAATCCGCCATCATGACGCCTTCGCTCAACGACCGCAATTGCGCCAACAGCTTATCCAGCTCCTCCTTGATCGGCTCCACGTCTGCATCCGGCGGCAGGCCAAGCAGCACGCGGAACGCCTCCAAACTCCGTGTATGGCTCTGCTGGGCACTCACCCAACTTTCACGTGCGTTCAATTCCGTCTGAATCGCCTGGTCGAACTGGTATTCAGGAATCAAGCCCGCATCGGCCATACGGCGTGAACGACGCGTCGTCGTCACGATTCGACGATAGCTATCTTCTTGGTTTTTAACGGATTGCGCAGAACGTAGCACGCCGAGGTACGAATTGGCGATGCTAACGACAAAACGCCGCTTGTACTGCTCGAATTCGCGGACTTGATAGACCAGATTCCGTTCCGCCTGCGTCAACGGCTCCGTCACGATAAACTTGCCCGAACCACGCAGCAATGGCACTGAAAGACTGCCGTCATACGTCAAGCCAAAACTGGAGCCACGGTCGCCAGACAGCATTTTCGCCAAATCAACCGATAGCGCACTCGTCAATTCAACGCCGTTTTTAAACTTACGCGCCAAACTGCCGTCAGCACCGACGACGGAACCCGTATTACGCCGCGTTCCATAACTGCTCTGAATGGAGCCGTTCAACATTCCACGGAAGGTCGTCTGGAAGTCATGTGCTTCCAAATCAAGGCTTAACGCCGCTTGATACAGCGTCTCTTTCTGGGCTTGGAAATCGCGGTTGTTCTTGGCCGCGATCTCAATCGCCTCCAAAAGCGACAACATCACTTTTTCCTTCGTATTCCAACGCTCCGCGTATTCCGCGCCATCCTTCAGATGCTTTTGCGTCTTCCAACGCTCCGTATCCTGCAAATCGCGGACGCCCAGCGAAGCATCCGTTTTCTTCGGCAGGTTCTGATCCAACATCAGACGGCGGCGCAACGTGTCCGCCGCGCTTTCAATGACAATCGGCTCCTCCACGCCAGTCACTTTCCCCTGTGCGTCTTTAATGAGCGCCTCCGCGTGACTGTCCGCCTCGTTCCGCCAGTCTCGCGTGCTTTTGCATCCTGTCGCCACCAATAGCAGCGACATCGTTCCAAATAGCAATTTTCTTGAATTCATGATGATTCCTAATTGACGTACCTATATATTATGACTTCTTATGACTTCATGATTCCATGGCAGAACAGATCGACAACTTCCTCAAGGGAAAGCATTTGGACAGCCTGTCCTTTAGAATGGCCAACTCCATGCATCAAATTCAAAATACAGCTTGCCAACGCCTCGTCCGACAAACCGCCCCGCAGGACGCCTTCCTCCCGTCCATAGCGAAACACGCCAGCCAAAGCTCCGATCAGATTTTCATAGTTCACTTTCATCTGGTCGCAATGCGCACGAGCTTCCGGACTGTCGTTCGGCGTCCGTCTATTCAAGCTGAACGCCATGTGGAACATCGGATGGCGGCGTTCATGCGAAACAGCGATCTGACGGCACACGCCTGTCAGTATCTCCTGAAAGCTTCCCTTCTTCATCGCCGCCGCGCGAATCGACGCAACCAGATCTTCATGCCCAGTCTGCAGGATGGCGTACAGCAATGTCTCCTTGCTGGAAAAATACCGATAGAGAGTTCCCTTGCCGACCTGTGCCAACTGCGCAATCTCGTCCATCGTGATTTCGTCATAGCGACGCGAGGCGAACAAATCTTCTGCCGCCTTCAATATCTGGTCCCGTTTCTCTTTGGTCTTGACAGTCATTCTTCCACCATCCTTCTGTTCCAAGCCCCGTCCCAATCGATTGATTTTCATGAAACTGACTGGTCAGTTTCGCCTTAACCATGGGCTATCCCCTTGATATTACGTATTCATGTGTCGTTTTCAAAACTGACTGGTCAGTTTCGAATAATCATCAAAATACATCATCTTTCCTATGATTCAAGAGGAATCAGCGATTTTTGTTAAATCAGATTTTCAGCGTCATGCTAACCGTTCCCATGGGCGGCAGTTTGAACAGAAGCCGCGTCCCGCCATTGGCAGTCTCTTCCATCTCCGGCGGTATCACAAAACCGCCAGATAGCAATTGAACAAAATCCGCATGCTTTTTTAGTAAAATTTTTGCCCATGAATACGTGTGTTTTCGATTGCTTGCAAACAGATGGAACAATCCATCGAACGCACCATAGCCCCAAAGACGGATGTTTTCCGCGTCCGTTTCCGCACGCATGATGGAAAATGCTTCATTGATGGCTGTGGCAGCTTCTGACAGAAAGTCATTTTCCGGCCAACGTTCTGGCAAATCATCCAGCCATGTGTATGGATTTTTTGGAGAATATGTGTTTTCCAATGGCGAACGAAATTCCTTTCCGCAATTACCATGCATAAATAATTTGAAACCAAAGGCTTCGTCATCTCCATCCAGACCGATTTCAACCACATCGCCATCGGCCGCTGCATGGATTTTTGCCAATTCATCTGCAGTGAAAAAAGCTGCATGGAGCACAACCAACGGCCCTGCTCCGTTCGCAGGCAAATCGTCCAAGCGGACGATGGCGGGTAACACGGCGCCATGCGAAAGCAACGCGGCATGAAGCACATGCGAATTCATGGCCGTTTTTCCGTAACGATATGATTCCTGCTCACGGCGATGCGCGGCGTCCGACCACACGACACGTGGATAATACAATTGTGTCGGCTGTGCAGCGAACGCCTTGCCATACAATTCATCGAACATCTCCCATTCGAATTTGCGGATGCCGTCCGCCAGACAAACCGTCACGCCGTCCAAAACGCGTCTGTGGTTGCACAAGACATTGGCCAATGAAAGGACATCCGTCTCCATCAGCGTCGGTGCATGATGGAGGATGTTATACTGCTCCAAACCGTCTTTCACGCAATGCAACAACAATATTTCGCATTCGGGACAACATGCCTTAAGCCGTTGAACCGTCGCACGATAGTCATCCGCCTTCGGGATATCCGTATAATCCCATCCTTCCAATTCCAACGCGGCGGCATTCGCTTCGCAAATCCATCGCCGCACCCCCGCCTCCACCATCAGTTTCACATCGACGCCATAGCGGATGCGGGCCTCTAGCGGATCGCGCGTCCAACAGGAATTGATGGCATGATCCCAACCGTTGCGGTTGAGCATGGCGATCATCTTCCGCCAGAACTGCGCATGGCGACGTGCATGGAAATCCGTCCACTCTTTTCGTTTATTTTCCAAAATCCATTTCGCACGAAGCCCGACGGCGGAGACGCCATCGGCACACCCGCGTTCAGGCAATGCAAGTTCCGTTGGACAAGATACTTTCGTATCCGCCATGAACTGTCCGACCATGTCGTCGGAAAAGTCCGCATGGGCGATGTTTTCGCGTGGATGGCCATATCCGTCCGCCCCATGCAGGCCGTCGAAGCCATAATCCCGCAAGAACGTCTCCAACTGACTGATGAAGAAATCTTCATAAAGCGTCCCGTCGTTGACATGCTTCCAAATGCACAGCGATGTCATCCGCCCATTGCAATCGACATAACGCACTTCCTGATGGTGGTCGATCCATTCATCCGTGTCAGGCAAGCCGAGCTGCCGTTGCGTTTCCTTCGACATCAATTGGTCAAAGAAGCTCACAAATACCTTGACGCCATGACGATGCAGCTCCTGAACCAGCCCTCGCAACTGAAATCGCGTCCAATTCTGGATATCATGCTCTTCGTTGCGTGGCCTCGCATGATAGGCGCAATGCTTCAGCCCGATCGGCCCGTCTTCCGCCAAACCATGATGCGAATGGATCAAATCCGTATTCCATATCAATATGGAAATGACCTCCGGTCGCACGGGCATGCGCGAAAGAAACTCACCGACGCCATAATCCGCCTGCCGATTGTCAAAACCGATCAGCTCCATCCAGAAAAATTTTCGAAAAGACGCTTCCGACATAGATTCTTCCGCAAAAATGTTTTCAGTAACGAACAGACTTTCTTCCTTATCATAATAATATAGAGAGGCGGAACTGTCAAGAAGCCTTTCCTTATTTCATCATGATTCATGTCTCACCCAAAACTCAAAGTGATGGAATTTCGCCAAATTCGCTCAGTAAAGTGATGGAATTTTGCCAAATTCGCTCAGTTTAGCTGATAAAATTTAGCAAAATTCTCTCAAATTATCATCGTTTTATCTTGTAAAAGAACAACTTAATGGTCTTTTCTTGAAAAATCATGCTTTTAGCATAGTAATCGGCAACACATACACGCCATCAGGACGTTGATAAGCCGCATTGGACAGGCCGCACACGACCATCAGATAGGAGGCTGGCTGGCCATTGGCATCACGGATGGCGGCATTGATTTTCAAAAGATTCTCCGCAGCCGCATCAATTTGGTTCGCACCAAGCTTGATTTCGATACCACACCATCGTTTGTCAGGCAATTCGATCACCGCATCGATTTCATGATTCTTATAATCTTGATAATGATACAGTTCCGCACCAAAGGCATTGGCATAGACACGAAGATCACGAACGCAAAGCGCCTCGAACAGAAAACCAAAAGTCTCCAAATCATTGACAAGTCCTTTCGGTGACAGATTCAGCAACGCGCATGCCAATGACGGATCCGCCAAATGGCGTTTTTCCGCCTGCTTGATCCGTATGGACGAACGTGTTGCAGGCGCAAACGGCAATTGGTTGTCAATAAGGAATAAACGACGCAACACATCCAGATAGATGGCGATGCTCTCATCGTTGACTGTCTCCCCATCAACTCCGTTAATGTCCCGTTTTAATACCTGCACAGTCGCAGTAGTGCTTTCATTTCTGGCCAGAGATTTTAAAAGAAGATACATTTTATGGGCATCACGCTTTGTCTCTTCAAGACGATAAATGTCATTTTCCAAAAGTGCCTTGATATATTCCTGTGCAATGATTCCGACATTTTTGCCAGAAATATTAAGATTTCCCGGCCATCCTCCACGAACGACCATCGCCGCTAAATCCATCAACGATACTTCACCATTCATCTTCGGAGAAAATTCTCCTTTGCAAAGAGCTGAAAGAGAAATACTTCCAGAAGACTCTCCTGATTCGAACAATGTCATTGGACGCATGCGAATCCGCCCGATTCGTCCCGCCCCACTGTGCAAAATGCCTTTGCGGTTGGGAGTGGCCGAACCAGTCAAAATAAACTGCCCTTTTGCGTTTCGCCTGTCAACTTCTGCACGAACAGCGTCCCAAAGCAACGGGACTTCCTGCCATTCATCCAGCATGCGAGGTGTCTCACCAAGCAAAACGGTTTCAGGCGACATTTCCGCCAAGCGTTTATTTTGAAAATTGCCATCAGCACTTCCCACCATGAATTCGCTATTGCTGTGCTGTGATGATGTCCATGTTTTTCCGCACCACTTCGGACCTTCTATGACAACTGCCCCCATGACAGTCAAATAATCGTTTATTTGCTGATCTATTATACGTGGTTTATAAGCCAAATTCTTCATTGAAAACCTCCTTTTGTTTACATCTATTAAAATAGCTTATTTCTATAGATTTTCAAATTTCAACAGGAAAGATTTTCGATTTTTAACAGGAAGGATTTTCGATTTTCAACTGGAAGGATTTTCGATTTTCAACTGGAAGGATTTTC
>JAFZIJ010000130.1 GCA_017554445.1 Victivallales bacterium
CGTCAGCGGATAGCGGCACGCGGCCACGGCCGCTTCGGCCTGTTCCGGCGTGTTGACCATCGGCACGATGATGCCGTCCGGCGCGAGATCGAGATACGGCTTGATGAGCATCGGCTCGTCGGCCCGCACACGCACCAGTCCCGCGCACCCCGTGCCGCGCAAGGCGATCAGATGGCGCTGCACGTCCTGGATCGTGTGCGGCGAGTGTTCCGCGTCAATCCACACGAAATCCATCCCGCAGTCGCCCGCGAGTTCGCTCACGACGAGATCGCTCATCGTGATCACGCATCCGACGGAGGTCTTCCCCGCCTTCAGGTTGTCCATCAGTCTGTTCGCGATTGTCATGCCTTTGCCCCCCACTTCGCCTTGCATTCGACAATCTGGTCTATCGACGCGAGCAGCTTCTCGCCCTCGTCGCCGGGCAGGCAGCGCTTCCACGAGGCCGTCATGAAGCCCTTGAGGCGTTCGGGGGCGATATGCTTGCGGCAAAAATCGACCGTCCCCTGCATGTTGGTGTCGCACGCCCCGGAGATGTCTTTGTAGCTGGCGGCAGCACAGATTGCCTGCTCGCTTGCGCAGACCATCCGTCCGGCAATCCGTTGTTCTGCAACGTCCGCCATCTTCCGAAAGACGTTTGGACGACCATCGGCTCGATGAACGCCGCAGGTGCCTCCGTCAAATGGCTTTGCGAATCCTTCCTAAAATGCCCTGTTGACGATTTCACGAATGAAGCCGCCTCCGCCCCGTCGGGTTCCCGCGGCCTGCTCTACCTACCCTATCTGCTTGGCGAACGCACGCCTGTTTGGGATCCGAAGGCCACTGGCGTTTTCTTCGGCCTCACCCTCCACACAGGCCGCGCAGAAGCCTGCCGCGCCGTTCTCGAAGGCGTCGCCTGCGCATGGCGGCAAATTCTCGAACTCCTTCTGCAGACTTCCAACGCGAAACCGGACAAAATCGTCGCCGCCGGCGGCGGTAGCACAAACCATTTATGGAACCAAATCAAGGCTTCCATGCTCAAATGTCCTGTCGTTTCGCTGGATTTCAACGACGTCAGCAGCCTTGGCGCATGCCTCGCAGCGGGCCTCGGCGTCGGCGTCTATGATTCCATGCAGCAGGCTTTCGACGCGACAGCCAATCTGCGGAACCCGCATCCCGTCATGCCCGTCCCCGAATGGGAAGACGCCTTGGATGATGCCTTCCAACGCTATCTCAAGCTTTATCCAACCTTGAAACCGATTTTCTAGAACATCATGCATAAATCATTCATCAAAAACATATTACTGCTTCTTTGCCTTGCGATTCCGTTGGTCGCGCAGCAGACTGAGCCCAAGCCTGGCGAACAGGCCGCCATCTTCCGCTTCGAAGAAGCCCCTGGTCAAGAGGACATCGCGAAGCAGAATCTCACGAAAGGCATCAAAGCCATGAGCGACGGCATTTTCAACATCGCCGCCGATTTCTTCAAAGACTACCGCAAAAGCGTCGAACTCCATGAACCAGACTTTGCGCAGGCCTCCGCCTATCTTGCAGAAGCCCTTATTGGACAGAATCTTCTGAAAGAAGCGGAAGATATTCTAAAAGACCATGAGCAACGCTCCCCCGGGCTGAAAGCCGTCGATTCACAGATCAAGGCCAAACTCGCTTATGTGTGGGGACAAACATGCTTCATGCAGAAACGCTATGAAGACTGCCTCAAGAAGGCGCTTCCGCTGACGAAAAAGAACGCGGATCCCACCTATATCGAAAAAGCCACCATCCTCTGCGCGGATGCATACGCCCAACTTCATGACTGGCAGTCCATCAAGACATTACTGGTCAACTTCATGCAGCTTCCGTCCATGAACACGCAGAATTTCGAAATTCAACGGCGGCTCGTCAACGTTCATCTGCTGACCGGCAATCCGCAGGCGGCGGAAGCCGTTCTCGCCAAAATCGAGCCGTCTGGAAAGCCGGAAGATCTTCTTGCGCTAAATCTTATGAAGACACTCTGCCTTGCCAGCCAGCAACGGACAGACGATGCCGTCAAAGTCTTCAAGACCATCTCCGCGCAATGCCCGGAGAGCGCCAGCGGAGAATGGTGGAAGGTCATTTGGACGCTCGCGGACGCCCTCTACGCAAAGAAAAACTACGCCTACGCAGAAGCCATTCTCCCGCTGGCAATGCAAACCGCCACCAGCGACAAGGAGAAGATCGCCTCCTGCCTCCTGCTCGCCAAGACACAGATCGAGCTCAACAAGAGCAGCCAGGCACAAGATTCGCTCGAACTCATCAAAAAAGAGCATCCCGACTACCCGCAATTGAACGAAGTCGTCTTCCGTCTTGCGCAGCTTTACCAGCAGAACAATTCCTTCCGAACGGCTGCTGAATTGTTTTCACAAATCTCCAACAATAAGGAACTTGACGCGGAATTCCGGACACAGGCCGCCTTTGAGCGCGCCAAATGCCTCGTGTCGGACGGCCAGTGGAAAGGCGCCATCGAGACGTATTCCAACGCAGAGAATATCGCCGCCACGCCGCAGTCGAAATCACAAGCCCTCTTCAACGCCGCGGAACTTGCGGAGAAGATTTCCGAAACGGACTATGCCATCAAACTTTATGACGACATAGCGGACAAATATCCAGAAAGCACGCTTGCTCCGGAAGCCCGCATCCGACAAGGCAATGCCCTTCTGAAGCAGAAAAACTATGAACTCGCCGCCGTGACGTTCCGCCAATTCACCGTCGATTTCCCCACGCACAAACTGGCTCCTTACGCCAAGTTGCAACACGGTGCCGCGCTCCGTATGGGCGCAGGCAGCCAAGAGGACGCGCGAAAGGCTGCCGCCTATTTGAAGGAAATCGCTGAAAACATGCCCGATCCAGACCAAGCCGCGCAGGCCCTTCTTGAAGCCTACCAGGCTGCCAACAAGGCTCAGGATTTCAAGCTTGCGCAGGACATGCTGGACATTCTGATTGAACGATATCCGGAATCCGCCCACATCCCGCAGGCCCTCTATCAGCGCGTGCTCATCAAGCTCAGCCAAGCCAACAACGCAGAAGCCATTTCGGACGCGGAGCTCTTCTTCAAGCAGTATCCACAACATCCGCTCGCTCCGGATCTGTACATCATCACGGCAGACCTCTATGTTGGAATGTCCAACTGGTCGAAAGCGCAGCAGCTCTATCTCCGTCTGCACAACACGCAGCCGAGCTCCAAACTCAACACGATGGCCCTCTACGAGGCAGCTTTCTGCGCATACAAGCAGAATCTGCCGCAGTCCGCTCTCGACATTCTCCAGTCGCTCGAAATGGCCACTTCTCTGAACAAAGACCGCAAACTTTCGGAAGCGGAGACGGCTTTTCAGGCCAAGGCCCTCATGCTCAAAGGCGATGTGCTCGCCATGCTGAAAGATTACGAAAAGGCTCGGCAGTCCTTCACGGAAGTCATGACACAAGCAGGCACTGGCGATCTCAGCTACGCGGCTCTTGGACGTCAAGGCGAAATGTGCCTCGTTCTAGCAGAATCAGATACGACAAAAGTAAAAGATCTCGACATGCTCAAGAAGGCCGAACAGTGCTTCCAGAGAATTGTCGATAGCAAATCTACCGCCAGCGTCGATCTAAAGGACATGGCCCAATACCGCCTCGCCGTCTGCCATGAACGGCAAGGCAATAACGAAGCCGCGCTGGAGGCATACCGCAAACTCTGTTATGCCTATCAGGCCGCCCAGATGAACAGCGTCATCCACAGTTGGTTCTACTACACGAAGAGCGCTCTTGCGGCCGCGCAACTGCTTGAACGGCTTGGCGGAAAAGAAAATCTCCGCCAAGCCATGCGGCTCTATCAGGATCTTGGTGACGCGGAACTTCCCGCGTCGAAGGAAGCCCTCCTCCGCGCAGAGGAAATCCGCAAGGCATACGCCTTTGGCAAATAAATTTGCCAAAGGCGCTTAAGGGCTTATGGCCAATGGCTTATGGCTTATGTTTTTTCCTGGAAGCTCTAGAAAATCTAGAAACCACTAACCACTAACCACTAATCACTAATAAGAAGGCAAAAGCTTAGGCTTTTGCCTTCTTGGCTTTGAGTTCCTTCCGCCATTTTGCGCGAGCTTCTTTAAGGCTTAGTTCGTTGGCGCCGCCAGCGAAATCCGGATCCTTCGACTGCGTCGGATCGTCTTCCCAACCACATACATCGCAGATTTCGTAATCGCCAAGGTTCTCTATGCGTTTCCGCCCGCAGCACGGGCATGCGAATTTAACGGTTCTCGCCATGGTTATTGCCTCCTCCAGTAGTTGATGCCTGCGGATGGTCTAAACATTGTTTTTGGAATACCTTGCGATGTCGTAACGCCGAACGTGTTGCTCGTCTGATGGTAATATTTTATGTCTCCAGTTTCGCGATCGGTTTTCTTTTGTGTGCCCAGTGGCGGCTTGCTGAAGAAATACAATGCGGCGTCGCCATATTCCTTCGATGTCTTGAATTCAGGGAATTCCGCCTTGTGCTTTTCCCAATGCCGTTCCAGATTGGATTGATGCCAACGGACTTTCGGTACAAAATCCGTTGGGGGCTTCTGCAAAATTTTCGGATTGACAACCGCCGGCTTCTGCACTGACGTCGTCGTTCCTGTCTTCGCATTGACGTTATGCTGGACGCCGCTGCGATTCTGCACGCCGACATCCAGTTGCTGTGCGCGCAACGTCGCCCACGGCGTCACCATCAGCAAACTCAATGCAATGAAAGCCAACACTTTGTTTAAATGCTTCATTTTCATCTGCTCCTTGACTGTTATTCTAAAAACACGATCATCTTTTAACTTATATTCATTACTTTACATGATTTCTAGCATTTTCCTATTACGACACGATGATTTTTCAGAAAGTTCCATACTTTGTATTATATGTTGCCGTTGATTTTCACCGTGCCAATGCCGAGCATGCCGACGGAATAGATGAATCCCGCCGCACCATCCGACAGCTTGTCGTCTTTTGCTTTCAGAACTTTCTTGCCGTCGAACGTGGCGATGATGTCGTTCCCGCGGCATTCCAATTTCACATCATGGACATCGCCGAGCTTCCAATCCACAACGCATTCAGCTAGAACGGTTTCGCCATAGAACTGACGCGCCAGAACCAGTTTGTTTCCACGCCGTGTCAATGAAATGTAGCGTTGCGTTCCCTGCCAACGGCACATCAGCCCGGCGGCGTCCGCCAAATGGACGGCCAGACGTGCTTCTATCGACTGATCTTTCCAATAACGATTGCCTGTGTAGGCGTAGCCCGTCGTGCTGTTCTTTCCGAAATAGACCAATTCCTCCTTGTCTTCGCTGAAACGGCCACGCGACATGTCGCAATCGACAATCCAGCCCGGAATGCCGTTGCGGACGGCAGGCAGCCTGTCTGTCTGATAATGGAAATCGCCCTCCAAATCAATGGTAGCCAGACAGATCTTGCCATCATAGCAAGTCTCCGGATAACTGATCTCAAAACCCAAATCCGTGACGGGCTGGCCGTTTGTTTCAGGAACTGTCAGGGATAGGATTTTGTCTCCTCCGACGGCGCGGACGCCGTCGTTACTTTCCGAATACGCCATCACAGGCTGGCCATCCGCTCCCATGTAGCGCACGAACATCCGCACACCGTCCAATGTACCGTCGAGTAGTTTTGCCTTGACGGTCATGCCAGAATACAGCTTGCTTGTTCCGACAACGCTGTAACCGCCTGTCACGGAGCCTGGCATCATCGGTTTGGAGATTCTTGCCGTACCACCAATCGGCATCCAGAATGTGAAATCGTGGTAACCACGAGACTTACCAGCAACCCACCAGTATGTATCGACTGTATCGATGCCACGTTCTGTCGGTTCCAGCATGAATCCTCTTGGCGAAGCGAACTTCGTGAAATCAAGCCAATGCGACTCGTCTTTCAATGGCTTCCACCCCATGACTTTCCGCCCGATGGCCGCGATCTGAAGAGCCTCCGTCAGGCAGTCCGTCACGGAACGCGTGCCGTCTGCCGTCGGCAGGATGATACGGTCGGCCATCTCCGTACGATAGTCATATTTTTCACTAATACCTGTAACTCCGACAATTAGCGCCATCAAGCAACCGACGTTTGCTGAATTGCAGTCCGTGTCCCATCCCGCTGTATTTACGATCGCCAACGCCTTGTGGAAGTCATTCGGAGCATAACTCCACGCCATGACCATCAACGCATGATTCGGAATCACATGGCAGTTGCCACCGTAAATATGGTAGCCATACTTTTCGTTGATGCGGTCGTATGTTTTCCGCCAATCACCGTCTTTCTTGCACCATGCGCGTACGTCACGATGCAGCTTCGCAATCAGGCTGTTCTTCGGAATCAGCGACACTCCGATGTCCAGCAGTTTTTCCATGTCCTTTTCAACGAATGCCGCCGCTTCCATGCCCGCCACGACGACCGCCGCGTTCACGGCTTCGCCGTCGTGAGACACACTCGCCGCCTTGCGGGCCAATTTCGCCGCCAGTTGCGGATCGCCCGGGCAGACCAGCCCGAATCCGTCAATGAAAATCTGCGCGCCAATCTGTTCGGCGACCGTCTTGCCGTTCGTTTCTATAGATCCAGACTGCGGCGACTTCATACCAGCCTTAAGTCGCAGATACGCCGTATGTTCCGTCGAATGCCCCATGCCGCCCCACCATAGGATCGTCTTGCCTTCCAACAGATAGTTCAGCCATGTCTCACCGAAGAATTCGTCCGGCGTTTTTTCATACAAGCCTGAATCCTCCAACGCGCGGACAAACGTCAGCGTTCCCGAAATATCGTCGTCCGACACAACGAGCGGAACATTCTGATCCTTATGGACATAGCGGTCGATGAAGCCCCACTTTTTCTCCAAGGCGTCCTTCCACCATCCTTCGAACGGACGGCCCGCATAGACGCCGATCACCTTGCCCAAAACGCCTGCGAATACTTGCTCTTCGTAATCTTTGACTGCCATCTTTCTTGACCTTTTATTTTTTGCAACATAAGACAAACTCATTATATTAGTTTAGATGAAATATCATTGGTTTTCAAGCCATCTGCCGAAAGAATAGCGAGAAGACCGCAAAAAACAGTCATGGAACATGGCAGGCGAACGCTTGTCTCAAGCCATGACATCACAAAAAACTCAAAAACATTCCTGCGGGAAACGGTATCCATGTCGGAAACATCTCAAAATCGAATCCATTGCACTTACCTTATTATAGGCTCCGGGCTCGCTGGTCTGACCGCTGCGTTGGAGGCCGCCAAATACGGTAAAGTCATCGTCATCACGAAGACGAAGGCTGAAGAATGCAACACACGTTACGCACAAGGCGGAATTGCCTGCGTCGTTGACAAAAATGATACATTTGAAGCGCATATCGCGGATACCATCACCGCCGGAGCAGGTCTTTGCCATCCGGACGCCGTTCGCGACATCGTCACAGGCGGCCCTGCCCGCGTCCGCGAACTGGAAAAGCTTGGCCTGAAATTCACGACCATGGGCGAAGTCCATGCGAATGTTTCGCCAGACAAGGCAAATGAGCTTGATCTTGGCCGCGAAGGCGGCCATTCCGCCCGCCGCGTGCTCCATGCAGGCGATATCACCGGCAGTCAAGTCTCCGACGTTCTGCTCGCCCGTTGCCGCGAAAACAAAAACATCACGATTCTGGAAAACCATCTCGCCGTGGATCTTATCTCGACGCGCCACATCGAATGGCAGGGCGAAAACCGCTGTCTCGGCGCGTATGTTATGGATACGAAAACGAACGAAATCAAGACGTTCCTTTCGCGATTCACGTTCCTTGCGACGGGCGGCGCGGGCAAAGTCTATCTCTGCACATGCAATCCGGACGTCGCCTGCGGCGACGGCATCGCCATGGCGTATCGCGCCTCCGCCGAAATCTCCAACATGGAATTCTATCAATTCCATCCCACCATTCTTTACCATCCCCACGCCAAATCCTTCCTGATCAGCGAAGCCGTCCGCGGCGAAGGCGCTGTGCTAAAGGTCAAGAAGAAAGGCGAATACGTCGAATTCATGCAGGACATCCACCCGCTCAAGAGCCTCGCGCCGCGCGACATCGTCGCGCGGGCCATCGATAACGAACTGAAACGCAGCGGTGAAGAATGCGCCTATCTGGACATCCGCCACCACACGGAAGATTTCCTCAAGAAACGCTTCCCGAACATCTTTGCAAAATGCATGTCCTACGGAATCAACATGGCGAAGGATCTCATTCCCGTCGTTCCGGCGGCCCACTACTGCTGCGGCGGCGTCCGTACGGACACGAACGGCATGACATCCGTCAAAGGATTGTACGCCATTGGCGAAGTCGGCTGCACGGGTCTCCATGGTGCCAACCGTCTTGCTTCCAACAGCTTGCTGGAAGCAATGGTCGTTGGTTACAACGCCGTCGTCCACAGCCAGACCGTCATCAACAATCCCGTCGGCATCTCGCCGGACATGATTCCAGACTGGTCGCACGGCGATGCCGTCAATTCGGATGAACAAGTTGTCATCACCCACAACTGGGACGAAATCCGCCGCTTCATGTGGGACTATGTCGGCATCGTCCGCACGAACAAGCGTCTGGAGCGTGCCAAGAATCGTATCCGCATGATCCGCAAAGAGATCGAAAAATATTACTGGAACTTCCTGCTGACGCCGGATCTTGTCGAATTGCGCAATCTCGCCTCCGTGGCGGAGATGATCATCGATTCGGCCACCGCCCGTCAGGAATCCCGTGGTCTCCACTACAATCTGGACTACCCGTGGGCGGCTCCAGACACGCCGGGAAAGGACACCGTCCTCCGCCAGCCGCAAAAATCCACCGTCTGGTTCGAATAAGTCATTCCATACCATATAAATACCATATCAGATTACACCATGCTCAAGAATCTTTCCATTGCCTGCGCAGTCTTTCTGACCGCCGTCACCGCCTACGCGCAAGAAAGCATGTATTATTCGGATGCCGTTCTCGCGCAAATCGATGACCAAGTCATCACGTCCTATGAAGTCAAACAGTATGCGGAGAAACACGAAGCGGCCCTCCGCCAGCAATTCAAAGGACAAGAGCTCGTGGACAAAATCGTCGCGTTGCGCCAACAGGTGCTCGACACACTGATTGAACGTGAACTTATCTTCATGGAATTCAAGAACATGAAGGCCACTGTCCCGCCGTTTCTCATTCAGGAGCGCCTTGACGATTTGATCATAAATACAACCGGCGGCGATCTGGCTGAATTTGAAAACACTCTCAACATTCGCGAAAAAATGACCATGACGGAACTCAAGGAGAAAATCAGCAAGGACATCGCCATTGAACTGCTCAAGCAGAACCGCGTCACAAAAGGAATCATCATCGCGGATTCCGATATCGACGACTACTACAAGCATAACAAGGCCGAATTCATCCGTCCGAGAAGCTTCCGTTATTCAGTCATCCAAATCAAGAAAAACGGCCGCTATGCAACCAAGCTTAAAGAAACCTGTGATTTGATCAGCAAAAAAATCACGGAAGGAGAATCCTTCGAAAAACTCGCGAAGGAATATTCCGAAGGCGCCAACGCCGAAAACGGCGGCGATCAAGGCTGGATGGTCCATGTCAATGAACAGCTTCTTGAAATCATCGACAAAATGGAGCCCGGCCAGACATGGCCCCGCCCGATCGATCTCGGCTACAATATCTACTTCCTGCATGTCAACGAGATAGATGGTGGCGGCATCCCCGAGCTCACTACCGAGCTGCGCAAGACAATTAAGGAAAAGCTCTTCAAGCTCGAAGAAAAGAAGAAATACGATGCCTTCATCAAAGAGCTTACGATGAAATATCCTGTCAAGCGGATGAATGGACTGAAATACTGAACATGTGGTCGGACACGCATTTCCATCTTGATCCAGAGGACAATCCGCAGGAAATTTTTGCCGCCGCACGGGCGGCAGGCGTCAATCTGCTCATCGTTCAAGGCACATCATTGGATGATTGCCAACGAACCGTCGATCTGGCTGATCCGGCCAATGGCGTCTATGTGACGGCAGGTCTCCATCCGCATGTCGCCAATACATTTACGGATCTGGAACCGTTTCGTAAATGGCAGCAAGTGGATGGCTGCGTCGCTGTCGGTGAAATCGGTCTGGATTATTTCTACGACAATTCGCCGCATGAAGACCAGAAGCGGGTGTTCGAAATCTTCCTGCGTTTCGCCGTCGAGCTCAACAAGCCGCCCGTCATCCATTGCCGAAGCGCTTTCGATGATTGCTATGACATCGTCAAAAACACCTTGCCGTCTGGCTATCCCTTTCTGATCCATTCGTTTGCGGATACGCGCACGGAAGCTCGCAAATGGCTGGATCTCGGCGCCATGCTGTCTTTCAACGGCATGTCAACGTTCAAAAAGTCGGACAACGTCCGCGAAGCGCTCGCCATCACGCCGTTGGACAGGATTCTTCTGGAAACGGACTCGCCCTATCTGGCCCCCGTCCCCTACCGCGGCCAACGGAACACGCCGGCCTTCATCCCTGTCATCGGATGCTATGTCGCGGAACAAAAATGCATTGAGCCGGAGGAACTTGCGAAAATCACAACGGACAACGCAAGACGCTTTTTCCACATTCAAACCAATTGATATTTTGGAGGACACATGGATCATATCACAATTGCAGGTTTTGGCGAAGTCATGCTGCGGCTTTGCCCCGCAGGAAAGAAACGCTTTGCGCAAGTCCTTCCCGGCCAACTGGAAGCGACATACGGCGGCGGCGAAGCCAACGTCTGCGCATCACTGGCCATGCTCGGCGCCAATTCCCGCTATCTGACGGCTCTGCCGGACAATCCGATCGCACGTGCCTTTCAACGCCAACTGGCAGGAATTGGCGTCGATACGTCCAAAATCATTTTCTCCAAAATCGGCCGCATGGGCGTCTATTATGCTGAACACGGCTCCAACATGCGCGGTTCCAACGTGTTATATGACCGCGATTATTCGACCATCTCCCTCCTCCGTCCCGAAGACTATGATTTCGACGCCATGCTGGACGGTGTGAATGTCCTTCATTTGACGGGTATTACGCCTGCGCTCAGCGAAAACGCCTTCAAATCCACTCTCGCCCTCGCACAAGCCGCTGTGAAAAAAGGCGTCACGATTTCGCTGGATTTGAATTACCGCAAGAAGCTATGGAACTGGAGGCCAGGTACTTCCAAAAACGATCTTGCGAAAGAATGCATGGAGCAAATCGCCGCATGCGCCACCATCATTGTCGGCAACGAAGAGGACGCCGCCGATGTGTTCGGAATCCACGCCTCCAACACATCCGTTGAATCCGGCAAGCTGAACATCGACGGCTATCGCGATGTCGCGTCGAAGCTCCTACAGAAATTCCCGCAAGTGAAATACATCGGCATTACGCTTCGTGAAAGTGTCTCCGCAGACCACAACAATTGGGGCGGAATGCTTTATGACTGCAAATCGCAGCAGGCGTTCTTCGCGCCGCTGGATGCGGATGGTCATTACGCGCCGTATGAAATCCGCGACATCGTCGATCGTTTCGGCGGCGGCGACTCCTTCTGCGCGGGACTGCTCTATTCGCTCACACACGATTACGCTCCGGCGGACGCCATCCGCTTCGCCGTCGCGGCCTCCGCCCTAAAACACACGATTCCAGGCGACTATAACTACTCCACGGCGGATGAAGTCACCGCTCTTATGAAAGGCAACGCCTCCGGCCGCGTAAAACGCTGATCGTCCCTTTAGTCCCTTTCGTCCCTTTCATCCCTTTTACCTTCTAAATAACCAATTACCATGAACTTCCAAGAACTCATGAAGGAATGCCCCTGCATCACGATTCTCAGGGGAGTCGAACCGCAGGAAATCAACGACATCGCGGATGCTATCTGCGACGGCGGCATCAAACTGCTTGAAATCACGCTCAATTCACCTGTCGGCCCATTGGACAGCATCGCAAAAGCCGTTGAACACACGAAAGGCCGCATGATGATCGGCGCGGGAACGGTTCTAACCGTTTCGGACGTCCGCAACGTCCATGCAGCCGGCGGGCAGTTCATCATTTCGCCGAATACGGATCCGGACGTCATCCACGAAACCGTCAAGCTCGGCATGATTTCCGTTCCAGGCTTTTTCACGGCGACGGAGGCCTTCACCGCCATGAAGGCGGGCGCTGACTATCTGAAGCTATTCCCCGCGGGAATCGTCGGACCTGGTTATGTAAAGGATTTGAAAGCAGTCGTTTCCAAACCGATCATCGCCGTCGGTGGCGTCAATGCGGACAATATTCCCGCGTTCATGCAAGTCTGCGCAGGCGTCGGCATTGGTTCCGCCGTCTATAAGAAAGGCCGCACGCCGGACGAAATCCGCAAAGCCGCCCAACTTCTGGTCAATTCATTCAAAACCATTTGCTGATTTTCCATGAAACAGATCCAAGCCAAGATCTTGTCCAACAGACAGTTGCAAGGCGACTACTTCCAATTGGACATGCATGCCCCCGAAATTGCACAAGATGCTCTGCCCGGGCAGTTTGTCCATGTCCAGATTCCAGATTTGGAACATCGCGTCCTGCGCCGCCCGTTCAGCATCTACGATACGGATCCTGCCACAGGCCGCCTCAGTCTCGTTTACAAAACCGTCGGCGAAGGCACGCGGAAGCTCTGCACGATTCCTTCCGGCGGAATGCTTAATGTCATCGGCCCCAACGGCAAAGGCTTCACGATTCCCTCCCCTGGACAGAAGGCGATTCTCGTGGCGGGTGGTTTTGGGTGTGCGGCGACATTTCTTCTGGCGAAACTCGCTCCCGTTAAACCAATTGTCTTAATCGGCGGCCGTTCGAAAATCGACATCCTGTTGCAAGACGAATACAAAGCCCTCGGCTGCGATTTGCGCGTCTCCACGGATGACGGTTCGCTCGGGCATCACGGACTCGTCACAGATCTTCTGCGCGAAGCACTTGCGGAATTTCCGAACGCGTCCGTCGCGGCCTGCGGTCCGAATCCCATGCTGAAAGCCGTCGCCGCCATCGCGCCGACGGCTGAAATCAGCCTGGACCAGCCCATGTGCTGCGGCGTCGGCGCATGCTTCGCCTGCGTCGTGAAGCTGAAGGCCGACACGCCAGACGGATGGCGTTATGCCCGCTCCTGCATGGAAGGCCCTGTCTTCAACGCCACGCAAGTTTATTGGTAACGACGGCGTCCCCGCCGTCCGCTGTAACGACGGCGTCCCCGCCGTCCGCTGTAA
>JAFZIJ010000131.1 GCA_017554445.1 Victivallales bacterium
GATGCCTGCCAGTGTGGCGATGAACGTGGCCAGCAGGATGGGCACGAAGACGTCCGTGGGCTGGGCGGCGCCGAGTTGGGCGCGGAACACGAGGATGGAGATGGGGATGATGGTCAGCCCCGACGTGTTGAGCACCAGGAACATGATCATGGGATTCGTGGCCGTGTCTTTCTTCGTGTTTAGCGTCTGCAAGCTTTCCATGGCTTTCAGGCCGAGCGGTGTGGCGGCGTTGTCGAGCCCAAGCATGTTGGCGGCCATGTTCATGAACATATGGCCATAGGCCGGATGCCCTTTGGGAATGTCGGGGAAGAGTTTGGAGAGGACGGGGCTCAGCACCGTGGCCATGCGGTTGATGAGGCCGCTTTGTTCGCCTATTTTCATCAGGCCGAGCCAGAAGGCCAATACGCCGGTGAGGCCCAGCGAGAGTTCAAAACCGGTCTTGGCCGATGCGAACGTGGCGTCCATCATGGCGGGAAACACCTGATAGTCGCCAGTGAAGACCAGTTTCGCCAGGGCTATGAGAAATGCTATGACGAAGAACGCAACCCAAATATAGTTCAATACCATACGAAAAACACGATTTTTCTGTTTATCTTCATGCAAAATTACGCTTTTTGTGGCAATGAAACCAAATAAAGCGGCCGACAAAGCGTTGTGAATAGAAACTTTTTCTTACATTTGCCTGTGGTTTGCCGTTCAGACAAGTTTAAACGCCGGTGGCCTATTCATGTCTAAACATTAAGGAACTAAATAAGTAGCAAGATGAAGAACAGTGTGTTTTGTGTAGCCATAGCCGTCATGGCCGTCTTCTCTCTGCCGTTGCATGCGCAGAACGCTCCGGTGCTGGGCGACCAGTCCTTCCGCGGTTCGGCTACGGTGGAAGGCATTTGGCAAAAGTGTACTTTTCAAAAAGGAGAATCGGGTGAAACCGAAATCTATCTGGCACCCATTCTTAAAATCATTTCCGGCGACGGAACCTATAACGACGTCATCATTAAAACGACGGCCGGCGGTTGTGTCATCACGGGCAACGGACGCTACGTGAAGGCCAACGACAGCTTGCTGGTGTTCCAGCCCGCCAAGATGAAACGCTTCGACACGGAAGAACCGCGTGCCGACAGCGCCACCTTCCGCCTGGAAGGTCCCCAGTGGATGCTGCTGGAGCGCAAACCCGTGGCAGGCGAGGAGCCTTCGGCCGAAATATGGATGCGCCTGCGCCGTCAACCCGGCAGCATGCCCATGCTCGAAGGCAACGAAGGTGACCAGAAAGGCATGCGGCCCATGGGCCGCCATCGCGGGCAACAGGGCAAAGGCCGTCCCGCGCGTTCGCAACGTCAGGACAACGGCAACAGCGGCATGGAAGAGTCGGACGTGGACCACAGCTGGATGAACGAAGATTGAATGATGAATACAGAATGAAAATACTGAATTGTGTAAGATGGCACAGCCGTGAGGCTGTGCCATCTTTTTGACCCATTCCCTACAGACGTCCGACTTCGGGGCGCAAAAGTCGGACTTCGGGCCGCAGAAGCGGCGTTTCAAAAGTTTGAAACGCCGCTTCTGATTTATTATTTCTAACGCCCGTTGAAAATCAGTGCGTTGTGAAACGCCTGATTCCGGGGTGAAAGATTTTTACAAGATTGGCCCGGAATCCGGAAGCCGCACTTTTTTAGTTAAAATGTTTGCCCATTTCACGGAAAATGAAGAAATTTGCAGGCGGCTTGCGCGCGTATGCGCAGGCGCAGGAACATTAATAAAAAATATAAAGACAAGAAAAATAACGGTGTTATGAAAATTTTCAAGGTATTGCTTGCAACCCTCGTTTGTTGCAGTCTTACTAACGTCTGGGCCCTGAAAGAGGTCCATGTGGAGACGGCAGGCACGCTCTCCACGCTGGTTTCCACCACTGAGAGTGACATTAAGCTGACGGGTTCCATCAACGGCACGGACGTGAAGTACCTTCGCCAGATGACGAATGAAGGCAGCCTGACATCGCTCGATATGGCTGACGTGAAAA
>JAFZIJ010000132.1 GCA_017554445.1 Victivallales bacterium
CGCCGCCAGTGGCAATACGCTGGTCGCGGCGCCAGATGGCACACCTAAGACAAACATTATCAGTTGGTTGGACAAACGACCGTCGCCAATCGCACCGATTGATTTGCACGAATTGGTCGGTTGGCCGTGGAACGGCGGCTTCCCGCTCGTCCATTGCGCATGGTTCAAGGCAAACTGCCCGGAAGTTTTCGGTAACAGCGGGCAGTTGTTCATGAACAACGACTGGCTGGCGTTCCTTTTGTGCGGAAAACGCGGGCTGGACCATTCATCGGCAACGCCGTTTTTCTTGCAAGATCAGGCGAAAGGAAAATATGCGCCGCAACTGCTTGCGGCAGCGGGGATTGCAGAATCTCAACTGTCGCCGTTGTATCCGCCTGGAACAGCGATTGGAACGTTGAAGCCCGAACTGGCGGGCGGTAATTTGACCACGAATACAGTAATCGCGACAGGTTCGTTCGACCATCCATCCGCCGCGCGGGCCGTGCATGTGACAGAACCTGGCGATGTATTAGTTTCGTGCGGAACATCTTGGGTTGGTTTCACGCCGATACCGGAACGCCGTGTGCGCAAAGGATATCTGTGTGATCCGTTCTTGTCGTCACGCGGCGGACCATGGGGCGAAATCTTCTCGATCGCGCGGATTGGTTTGACGTTGGAGGAGACGATTGTTCGTCTGGCCGGAACTGGTGACGATCGCTATAAGTTGTTCAACGAGATGGCGTTGGCGGAAGACGGCGAAGCCCGTCGGACGATGTTGGAGACAATCGACAAGTTCAAGGCGCGGCTGGAAGGCCGGCCGCGCCGTCTCGTGATGGTAGGCGGTCCGTCCGAAGGGAAGGGGTGGCGTCATTTTCTGGCGGAACGGCTGGAATTGGCGGTGGAGGCATCGCCGTTTGCGAAGCAAGCGGGAGCGGTGGGAGCCGCCATGCTGGCGGCTCAGGCTTTGCAGCAGCCTAAAGCCTAAAGCTTAAAGCCTAAAGCGAAAACACTAGAAGCTCTAGAGACTCTAGAAGATCTAGAATACTAGAATATTAGAAAAAACTATAAGGAAAGATTATGCAGTATCCACTGGTATCAGACATGGACCGCAAGGTGTTTGCGGAAGAATTGGAACCGCGTCTGCCGAAGAAGCTGTTTGACGCGCATGTGCATGTGTTCAACAAAGACTGCTTTCCGGCTGGTTTCAATTTGGGCGAGAAGTCATGCTATCAGAAATTCGGCGGCGAGCATCGCAGCGAATTCTGCGTTGAAATGTACAAGAAACTCCTGCCGGGCATCGATGTGACATTCAATTGCTTTGGCTCCGTGAATCCTGTCGCGGATCGTGAAAAAGACATTCCGTATCACGACAACAAGAAAATCTATTCGATGGCGGTTGTGTCGCCGCTGGATTCGGCGGAAACGCTTGAACGGCGGCTGGTTGACTATAAACTTGTCGGTGTGAAGCCATATCCGGGCTTGGCTGGCGCGGCATATGGAAAGAAGGAAAGTGACGTGGAAGTTCGTGAAATGTTCACGGATGAACAGTTGGAGGTGTTGAACCGTCGCAAGCTGATTGCAACCGTCCATATCCCTCGTAAGCAACGTCTTGCGGATCCGCTGAATCAAGAGCAGATGCCCGAACTCTGCCGCAAGGCGCCGAACGCCACGTTCATTTTCGCGCATATCGGCCGCGCGTATTACATGCAGAATGTCATCGGCATGCTGGACAAATTGGCGGAATGCCCGAACGCCTGGCTGGACACGGCGATGGTCAACCACATGGGCGTGCTGAAATACGCTTTCGACCATTTTCCGAACGACCGCATCGTCTTCGGTTCGGATGCGCCGATTGCGTGGCTGCATGGCAAGTCCGTGGAAATCAACAATCAATACGCTTATCTGATGGCGGAGGACTACCGCATCGGCACGGCCATCTACGACGCGGAAGCGGCGTGTGAATTCACGACGTTCTACTATGAACAGTTGCGGGCCATTCTGGACTGCGGCCTGACGGAGAAGCAGATCAATGCTCTGTTGTATGAAAACGCCGCGCGGCTGTTCGCATCCGTTCGCGTATAAAATATCATAAGCAGTTGTTAATTAACCACGAATGGACACGAATGAACACGAATTCAGCAGACCACAGAATACACCGAATACACTGAAAAAGCCTCGCCGCCGGGCCGACGCTCCCCAAAAATGAATCCAACAATGAAACAAGACGCTGATTGTGAATGAATCCAACGGCTCCGGCGGCTCGGCGGTTGTCATCGCTTCGCGAGGTGCAAAGGATGTTATGAGGAAATTCTTTGCGTAAAAACAAGAAAATGAACTATAGTAGTACAGAAAACGCTTCGCGCGGATGTTTATAGATTTTATTAGACTTATAGGAATGACAAGATGAATGTGAAAGAGACGGAACAGCGGATTCGCGAGTTGCTTGCGGAACGCAATTACTATCGTCTGGATTATGAAGGCGGATGGCTGGACAAGGTGTTCGCCGCCTATTGCCAGCCGCATCGCTATTTCCATACGTTGCAACATCTTCTGAGTATCTGCGAAAGTATTCGCAAGGCGTCGTGGGACGATGAGATCATGGCGTCGCAACTGCTCATCACGGCGCTGTTCCACGATGTCGTCTGGTATCCGCAGGATCATGACAGCGAAGATAAATCCATCGAGGCGTTTGATTTCATCATGTCGCGTCTGGGCAATCCGCTGCCCACAAACGTCGCTGAGTTGGTAAAGCAGACCATCAAGGCGACGGAGACGCAGGATACGCCGACGGAAATGGCGGCGCGTTTCCATCAGTACGATTGCCAAGTCATCATCCGCGGAAACTACGTTGATCTGCTGGAATACGAATTCCAGATTTTCCGCGAGTTCCAGTATCTGAACATGGTTGATTACCGCAAAGGGCGCAGCGCGTTCTTCCAACGTTTCCCGAAACGCTTCCCGAAATGCAAGGCGACGATTGACTTTTTGGTTGAGTATCTGGAACGGCGGCGGCCACGCGTCGGCATCTATGCGGGCACGTTTAACCCGTTCCACATCGGGCACTTGTCGATTCTGGAAAAGGCGGAGAAAATGTTCGACAAAGTGATTGTGGTGGTCGGTATCAATCCTGCGAAAAACGTCCAGCGAGATGTGAAATTGGAGAAAATCCTGCCGTTCCATGAAGTCGTCTATTGTGATCAACTGATGGTCGATCTAATGGAGCAGGAATCGAAATTCTGCGATGTGACGCTCGTGAGGGGCTTGCGCAACGGCTACGATCTGGACTACGAAATGAACCAGTTGTGCTACATGCAGGAGATGCGGCCTGGAACGCAATCCGTGTATATTCCTTGTGACAAACGACTTGAACATGTCAGCAGTTCGATGCTGAACGGCTTGCAGCGTTTCAATGTGGGGAATCGCGACAATATCTACTATCCGAAGAAATACGATTATTACGGGCAGAGCATAGAAGAGATGTTTGGATGAGCTAAAAGCTTAAAGCTTAAAGCTTAAAGCAAATACATATTGAAGAAAAACAATCAATATGGAGTATGAGATGAACGAAGAGATAGCGGATTTGAAGCGTGCGCTCGAAGATTTCAAGTGTGAACTGGAAGATTTGAAGGATGAAATTCTAGACTTGAAGGATGACATACTAGATGAGATTGAAGCGGCCAGTGGTGACACGGTAAGCGAATATTTCTCTGAAGGAATTGAGGATTTCTTGGCCAGTCACCAGTTTGTATTGAAGGATGGGACAGTTGTGCAAGCGCGACAAAGAACCAGAGTCATGGCCCCTGATAGAAAGAAAGTGCTTATCTGCTATGGAGGAGCTAAGGTTGTTGGCAGTGCCTTGCATATACAAACTCGCGTGAGCTCGTGGGAAGATCTTTATACATATCCAACTGAGAGCGATGCCATTGCGGCGCTTCAGAAGCTAAACGCTGGCATTGAACAAGGGGTGTCTTTGATTGAATTGTGAATCCTGCATATTCATTCCGTACGATCGTACTGAACAATGAAATCACAATTAATTTGCATCATACTATTAATACTATCGGTTTCAACAACGTTTGGAGCAAAGAAAATGGAAAAGAACGGCTACGGTCACATGGTATTGGATTACTACGTGGAACGGTTGCGGGCGATGCGCGCGGAACGTCACGAACGGCTGTCGAAACTGAAAACAAAGGAAGACGCCATTGCTTATCAGCAATATGTTCGCGGTGTCGTCGATAAGGCATTTGGCCCTTGGCCAGAACGTGTTCCGCTGGACATCCAATATACGGAAACGTTGCAGCGCGACGGCTATCGAATTGAGAAAGTCTCCTTCAACAGCCGTCCGAACTTACGTGTAACAGGCAATTTGTACATTCCAGACGGCTTGAAAGGAAAAGCGCCTGCCGTTTTGGGCGCTTGCGGTCACGGCATTGAGGGCAAGGCGACGGATACGTATCAGTCGTTCAGCGTAAGACTTGCGAAGAACGGTTTTGTCGTTTTACTATATGATCCGATTCAGCAGGGCGAACGCGACCAGTATGTGAATCTGGAGAATCGCGGCGTTGGAAAAGGTTTGTGCGACGCGCATAACGTCATGGGAAAGCAGCTGGAACTGCTTGGCGAAAGTTTCGGTGGATGGCGCGTATGGGACGGCCGTTGCGCGTTGGATGTACTGCTGTCGCGTCCGGAAGTCGATCCGAATCGCGTTGGCATGACAGGCAATTCTGGCGGTGGCACGCTGTCGGAATGGATTTGGGCGAACGAGCCGCGACTGACGATGTGCGCTCCAAGTTGCCATGTGACAAGCTTTTTGACAAATTTGGAAAACGAACTGCCGACGGATGCGGAGCAGTGCCCTCCAGGCGTGATCGGCGCGGGATTGGAAATGGTCGATTTGATGTTTGCGCAGGCTCCGAAACCTGTCATGCTGCTTGGGCAACGCTATGATTTCTTTGAACGCCGCGGCCTGAAGGAGGCGTATGCGGATTTGAAGGCGTTCTACAAATTATTTGGAGCGGAGGACAAAGTGGAACTGTTCATCGGGCCGACACAGCATGGTTATTCGAAACATAACCAAGACGCGATGGTCGGTTTCTTCCGTCGCATCAGCGGGATGGACGGCGAACAGGTCTTCATGGATCCCGTCTTGGAGACGCAGGAGACGCTGGCCGTGCTACCGGAGAAGAACGTTGTGAAGGCTGGTTCGACGCCGATACAGGATATCATCAGCGAGAAGGCCGTCGCGTTGGCGGCCGCGCGCAAGCCTGTAGCCGCGAATGAATGGAAAAATGTGCTGGGCAATGTGTTGCAACTTCCTAAACTGCCTGTTGAACCGCCGCATTTCCGTATTCCGCGCGCGTTGAAGGTTGCCGGCAAGACATGGGCGCGTTACGCCGTGGAGACGGAAGGCAGCATCCGCGCCATCATGCGGAAACGCATGGTGAATGGCGGTTTGGCGAATTCGCTGGATGTGGAAGAGGAAGTCTGGCTGTATCTGCCGCACACATCCGTTGAATTGGATTCAAGCGAGAGTGATTTCATGAAAGGCATCAACGCCGATGGCGTGTTGTATGCCCTTGATGTTCGCGGACTTGGCGAGTCCATGCCGGAGGAGCAGTATGGCGGTTTCTTCCAGTCTTACGGCATGGACTACATGATGCATTGCTTCGGACTGATGTTCGGCGAAAGCTATCTTGGACGGCGCGTTTTTGACGTACAGCGTACGATACAGCTTTTGAAGGCCGAAGGCGCGACGAAAATCCATCTGTCCGGCCGTGGGCAAGGCGCGATTATCGCGGCGTTTGCTGGCATGCTCGATGACGCCGTTGTGGATGTGACGTTGGCGGATGCGCCGAAATCGTTCCAGGAATGGACGGATTATGCGGTTCCGTCATGGCCGTCCGCCATGATGCCGTGGGCCGTGCTGAAATCGTTTGATTTGCCTGACTTGTACAAAGCGTATGGCAACAGGCTGACCATCATTTCGAATTGGAACGCGGAAATGAAATAACCATTGGAAATCAATGAATCATGGGTAGTTTTGACACCATCCGACATTTACCGCGGGCGTATCGGCGGCTGAGCCGTTTCCGCCATATCGTGCGTGTGCTTTTCAAGTACGGTTTCGACACGATTTCCCTGCGCGAACGTGTGCCGCAGACTCTGAAGCGGTTGTTCATGCCATGGCGAAAGGATGAAACGACGGAAATCGCTGCCAAATACAGCATGCCTGAACGTCTGCGCATGGCTTTTGTGGAGCTTGGGCCGACGTTTGTGAAACTTGGACAAGTACTTGCCCAACGGCAGGATATGATTCCGCCCGATTTCGTGCATGAGTTCAGCAAGCTGCAGGATAATGTGCCGCCGTTCGGCATGGATCTTGTCCGACAGCAGATTCGAACGGAACTCGGCCGTGAATTGGAGGATGTGTTCTCCGACTTTGACGAGCATCCTGTCGGTGCTGCCTCCATGGCGCAGGGCCATCTTGCGAAACTGAAAGATGGAACGGAAGTTTTCGTGAAAATCCAACGGCCGGGCATTGCGCAGAGCATGCGGCTTGATTTGGAGATACTTGTGCAGCTGGCGGCCGCTTTGGAACGCCACAGCGAGGAGCTCGGCTTTCTGCGGCCTGTGAAAATCGTGGAGGAATTCAAGAATTCGCTCGAACAGGAGTTGGATTTTTCACGGGAGATGGCGAACCAGATGCGTTTCGCACATCAGTTCAAAAATCGCGAAGGTATCCATATCCCATGGGTTTACGAAGAATATTGCACGAAGCAGATTCTCGTGATGGAATTTGTGCGCGGCATCAAGGCGACGAATCTGGATGAACTGCGCGCGGCTGGAGCGGATTTGGTGAAATTGAGCGAACTTGGCGCGGATCTGCTGTTGGAGCAGTTCTTTGATTACGGTTTCTTCCATGCGGATCCGCATCCGGGCAACATGATTTTCCAATTGCCGTCAACCATCTGCTACATCGATTTCGGCAATGTGGGGCGCATTACGGTTGATGAACGCAAGTTGTTCGGCGACATGATGATGTATCTTGTCGCAGGTGATTTCAAATCGTGCGCACGAGTGCTGGTGGCGCTGACGGAACACGACGGCGAGCCGGACATGGGCGAACTGGAGCGCGATTTGGGCGCGTTCTCCGACCAGCATTTGCATCGCCGTCTGAACAATCTGGACATCAATTCCGCCCTGCATGATCTCTACCAGCTGTGCTATCGGCAAGGCTTGTTCTTGAAACCGCACATCTACATGATGTTCAAGGCATTGGCTATGAGCGACAAGCTCGGGCGGGACATGAATCCGAACTTCGAGCTCATGAAGCAAATCCAGCCGTTCGCGGAGAAATTGCTGCTGGAGCAGATGAATCCGCTGAGCGCCTTGAAACGCCTGAAGACATACAAGCATGAAATCGGCGAACTGATGGATGACGCGCCGCGCGACGTGCGGCAATTACTTAAGCAGTTGCTGCATGGCAAGATGCATTTCGAACATACGGTTCAGGGAATGACGAATCTGAGCAAAGTGTTCGATGGTGTGTTCAACCGTCTGGCGGCGGCGATCGTGCTGGCGGCAATGCTGGTCGGTTCGTCGATTGTCGTGCATGCGAATCCGAAGCCGCATTGGTATGGTACGTCCATCATGGGGCTGTTGGGATATGTCATATCCGCCGTCGGCGGGCTGTTGTTGCTTTGGGATATGATGAAGCATAGAGGCTAGCCGCCGAAGGCGGCGCTTATGGCTTATGGCTTATGGCTTATGGTGCAATACTTTAGGCTTTTGGCTATAAGCCTTAAGCACCACTGCTACGGCAGTGGTCAACGGCGTCCCGCAGTCGCAGAAGATTACGCGGGCGTGGCCCGCGTGCGACGGCGAGGACGCCGCCGCCACACCGCCGACAGCGGGGACGCCGCCGCCACACCGCCGACAGTGGGGACGCCGCCGCCACACCGCCGACAGCGAGGACGCCGCCGCTACACCGCCGACAGCGGGGACGCTGCCGCCATACCGCGCCGCCATGCCTACATTCCGAACATTCGTTCGATAGGGACGAGGTAGTCGAAAAAAGCATTTTCTTCGACTTCTGGTGCGAGGTCGCCATCGTAAACAAGCACGCTTCGCAGAGATTTGCCACGAGGAATCCGTAGCTTCTGAATCTTTTCCTGGACTTCTGTTTCCATATCTGCGAAGATTTTCTTTCTGCGTTTGATTTTCAATGAGATACAACGCCTTTGGCGTCTGGATGAGCAAGTCGATATGCAAACCTGGCCGTGAAACGCTTTTTCTGCGCATGTATGGCGCGACCGATGTAATCAGCTTGCCTTCGAGTCCGATGAGCGGGCATAGCACCGTGAGATTGTTGAATACAAGATTTTCGAATTGAAGCCCCATGATCGCTTCCCATCCGGGAAGACGATCCATTGTCGTGAAGCGGAAAAGACCTGCGCGGATTGCCTCTTCACGCGGTGCGATAAATTTTAGATAAAATCTTGTGTAGTTGTCCTTTAGACGATATTGGACTTGCCGCACCTTCGCTCCTGTTTCCGGGTTCAAGCCCAAGGATGGCGCGATGAATCCTGCTGCGGAAAGATCGCGCAATTCATCGCTGAGATGGCCGTTCGCCTCAACGCCGAGCATGGCTGAAAGTTCAGAAAGCGTGGCAGGGCCCTCTAAAATTCGGGCGACTATTTGCATTTTATATAAATAGTCGCCCAAAATCAAGGCCTAAAAAACGGGCGACTATTTGCATTTTATATAAATAGTCGCCCGAAATGGAAGGAGGATTTTTAGGCTTTTCCGTTGATGTCCAGCAGGATTTTCTGATGGATGGGGCTGATGGAGCCATCGGCCATCGGGCCTGCGTTGAGGAGCAGATTGCAGTTTTTGGCGTTCGTGTCTTTCAAAAAGACGCGGAGTTCGTCCGCCGTGCGGTTTTCATAGAGCGGACAATAGCCCCATGTGCCGCGTTGAATACTGGAACAGACTTCGTTATGCTTGTGCATATTGCCCGCGAAGCCACGTTGGGCGCGTTCAGCTCCTGCGTCGCCAAAATTCTTGCGGGCGTTTTCGACGGCACTTTCGAAGTTGTTCTCCGGCGAAGCAAAATCTTCTGTGCCAGTAGCGCCTTGTTTCCAAGAAATTAGAACATCCGGATGGTTCTTGCGGATGCGCGCGTAGATGTCTTCGATGGGAATATAGTCTTCACCCATGCACCACCAGGCGGAGATGAGATCCAGCCAAATGCCCGTGATCTTGTAGTTGGAGAGCAATTCGTCCATCACATCGTTGATGTAGTCGATGTAGTGGACGAAGTCCTCTTTTTTACGGTATAGATAGCGTGGCTCAGGCATCGGATAGTCGGGGCGGGCTGTCTTGAGGACGGAGCGATCGACGAAATACGGATGGTGCCAGCTCTGCATGAACGTGTAGTAGGCGAAGAAGCCAAGCCCTTTGCGGTCACAGGCTTCGCTAAGTTCGGCGACAAGATCGCGGCCGCAAGGCGTGTTCATGACGTTGAACGGCTCGATTTTGGAGTCCCACAGGCAGAAGCCTTCATGATGGCATGTCGTGAGATTGATGTACTTCATGCCTGCCGCGAGAGCGAGATCCGTAATGGCCTCCGCATCAAAATGATGGGCCGTGAACTGCGTGGCCAGCTGTTCGTATTTCGCAAGCGGAATCTTGTCCTGAAACATGACCCATTCATGACGATGGAGCAATGAATACAGGCCATAGTGGAGGAAAAGGCCGAATTTCGCGTCTTTGAACCATGCGAGAATGGCCTCCTTGTGGTTCTTCTGCCAGATGTCCGCGTAGGGGAGGAGATATTTTGGGCAGGATGAAATATGCATTTTTTATGCTTGTTTTTGATATATTTTGCTTTCAGTTTATAATTTATTGTATTTTATATATTTAAAAAAGTTATTACACCAAAACAAGGGATTGAGATAGTGGAATTCTACACCAAAACAAGGGATAAGATGAAACATATGATAAAAAATGAAAAGTCACTTCAGACAATCCGAGACATACTTCTCAATGACATCCTTCTGCGGATCAAGCGTGACGCGGCGCGTCGGAAGATTGACCAATGCGTCCAGCGTGGGATGATGGGCGAGATCCTGTCCGAGAGCCTTCTGGATGGCGGCGGCGAATTTGGCGGGATGGGCGGTCGCCAGACAGACCGTCGGAATGTCGTCCGCAAGGAACTTTTCCGCGACGGAGACGCCAACGGCGGTATGCGGATCCAGAATGTATTTGTCTGAATCGTAATAGCGTTTGATGGCGTCAAGTGTCATGGCCGTGTCGCCGCGACCGGCCGCGAACGTGGCGTCGCCGCCGTCGTTGATGGTCAGCGACTTTTCAGCGGCGAACTGCGCCATGAGGGTGCGGACTTTTTCCGGATTCTGGCCGACGCGATAGTAGAGGTAGCGTTCGAAGTTGGACGCCACTTGGATGTCCATGCTCGGGCTGAGCGTGGGGCAGACCGTTCCGCGGCTATAGACGCCTGTGTTGAAGAAACGGCTGAGAATGTCGTTTTCGTTCGTCGCAAGGATGAGACGGCGGATCGGTGCGCCCATGCGGAGGGCGACGTAGCCTGCGAAGATGTCGCCGAAATTGCCTGTCGGAACGGCGATTTGGACAGCGGCGGCTCCCGTCTCTTTCTGCGCTTTGAAAGACGCCCAGAAGTAATAGACGACCTGTACGAGAACGCGCGCCCAGTTGACGGAATTGACAGCGCCCAAATGGTAGGAACGCTTGAAATCGAGATCGTTGAAGACTTCTTTCAAGACACGCTGCCCGTCGTCGAATGTGCCTTTGACGGCGATGCAGTGGACGTTGGCGTCCGGAACGGTGGTCATTTGGCGTTCCTGCAACGGGCTGACACGGCCGTCTGGGAACATGATGAAAATGTCGATGCCCTGTTTGCCGCGGACGCCATGGATGGCGGCGCTGCCTGTGTCACCGCTGGTGGCGCCGATGATGTTCAGCTTGCCGCCGTCGCGTTTGAGCAGATATTCAAAGAGATTTCCAAGCAGTTGGAGCGCAACGTCTTTGAAGGCCAATGTCGGGCCGTGGAAGAGTTCGCAGATGAAGACCTTTCCGACTTTTTTGACAGGAATGACGTCGTCGGCTTGGAATGTCGCATAGCTTTTGGCGACGAGCTGTTTGAAATCGTCGTAGGGGATGGCGTCTCCAACGAACGGCCGCATGACCTCGCAGGCCAGTTCGGGATAGGTGAGCGAACGCCATTTATTTAATGTATCTTTTCCAACGGACGGTATTTGCGACGGAATGAGGAGACCGCCATCGTCGGCGAGCCCCATCATGACGGCCTGTGCGAAATCAACGGGAGCGACGCCGCCCCGCGTGCTGATGTAGCTTGAAAATGCGCTCATAAACTGTGTTCCTTCAAATGAAAAGCGAAAAGACAAATATCCAAATTATAATATGATGTTGTTCTGCGCAGATTCAATTTATTGGGGTGATTTTAGTGGGAGGGGCGCTCTCCAGAGCGACCGTTTGCGCAACGCGCAAACACCCATTGACACAATTGTTGCAAAAGAAATATTGTTAATGACATGCGGCGACGAATGTCGCCGCGGTCGCACTGGAGTGCGACCCTCCCATTCTTGCCAAACCAAATTCATCCTTTATGTTAAAAGAGAAGCAAAGACCAAAAGAAATTATGAATTATGAATTATGAATTGTGAATTAATAAAGTGGTTTGAGAAAAATCGGCGGGCCATGCCGTGGCGGGAAGTCGCAAGTCCTTATCGCATATTGGTTAGCGAAGTGATGCTGCAACAGACGCAGGTGGTGACTGTGATTCCGTATTTCCATCGCTTCATGCATGCGTTTCCAACAGTTGCAGATTTGGCGGCGGCTCCCGAAGAGCAGATTCTAAAGCTTTGGGAGGGATTGGGGTACTATTCACGGGCGCGTCATCTCCATGCCTGTGCGAAGGCGATTGTGGCATTAGGCGGCGAGGTGCCGTCGGATTTTGAATCATTGAAGAAACTGCCGGGCATTGGCGCCTATACGGCGGCGGCCGTGGCGAGCATCGGTTTCGGCCAGAAAATGCCCGTCGTCGATGGAAACGTGCTACGTGTCTGGGCGCGGATGACGATGGATGAGACGCCGATCGACATGCCGAAAGTGAAATCGCGGTATTTTGATGAATTGTCGGAAGTCATTCAATCCGTGGACTCTCCAGGAACGTTCAATCAGGCGATGATGGAGCTTGGATCGCTTGTGTGCAAACCGTCGGAGCCAGATTGCGGCAACTGCCCTGTCGCAAAATGGTGCAAGGCATATCAGGCGGGCTGCGTTGCGGATTATCCCAAAAAGACGCCGAAGAAGAAGCCGCCGCATTACGATGTGGCGGTCGGACTGGTTTATGACGATGATAACTTGTTGATTCTGAAGCGTTCGGATGATCAGATGCTCGGCGGACTGTGGGAGTTTCCGGGCGGAAAATTGGAAGAAGGCGAGACGCCGCAGCAGGCCGTCAAACGCGAAATCATGGAGGAGACGGGGCTGCTTGTGAAGGTTGGAAAGAAACTGGCGGTCGTGAAGCATGCGTACAGCCATTTTTCGATTACGATGCATGCGTTTCGCTGTGAGTTGCAAGGAGATGTGAAAACGCCGAACTGTGACCGCCCATGGCATTGGATTACGGAAAGCCAGCTGAAAGACTATGCCTTCCCGAAGGCGAACCATAAGATTTTTTCAGCCATGAAGATAGTGGTTAGGGATTAGTTTAGGAACCACGAATTGACACGAATCAACACGAATTTTTGTAGTCCACTGAATACACGGAACAAACAGAATGCCTCGCAGACGTCGGCCATGGTTCTGAAGAGTTTGCTGACAATATGTTATTTTGATCAAGGAGGAATCGGGAGGGCCTCCGTCTGCTCGGCGGTTCGTCACGCTTCGCGCAAGTGAAAACAACGTCATGCGGAAGCTTGAAATCTATGGTCTGTTAGCTTCGGCAGGCCTTTGAAGGCTACGGTGGTTCCATGCGAGCTTCACGTGGGAGGATTTCCTTTTTGAAAAACAAGAAAATGAACTAGCGTTGTACAAAAGACTTATGAAAAATCATAATTCCGTTTGATTGGTTTTCGGAGGCTTTGGCGAGGCGTTTCGCGGAGCAGTTTGAAAACGCCTTCCGCACCGTCGAGTTTCAGCTGATAGACGAACGACATGATTTCGCCTAATCGTCCTTTTGGGAAGCCCTTGCGAATGAAGCAACGGAGATATTCGTAGGGCAGATCACAGAGCAGAAGGCCATGGGGCGGATAGCCTTCCGGACCGAATTTCCCAAACGGCATCCGCATCGTGACGGCGTCTTTCAATGCCTGCTCAAATGCCTGCTGCTCAGGTGTTTTGGATGGATTGTCATTGTTTTCCATTAGCGGAGCCATTCATCGCGGAGAATGCCGTAGAGGATCATGTCGGAATACGTCCCGTCGAGCCGTTGGGCATCCAGTTTCATGTAGCCTTCCTGCCGCATGCCAAGCTTTTGCATGATGCGGCCGGAGGCGGGATTTTCGACGTCGTGCTTTGCGCAAATCTTGTGGAGACCGACGGTTTCGAAAGCATATGTCAAAACGGCGCAGGCGGCTTCCGTGACGATGCCACGGCCTTTGTAACGGTTTGAAAGGCAATAGCCTAGCTCGGCTCGAAGCGACTTCACACTACGCATGATCAAGTCGATGCCGCCGATTGGGAGCCCTTCGAATTCGATGCACCAATTGTAGAACATCGTGTCTTCGTAGCGCTGTTGCCATGACTTCAGAAGGCGTTTCGTGTTGTCGATGGTGCCATGCGGCCCCCAGGAGAGAAAACGCGTGACTTGCGGATCGTTGCACCATAGATCGAACATGGCTTGCGCATCGGCCATGGTGAAACGCCGCAGGAGAAGACGTGGCGTCTGAAGTGGTTGAGTTCCAAGATGATTGGCAGTTTCCATATAGATCAATCGACGAGGCTGGAGACGTCCAGAAGATAAATGCCGCGGTTGTAGTCGTGGATGGAATCGACGGTGACGAACTTGCCGTCAGGCGACCATCTGGGATGAAGGTCGTTGCGGACATCGACGGGATATCCGGCAGGCTTGTGATGGCGGAATGTGCCGAGTTTGGTCAGTTCGCCTGTGGCGACGTTGACAAGTCCAAGATGTTGATTTTGTTCAGCATCGGGATATGTGTCGGCAAGAAGCCATTTGCCGTCGGGGGAGAAGACGGTGTGTCCCATGGGGCCGAAGCCTTTGGAGATGAGATGGGCCTGTAGGGGGAGTTTTGTTTCGTCGAAAACAACGTAATCGGCGTTGTTATCGCGCCATTTGGCGTCGATAAGAATCTCGCGCGGTGTGCGGCCCCAAATCTGATGGGAGATGGCGCCGTTCCAATAGACTTGCGGGAGGGGGCATTGGAGTTCCGAGCCGTCGAGACCGACCGTGTACATATAGGTTTGCCATTGAGGGGCTAGCGGATTGCGGCAATGGCGGAAAAGCCAGAGGAGGCGTGTGGAATCGCAGTTGAAAATGGCGTGGTTGAGCCAGATATAGACGTCGTCAAGGCCGTAGGGGACGGGATGGATGTCGAACATCTGGCGGTAGGAGACGAGCAGTTTGGATTCGCCTGTATAGAGGTCGATTAGGAAGAGACCGTCATCGTCAAGATCTGGTATTGGCTGATTTAGGGGGATTGGCGCATCCGCATAGCTGTAGCCGCGGCGCGGGATGCGGCCGAAATTGAGCGAGACACCCCAATGACCGTCCGGCGACATGGCATAGATGGGCCGTTCATAGCGGGCGATGATGCCTTTGCCGATTTCGAAGATGTTGGCGACAAGCTTTTTGTCTTTTAGATCGAAATCATTGTAGATGAACGTGTCGTTTTTCGTATGCTTCAGGAAAAGCTCCATGCAGCCTTGCTGATGGCACCATGCGCGGGTGGTGGTCAGTGGCACGTAACCGCCGTCCGCCGTGACAGTTCCGATTTCTGCAAGTTCGCCTGGCTGCGGGAGGCGGTTCATCTGCGGGATTTTCATGGCCAGATGGAGCGTCTGCGACGGATTCCATGGATTGCGGTCGTAGTAGCCGAAGAAATAGTGGCCGTTGTCGGGCGTGAGGCGTTTCCAGTTGAACGTTTCGGAGATTTTCATGGGCGTTTTTAGGTTGGAGAGGTCATAAAAGAGACGTCATGACATAAAAAATAATGTCCAAATCGTGATTATCCACTTGAGATGGTGTATATTTCAGAAAAGGGAACCACGAATGGACACGAATGGACACGAAAATCAGTCCACTGAATACACGGAAGAAACGGAAAGCCTCGCAGACGTCGGCCATGGTTCTGAAGAGGTTGTTGAGAATATATGATTTTGATCAAGAAGGAATCGGGATGGCCTCCGTCTGCTCGGCGGTTCGTCACGCTTCGCGCAAGTGGAAACAACGTCATGCGGAAGCTTGAAGTCCATGGTCTATCAGTTCCTGCGGCTCGGCGGTCTGAAAGCGCTACGCGCAACAGAAAAAGGCAGATAAGCAATATATATAATAATGGTATAGAAATGTCAGAGAAAACGTCAAGACAGGAGGCAACGATGTCAGAGAAACAGACGAAAAGCGGCATGACGCGTCGTAATTTCCTGCGTGGAAGCGCGGCGGTCGGAACGGGCATGCTGATTGTGCCGAGTAGCTATGTGTTCGGTGGGCCAACGGCTCCGAGCAACATGATTACCCGCGCGGTCATTGGAACGGGCGGCATGGGTATGGGCCATGTGACGAAATACCCTCAGACATTGGCCGTCTGCGACGTCGATAAGAACCATCTGGAAAACGCGAAACGGAAGGCCGGCGGACAGGTGACGGCGTATTCCGATTGGCGTGAAGTCTTGGAACGGAAGGACATTGACACGATCCACATTCCGACGCCGCCACACTGGCATGCGCAAATCGCCATCGCGGCTGCAAAGGCCGGATTCGATGTCTATTCGGAAAAGCCTGCGACGCATACGCTTGCGGAAAGCAAGGCATTGGTCGAAGCGGTCGAGCGGAGCGGCGTCGTCTATCAGGCGAACACGTGGGGCCGCAGCTATCTGGGCATCGGCTGGTTCATGCGCAAGTTGGTCATGAGCGGCTTGTTAGGCGGTCCGCTAACCGTCTGCCTGAATCCGCGTTACTGTCCGACGGGTTTCAAAATCAAAATGTGGAGCGGCCGTCCGAATCTCGAGCCGCATCCCATTCCGAAAGTGTTGGATTACGACATGTGGCTTGGCCCCGCGCCCGTCAAACCGTACCATCCGCATCGCGTCCACGGCAGCTTCCGCGGCTATTGGGACTATGACGAAGGCGGTTTTGGCGACATGGGACAGCACCACATCGATCCGTTCCAATATGCTCTGGGCAAAGACGATACGGGGCCGACGGAAATCGAAGCCGTCGCGCCGTGGCCGCAGCATCCGGATGCGTGCGGACTGTGGGGCACCATCAATCTGAAATATGCCGACGGGACGAAAATCATCATCGAAAGCTGGGAGTGGGGCGAACACACGACGGAAGGCCGTCCGCTCATCGAAGGCCCGAACGGCAAGTATTGGGGCGGCATGAATCTTGAGCCTGCGAATCTGCTGGAGAAGTTGAAGCAGTTCCCGGATCCGCCGAAACTGGAAAGTTGGGAGCACGCGGTCCGCACACGCGAAAACGTGAACGGCGTCCACCCGAACGTCCGCCAGGCGACACGTTCCGCCGACTTGCTGCATCTTGCGTCGCTAGCCGTCCGTCTTGGCCGTAAGATCAACTACGATCCTGTCAAGCAGGAGATCGTCGGCGATCCGGAAGCGACGCGCATGGCGAATCCGCCGCGCAGAGCGCCATGGACCTTATAACAGCTAACAGCTAAAAGCTTAAAGCTAAAAGCGAAAGGCAATTTAACAGCTAAAAGCTTAAAGCTAAAAGCGAAAGGCAATGACTGCGGTGGCGTAAGTTCTAGAGACTCTAGTTATTTTAGAAGCTCTAGAAAAAAGTTTCAGAAAATGAACGGAGATTATCATGAAATTACATAAAATTACATGCGGATTGCTGGTGGCGGCGCTGTGGTTGACGGCGCAGGGCCAGACGGCGGACGAACTGGCCAGAGGCGGCGCGGCCGCCGTGAAGGCCTGCGCGTTGAAGCTGATCAATGTGACGGAACGCAATGAAAAGGATGACACGAATGAACGCGTGGCGTTGCATGGCGTCTGTGTCCATGCGCGCTACAACAACATCGCCGAAGCGGTGGAGCAGGGCATTCTGGAAGCCTTCGCAGAGACGAAGAAAACGGAAGTGAAGCTGTATCTGCTTGAACAGCTGTACTATACGGCTGGTGAAAAGTCAGTCGCGGCATTGTCGCCGTTGCTGAACGATCCGCAGTACAGCCATGAAGTTTATAAGGTATTGGTGGCGATTCCGGACGCGGCGAAAGTCGCGGGGCCTGCCTTTTTGAAGGCGTTACCGGAAGCGAAAGGCATCTGCCGTTATGAAATCATGCAGGCCTTGGGCGAATTGGGCATCGCCGACGCGGCCGCGGAAGCCGTGAAAGACACGAAGAGCGACGACCGCCGTGCGCGGCTGATCGCCTATGAGGCGTTGTCGCGGATGGATTCACCGCTTGCGAAGGCGGCGTTTGCCGCTTGGCTACCGGACAGCGCAAGGCTCTCACGTTACGAGCGTTCCGTCGTTGATGGCGCGTTGGGCGAATATCTGAAAAATCTGCTGGCGTGGGGCAAGGCGGACGATGCCATCCAGCTGGCGGAGACGTGGACGAACGCGCGTCCGGGCGACATCGCGATCGCATGCGCGGCGTTGGAAGCGTATGCTGGTGCGCCGCAGGGGGATGCGTTGCTTGTCAACGGACTTGTGAATGACGAACTGCGTGTCCGTCTTTCCGCAAAACGGCTGTTGCTGAAGAATCTGACGTCCAATCGCTTGGCGTTGATTGCGAAGACGTTGGACGTGAAGAAGGCCGACAAGGCGCCGTTGGCGTTGGAACTTTTGGCAAACAGCGGTGACAAGGCGCAACTGCCTGCCGTCGAAGCGGTTATCGGTTGGGAAGACGAAGCCGCTCGGACGGCGGCCATCAAGGCGGCCGTCGCATTGAACGGCAAAGACTCTCTGACGTCACTGTCGACGTGGCTGGCGGATGAACGGGCCGGCGTCGCGGCGGCGGCCAAGGCGGTTGTCGCCTCCGTGAAGGCTTCGTTGGCGGATGGTCTTGCGGCATTGGCGTTGCAGAGCCAAGGCGCTGTCCAGCAAGGTATTCTGGATGTCATTGAGAAACGGAATGACGCGGCGGCGTTGCCGAAAATCTCCGCATTGGCGGACAATGGCGATTTGGAGATGAAGCAGGCGTTGTGCCGCATTCATGGAAACATCGGTGACGAAACATCCATGCCGTTTATTCTGAATCAGTTGCAGAAAGCAGAAGACAAGAAGTCGATTTTGGCGACGGAGAAAGGATTGCTGACGTTGTGCCGCCGTCTGGGCGACGCGAAACTCTATCTGCCGGCGTTGAAGAACGCGTTCGCGAAGAGCAAGGCGGAGGCGAAACCGAGCCTGCTGAAGGCCGCTGCGTTGGCGGGTTCGCAGGAGGCGTTGGATATGGAAGTCGCCGCATGGAAGAACGAAGGCGATGCCGTGAAGGAAGCGGCGCTGCGCACGTTGGCCGAATGGCCGAATGTTGACGCGTTGCCGACGTTGCGTGATATTGCGACGACGGCGGAAAAACCTTTGTTGCAGGTCCTTGCGTTCCGTGGTTGCGTCCGCCTGATTCCGATGCAGAACAAGAAGAATTCCGAAAAGGCGGATGACATGGCGGCGATGGTCGGTTTGGCGAAACGCGTTGATGAACGCAAGCTGGCGGTTGGCGCCATCGGCAATCTGACGGATGCCAAAGCGCTGACGTATCTACTTGATTATCTGAAGGATGACGAATTGAAAGGCGAAGCAGCTTCGGCCATTGTGAACTTGAGCGAAAAACTGCGCGGCGGCGAATGCGTCGCGCCGTTGCGTCAGATCATGCCATTGCTGAACGACAAGCAGAAAGAGCGCGCACAGGCCTGCTTGGCGCTCATCAGCGAAAACATCGGCAAGATCATGCGCTGGCAGGTTTCGCCTGCGTATCGTGCTGACGGAAAGGATTATCTGCAATTGCAGAACATGGAGTTCGCGCCCGAAAAGGCAGATGAGGCCGCCAATGTGAAATGGAAGGCGGCGAACGCCGACAAGACCGGCAAAGTGAATCTTCTGGCGGCTGTCGAAAACGCGAATCAAGTGACGGCATATGCTCGTTGCATCATCCGCGTCGCGGCTGCGACAAAGGCGCAGATCATGCTCGGCAGTGACGATGCCGCGAAAGTTTGGCTGAACGGCGCGTTGCTTGAAAACGTGAACGTCCCGCGCGCCTACACGGCGAACGAAGACAAGATGAAGGTCGAACTGAAGGCAGGCGACAACATTCTGTTGGTGAAAATCGGACAGGGCGGCGGCCAGTGGGAGCTTGGCGCGAAGGTCTGCGCGGAAGACGGCGGACCGTTGGAAGGGCTTGTCTTAACCATCATGGAATGATGGTTAAGTGGCTAGTGGCTAGTGGTTAGTAGCTAGTAGAGGGGAAAAAGCGAAAGGGGCTTGCTTTTTTAGGCAAGCCTCTTTTTTATTGGCTGGATTTTCTGGATAATCTGGAAAAATTGTGAAAAAAGTATGTTTTTTGAGGAACTTTTGCTTATGCTCCGTGTCTTTGTATAGATTTATAGGTATAAAACCATGAAAACCATAAATCATGTGTCAAATAAGGAGAACAATCTGGCATGATAAAAGCAGATGGATTAGTAAAATGGTATGGCGGCATGCTGGCCGTCGATCATGTGTCGTTTGAAGTCCAGAAAGGCGAAGTTCTGGGCTTCCTTGGGCCGAACGGAGCGGGCAAATCGACGACGATGCGGATGCTGACAGGGTATCTGCCGATGTCGGAAGGCAGTGTCTCCATCGGCGGCCATGACATGGCGGAGGATCCGCTGGCGGCGAAGGCGTTGTTTGGATATCTTCCGGAAAATGCTCCTGCGTACAAAGATATGACGGTGGAGGCGTTTCTGGATTTCGCTGCGTCCATGCGCGATTTGAGCGGACAAAAAAAACATGACGCGATTGAAAAGGCGATTGCGACGTGCCATCTGGAAAAAGTCCGCCATCAGAGCATTGACACGCTGTCGAAAGGTTTCTTCCACCGTACATGCTTCGCCCAGGCGATTCTCCATGATCCGCCTGTTCTTGTATTGGATGAACCGACGGACGGTCTCGATCCGAACCAGAAGCATGAAATGCGCGAATTGATCAAACGGATGGGGCGCGACAAGGCGATCATCGTCTCCACGCATATTCTTGAGGAGGTCGAAGCCATTTGCACACGCGTCATCATCATTGACAAAGGCAAGCTCGTCTTCAATGGCACGCCTGCGGCGATGTGCGCGAAATCGGCCGGAGCGGGCCGCGTAACCGTCCGTGTGCAGGGCGTTTCGAAAGTCGAATTGACGGCTCTATTGGAAGGACTTCCGGAAGCAGGACGGCCGTTGGAAATCATTGAGCAAGAAGGAAATGCGACGGCGACCGTGCCGCCTGCCGACGGCAAGACCGGTCTTGCCGCCGCCATCAAATCCGCTTTGGACAAGAAAGGCTGGAGTTTCGACGAACTGCACACGAACCAAGGCCGTCTGGATGACGTTTTCCGGACGATCACGAGCCTCGACAGCGCCAATGTGAAATAAAGGAACAGGTTGAAAATGAATAAGACATGGCATATCATCAAACGTGAGCTGGCGAGTTATTTCGGATCGCCGATCGCATATGTTTTTCTGATTATCTTCTTGATTCTGACGGGCTTCTTCACCTTCATGATGGGTGGTTTCTTCCAATCGGACGAAGCGTCGCTGGCCCGTTTCTTTGTATGGCATCCATGGCTGTACATGCTGCTGGTTCCTGCCATCGGCATGCGTATGTGGGCGGAGGAGCGCCGCATGGGGACGTTGGAACTGCTGTTTACACTGCCGCTTTCGGCAAAACAGGCCATCATGGGCAAGTTTTTGGCGGGATGGCTGTTTTTGGGCATTGCGTTGCTGTTGACGTTGCCGATGCCGATTACGGTGTGCTATCTGGGCGATCCGGACGTCGGTCCGATGATTACAGGCTATGTTGGAAGTTTCCTGATGTCAGGAGCTTATCTGGCAATCAGCGGTATGACAAGTGCTTGCACACGCAATCAAGTCATCAGTTTCATCACATCTGTGGTGGCCTGCCTGCTGTTGGTCTTGGTCGGTTTCCCGCCTGTGACGAATCTGCTGCTGAAGTGGGGCGCGTCCAGTGTGTTGGTTGATTTCGCGGCGAGCCTGAGCGTCATGTTCCATTTCGAGAGCATGCAGCGCGGCGTGTTGGATCTGCGTGACGTCATCTATTTCGTGACGCTGATGGCCTTCGCGTTGATTTCGACGGGCATCATTCTGAAACAGAAACGGAGCTGAGGGCAGGGAGGTATCATCATGAAAAGCAAGAAATTATCGATTTGTTTCAGCTCGTTGGTCGGCGTTATTCTGATTGCTGCCATATTAATATTGGTAAATATCATCTTCAAGCCGCTGAATGCGCGGTTGGACTGCACGGCGGACAAGCTCTACACGCTGTCCGACGGCACGAAAGAGACATTGAAAGGACTGACGGACACGGTCAGCATCCGCTTCTACTATTCAAAAGACGTGGCGAAAATGCCTGTCTATTTCAAAAACTACGCCATGCGTGTGGAAGACTTGTTGCAAGAATACAAGCAGGTCGCTGGCAAGAAGTTGGAAATCAAAAAGTTGAATCCGAAGCCTGATACGGATGCGGAGGATTCCGCCAATCTGGATGGCATTTCCGGCAAGAGTCTGGACATGTTTGGCGACGATCAGATCTATCTTGGCTTGGCCGTTAGTTGCGGCAACCGCACGGAGGCGATTCCGTTTTTGAGCCCTGACCGCGAAAAACTGCTGGAATATGATTTGACGCGGGCGATTGTCGGCGTGAAGAGCGCGAAGAAGCCGAAAGTCGGCGTCATAAGCGCGTTGAAAATCATGGGTGGCTACGACAATCCGATGGCGATGATGCAGGGCAACGCGCGGCCGAATCCCGCGTGGATCGTCATCAGCGAATTGAAGCGGACGTATGAAGTCGTCGAACTCGGCATGGATGTAAAGAGCGTTCCAGATGATGTTTCCGCTGTCCTTTTGATTCATCCGAAACAGATGACGGATACGGCGATGTTCGCGTTGGATCAGTATGTGTTGCGTGGCGGTCATTTGATCGCGTTTTTGGATCCGATGAGTCTTGCGGACATGCAGAGCCAAAATCCGCAGATGCAGCAGTATGCCCCGCCGTCGATGGATTCGTCATTGCCGCCACTGCTCAAGGCATGGGGCATCGAATTCGATACGGAACAGCTTGTGTTGGATAAACTTCTGGCTGGGGGCATGGGCAACGGCGGTCGCAATCCTGTCCTGTTGATGTTGGATAAAGAGCGCATTGTCGGCGACGATCCGACGACGAGCCAACTGTCTTCTTTGATGATGTTCTGCACGGGTTCGTTCACGGGAACGCCCGCCGAAGGACTGTCGAAAACGGTTCTTTTGAAGAGTTCCGATGAATCGCAACTGGCCTCCAAGATGCTCGCTCTGCAGGGCGGCATTGACTTCACAAAGGGCTTCAAATCAGATGGTAAGGAAAAAGATTTGGCCATCAAGTTGACGGGCAAGTTCAAGACAGCGTATCCAGATGGCTATCCGACGCCTGCCGCGAAGGAAGGCGAAGAAGCACCGAAAGCTCCGCCACCGCCTGAAGGCGGTTGGCTGAAGGAATCCGCTAAGGACGGTGCAGTCGTGCTCATTGGTGACTCCGATATGCTGTACGATCCCGTCTGCGTTGAACGGCAACAGTTTATGGGCCAGATTCTGGTTCAGCCGTTGAACCACAACTTGGCGTTCGCGCAGAATCTGATTGAATACATGAGCGGCGACAGCGTGCTGTTCGGCATTCGTTCGCGTGGCGGCACGAACCGCCCGTTCAAGCGTGTTCGCGACATGGAATTGGAGGCCAATAAGCGTTTCCAAGAGCAAATCGAAAAGCTTGAAAAAGACGTTCAGGAGATTCAGACGGAGATCAACAAGTTGCAGCATGAACGCAAACCTGGCGACAAGGAGCTGTTGTCCGCTGAACAACGCGAATTGCTGAAGAGCTTCCGCAAGAAGGAAGTAGAAGCGAAAAAGGCGTTGCAGACGGCACGGAAGCAGTTGCGGAAAGACGTGGATTCGTTGGAGAATCGCGTCATGCTTGTGAACATCGGCCTGATGCCGTTGCTGGTGGCTCTTGGTGGACTTGCTTACGCTTTCCTGCGACGCAGGAGCTAAAACGGGGAGGGACGCGCTCCTGCGCGTCCGGTCGCGCAGGAGCGCGACCCTCCCGAAAAACTGGTCACGCAGGAACGTAACCCTCCCGAGAATAATTATATACGGAGAAGATAATATGAAAAAGAATCAGCTGTTGAAGACGCTGTTGATATTGATTGTGTTAGGGGCGATCGCCTGCTATCTACATCGTGATGAACTGAAGAAATATTTCGGCAAGGAGGAAGTGACGGCGGAATATTTGTTGCCGGAAGGCGAGATTGATTTGTCGCATGTCAAAAAAGTGTCCTTCACGTCAAAGGACAAGACGGTCACGTTGGAAAACAATGGCGGCTGGAAGGTCGTAGAGCGTTATGGCTACCCAGTGAACATGGACAATTTGGACAAATTCATCACGTCGTTGTGCGACTGTAAGATCATCCGCGTGATGGATCTTTCCGATGAATTGAAATCCGAAATGAAACTGACTGATGATGCGGGAGCCGTCACGGTAAAGCTGATGGATGGTGACGGAAAGGATTTGCGCACATTGGTTTGCGGCATTACGCACGACAAAGAGTCGGATGGTGGCAACATGCCGCAGGGCATGATGATGATGGGCGGCGGCAACATGCCGGACGGCCGTTTCATCCTGTTGTCGGACGGCCGCGCCGTTTTGGTTCCCGACACGCTGTATTCCGTCGATTCTGCCGTCGCTACATGGCTTGACAAAGAATTCTTTAAAATCGGCGACATGAAATCCGTGGAGCTGTTGGACGGCGATCAGTCGTTGTGGAAAATGGCCCGTGGTTCGAAGACCGACGATTTGAAATTGGACGCTCCGATTCCGGACGGTAAAGAGCTGGATACGAGCAAGATCAGTAGCGTAAAGAGTGCGTTCAGCTGGATGCGTTTCAACGATGTCGCGGATCCTGCTGCGAAACCGGAAGACATCGGAATGAACAAAGCGAAAACGTTAGTTGTGAAGGATTTCGATGGATTCACCTTCACGATGACTTTCGGCGCGGCCGTCGGCGACAAACGTTATCTGAAGCTTGAAAAAGTCGAATGGGACGGCGAGACCGTTCGCAAGCCAGCCGACGGCGAGAAGCCGGAAGACAAGGCGAAATTGGATGTGGAATTCGCCGCGAAAATCAAGGAGAATCAGTCGAAGGCCGCGTCCATGAATGAGACATATAGCAAGTGGGTCTATGAGGTCGGAACGTATTCTTTGGGCAATGTCGATCACGTTGTTGGCGATTTTTTCAAGGATAAGCCGCAAGAGAAGCCCACAGAAGAGAAGAAATGACTTGACGAGACGGAAAAAACGTATAAGTTAGAGTATTTGTAGTTTTCTCATTTGTTTTTTGAGTCTCAACCTTCGTTTTCGAACGACAAGTAAAGGAAAGAACATGATGGACGTCTCACGTCGTAGTTTCATCAAAGGCGCGGTTGCGACGGCGGCAGTCGCGGGGCTTACACCTGAAGCCTATGCAGCGCGTTGGTTTGGCGGTACGCCGAAGCGTGTCCCGAAAGGCCAGGATATGAGGATTGTCTGTGTTGGCTGTGCTGGCAAAGGCGAATCGGATATACATGGCGCGGTTTCCGCCGGTGCGAAGGTTGTCGGCTTGTGCGATGTTGACCGCGTCCGTCTGGGCAACGCCATCAATCGCTATCCGGGAGCCAAAATCTACAAAGACTACCGCAAGATGTTCGAAGATCTCGGCGATGAGTTCGATGGCGTGACGATTTCGACTCCTGACCACATGCACTTCCCGATTGCCATGCTGGCCATGCAGATGGGCAAGCATATCTACGTGCAAAAGCCTTGCGCGCACACGATTGAAGAGGCCCGTCTGATGCAGATGGCCGCCGCTAAGTACGGTGTTTCCACGATCATGGGTAACCAAGGGCATGCGACGGATGCGACACGCCGCATCTACGCATGGATCCGCAACGGCTGCATCGGTAACGTCCGCGAAGTCCATCTCTATTCGGACCGCCCGATTTGGGCGCAGAAGACTCCGTGGCCGGCGACGGCTCCTGTTCCGCCGACGTTGGATTGGAATCTGTGGCTCGGCACAGCTCCTTGGCGTCCGTACCCGAAAGGCGGCATGCATTTCAAGTGGCGTGGCTACTGGGACTTCGGCTGCGGCGCCATCGGCGACATGGGTTGCCATATCATGGACGGCGCGTTCTGGGCTCTTGATCTGCGCGACCCGCTGTGGGTCGAAGCGGAGTCAGACGCTCCGGACGCTGATACGACGCCGACATGGTCCATCGTGACGTATTTCTTCCCCGCAAACAGCTGGCGTCCGCCAGTGAAGATGGTTTGGTACGACGGTAGACGCCCCGTCCCGCGTCCCGCGGATCTGGAGCCCGGCCGTAATCTGCCGCAAGGCAATGGACAAGTCTTCTACGGTTCCAACGGCAATCTGATGGCCGGCTGCTATGGCGAATCGCCGCGTATCTTCCCCGAGAAGCGCATGAAGAAGGTTGGTCGCCCGCGTTACATGCCGCCGTCGGCTCCTGATCAGAACCCCCACAAGGAATGGGTGGAATCCTGCAAAGAAGGCGGCACGCCGTGTGGTTCGAATCTCGTCGATTATGCAACGAAGCTGACGGAGACGGCGTTGCTGGGCAATCTGGCCATCCGCTGCCATCGCCGCATCTACTGGGACGCCAAGACGTTGACCTGCATCGGCGATCCGGAGGCGACGAAGTTCGTCCGTTGCGCCTACAGAGTCTATTAAGCCATTGGAACAGAATAACAAAGAGGTGACAAGCCATGTATAAATATATGACATTGTTGTTGGGTGTGGCGTTTCTGGCGGGATGCTGCTGCACGGAAAGCACGTTGCCGATCGGCAACAAATCGTCGTACAAGACCGCCATGGGCACGGAATATGTGTCTGCCGGTCTGATCGAAAAGACGTGGAAAACCGATCCGAAGGTTGACGGAACGTGGCCGATGCCGAAACCCGTTGATACATCTATGTATAAAGATGCGACGGATGGCGTGAAAGGCGTCGTTACGGCCTCCACTGCGGGTAGCAACGCCAAGGAAGAGGTTGGCAACTTGTTCGACAACAACCAGAATACGAAATACTGCACGCCGAACGCGACACCGTGGATCCAGTATCAGTTCCCTGCTGGTGTGAAACCGGCCATCGTCGCCTACGCGTTCCGCACGGCGAATGATGCCGCCGAACGTGACCCGAAGGAATGGGTTCTGCAGGGCTCGAACGACGGCAAGGCGTGGACGGATATCGACGCGCAGAAGGGCGTCGAGTTCCTCAGCCGCTTCGAAGTGCAGCTGTTCAAGCTGAAAGTCGCCGTGTCCTACCAGTACTACCGTCTGGTTGTCAAAGCCAATCATGGTGGCGAGCATTTCCAGCTTTCGGAAATCGAACTGTTCGTGAACAAGTGACGGTTTGTTGAAAGACAGTGATTGTCATGAAGCGCCGCAGACCGTCTGGCCTGCGGCGCTTTTGTAATTGATAATTAACAATTAATAATTTACAATTTACGATTTATAATAGCAGACGCAGGCGGGGTAGCCAGAACGTCGTTGTCTGGAATTGCGGGTAAAGGAAGCGCCATGAAGAACAGAAAAACTTTCACGTTGGTTGAACTATTGGTGGTCATCGGCATTATCGCCGTTTTGGCGGCCATGCTCATGCCTGCCTTGGGCAAGGCGCGCGAGAAGGCGAAGCAGGCGGAATGTATCAATAACCAGAAGAATCTATCTCTGGCCGTCACGATGTATTCCAACGACAACCGCAGCCATTTCCCGTATCTGACCGATGGCGCTCCAGGCAACGGCGTCTATGGCGGATGGATCCGCTATGAGAATTTCCCTTGCCCCGTAGAAGACATTTTCGATATCGAAGGCGGCACGCTTTTCTCCTACGTCGGAACCGTGAAAGTCTATCGCTGCCCGTCCGAACAGACGCGCAACAACAATTCGTATGCGATTAACTCCATGTTGAACGCGTTACCCGTTGATTCACCGAAGGATGCGGCGAGCTGCCCGTTGTATCTGGAAGAAGGAACGCGCGGCACGACGGACGACGGCTATTTTCTGGTTGACAACAACGTGCTCGCCAAACGCCACGGCAAAGGCTCCGTCATCACATTCTGCGACGGCCATGTGGAATGGGTGCGTTGGGGCGATGCGGAAACATGGGAGAAGTGCGACAATATGAAAGACAATGAGTAAGCTGCCAATGGCAGCGCTTATGGCTTATGGCTTATGGCTTATGGCTTATGGCCAATGGCTCATGGCTTATGGCCGATGGCTCATGGCCGATGGTTTGCTTTTGTCTTCAAGGGATTTTTGACGGCGATATTTGAACTTTTAGGGTGAAAAGCTTACATTAATAGTAGTAAATCGCATTCAACTGTAAAGAGATCTTCGATCATGAGACTGTTCAACGATAACCAACGCCAAAAACATGCGACGGCACTGCTGTGCGTGCTGCTGTTGGCTGTCTTGACGGTCTCCAGCGCGTTCATCCTTCTGGAACATGACCATGATTGTACAGGGGATGACTGTCCGATTTGCTTGGCCATCCATCAGGCGAAGAAGAACATGACCAGCCTGGGGCTGGGCGAAGGCAATCTGACAGCGACGGCCGTCATACAGGCTCCGCTGTCGCTTCCATGCAGTTTTCGTGCGGTCATTCCGGCCGCCGTTCCCGCAACACTTGTCTTGCTTAAGGTGCGGCAGAACAAATAAATCATCTTCTGGTTGATGACAAGGGCGTATTGTGCCCTTTGACAGGCGGCTTAGACCGCCTTGAAATCATTATCTAAACCAGGAGAAATCAAATGAAAGTCCGCATTTTTGCGTTTGCGGCAGTCATGGCCGTATTGTGCCTGACCGCCAATTCCGTTTTTGCCGCGCAGGCTCCCCGTCTTCGCATCATCACGACCACATTTCCGTTGTATGACTGGACACGCCAGATACTTGGAAAACAACTCCAAGATGTGGAACTGATTCAGTTGCAGGACAATGGTGTCGATTTGCATAACTTCCAACCGTCCGTCCGCGATATCGCCCGCATCGCCCAATGCGATTTGTTCGTATTTGTCGGCGGTGAATCGGACGAATGGGCCGAAACGGCTTTGCGTTCACAGCGTAATCCACGCCGCATCGCCGTGAATCTGCTGAAGGAACTCGGTGACGCCGCCCGTGAGGAGGAGCATCTGGAAGGGATGGAGGAACACGACCACGATCATCATCATGATGTGAAACATGATCATGATCATGACAAGAAACACGACCACGATCACGATCATGATCATGACAAGAAACACGACCACGATCATGATGACGACAACGAGCATGAACTGGATGAACATATTTGGCTGTCTCTTCGTTGTGCGTCTCGTCTCTGCCAGACGATTGCGGCCAAGCTTGCTCAGCTTGATCCTGCGCATGCGGCGGAATATCAAGCCAATTGCAAGGCGTATGTCGCCAAATTGACCGCTTTAGACGGCCGCTATGCGGCCATGGTCAAGTCGGCTCCCCAGAAGAATCTTCTGTTCGGAGACCGTTTCCCGTTCCGCTATCTGGCCGACGATTACGGATTGCATTGCTTTGCAGCGTTTTCTGGCTGTTCGGCGGAGACGGAGGCGAGTTTCAAGACCATCGCCTTTTTGGCGGGCAAGGTCGATGAATTGAAACTGCCGGCCGTCGTGGTTTTGGAGAATCGTCATCACAAGATCGCGGAAACGGTTGTGAAGACCGCCAAATCGAAGGGCGTGAAAATCATCGCCGTCGATTCGCTGCAGTCATCCACGTCGCGTGATGCGGCCAAAGGCAAGACCTATCTGGGAGCCATGGAGAAGAATCTCACGGCCTTCCGTACAGCTCTAGGCATTTCCGACTGAACTATTTGGAGACGCGCCATGCCTTACCTTGAATGCAGCCATCTGGCTTTGGGCTATCCGGGGCGTCCGTTGACGGACGACCTTTCCTTCACCCTTGATGCGGGGCAGTGCCTTTGCATACTGGGGGTGAACGGTTCGGGCAAATCCACGTTGGTGCGGACGCTGTTGCATCTGCAACCGCCGCTTGGCGGGACAATCCGTTTGGGTAACGATTTGAGTCCAAAGGACATCGGTTATCTGCCGCAACAGACCGCCGTGCAACGTGATTTTCCCGTGACCGTCCAGGAGGTCGTCCTTTCCGGTTTCATTGGACATCTTGGATGGCGTTGTTTTTACGGGCGAAAGGAAAAGGACATGGCGCGTCGCCAGATGTCACGGCTTGGGCTGGACGGTCTGGAGAAGCAGAGTTTTCGTGAATTGTCGGGCGGGCAACGACAGCGGGTTTTGTTGGCGCGCGCCCTTTGCGCCGCAAGGCGGCTTCTGCTGCTTGACGAGCCGACGGCGGGGCTGGATCCTGCCATGCAGGCTGAAATGTATCGATTGGTGCAGTCGCTTTGCCAAGACGACGGCATGGGAATCATCATGGTTTCGCACGACCTCCATGAGGCGGTGGGGCATGCCACGCATATTCTGCTGATGGGGCCTAAACCGTTCTGGGGTACTCGTGAAGCCTATCTTAACATGTCGTCGGACAATCGTTTTTCTGGAACAAAGGAGGTTTGAAATGATGGAATCCCTCAGAACCTATCTTGCGTATCCGTTTGTGCGGTATGCGTTGGTCGCGGGCGTCATGATCGCGCTCTGTTCGTCGCTTCTTGGTGTAACGCTTGTGCTCAAACGCTTTTCGTTGATTGGCGACGGACTGTCGCACGTCGCCTTCGGAGCGTTGGCTGTTGCGTCCGTTTTGCGGTTGACGGCACCGATGATTTTTGTCCTGCCCGCCACTGTATTGTGCGCCGTGGCACTGCTTTGCGCAAGCCGTAATTCACGAATCCGTGGCGATGCATCCATCGCCATGTTGTCCGTCGGTTCGTTGGCGATTGGCTATCTGCTGCTCAATCTCTTTGGCAAATCCTCCAATCTCTCAGGCGATGTCTGCACGACATTGTTCGGCTCGACTTCCATTCTGACGCTTTCCGAACTGGACGCATGGCTTTGCGCATTGCTCTCCATGGGTGTGGTCGTCTTCTTTATCTTGTTCTACGAACGCATCTTCGCGATTACGTTCGATGAAACATCCGCCCGTGCAGGTGGTGTCCGCACAGGGCTTTGCAATCTGTTTCTGGCAGTCGTCGTGGCGGTCATCATCGTGTTGGCCATGAATCTTGTCGGTTCTTTGCTGATTTCGGCGCTCATCGTTTTTCCCGCGTTGGCGGCCATGCGCGTCTGCCGAAGCTTCCTTGGCGTAACCATCTGCGCGGCCGTTCTTTCCGTGGCGTGCGCATTGATCGGCATGCTGACGGCCATTCTGGGAGGAACGCCTGTCGGTTCGACGATTGTGGCGGCGGACATGATCGTTTTCCTCCTGTGCGCCGTGATCGGCATGTTGCTTCCGCATCTGCGGCTTAGAAAAATGGCTTCCGCCGCGTTATGTTTGATGGTGCTTTTTACGGTTTCCTGTGGACAGAAGCAACCATCGCAACAGTCTGATAAAAAAGAAGATGCAAAAGTTTCTGCCCAGAAGGAAAATGCCGATACGACGAAGCCGGCAGAAGTCCAAAAGGAAGCGAAAATCGATGTGGATCTGACGAAAGTCAATTCCAATATGGTTTATGTGCAAGTGTTCTACATGATGCAGAAACCGGAGGACTACAATGGCCAGACCATCCGGCTGCCGGGCGTCTGCACGATCATGAAGAATCGTGTCACCCAGCAGAGGACCTACAATTGCAACGTGTTAGACAGCGCTGGATGCTGCGCGAAGATGATTCCCTTCAAGCTGGCGGATGCGAACGCCGCCTATCCGAAGAGCGGTGAGGCCATCACTGTGACAGGAAAATTCCAAGTCGTGACAGAGAACGATAAAACTTTCGGCGTGCTCAATGACGCTGTAGTTGAACAGAATTAACAATTTTGGTTCCATTGATGGTTTTTGTGGTGAAAACTGGAAAACAGGCGGAATAGGCGTAAACTATATATATGTAGTCTATTCGTAGAAATCATCACATAAGGAACTGAAAATATGTCAGAAAAACGGATGTCCGGAGATTTGCGCACTTACGGAGAAGAGCTGTCGCGTTGCCTGCTGGCGACGGATTGGGATTGCTTAGATGCGATAGGCGAGGCACTTCTGACGGCGAAGAAGAATGGCAATTCCATCTGGTTGTTTGGCAACGGCGGCAGCGCCGCGACGGCGTCGCATGTGACGAACGATTTGGTGAAAGGCTGTCGTGTGCGGGACGAAGTCGGTTTCAAGGCCATCTGCCTGAACGATTCGAGCACGTTGCTGACCTGTCTTGCCAACGATTTTTCCTATGCGGATGTGTATTCCATTCTGTTGAAGACATATGCGAAGCCGGGCGACGTCGCGTTGGCGTTTTCCGGTAGCGGCAATTCGCCGAACGTCGTGAACGGATTGGCCGCCGCACGTGAAATCGGCATGAAAACCATCGGTCTGGGCGGCCGCGACGGCGGCAAGATGAAAGCCTTGTGCGACATCATTCTCATCGCGCCGACGTATTCCATGGAAATGCTGGAGGATTTGCATCTCTTTTATTTCCATAATCTAGTATGCGCGTTGCGGAAACAGTTGTAAGGAGGAGACAACATGCTGGCAGGGGCGATCGACGGCGGCGGCACGAAGGTCATGACGGGCATCGTCAATGACGGCGGGAAGATTCTGTCGTCGCGGACGGAATCCGTTCCGCCGAAGGATGTTGCGGCGTATTTCAACCGTTGCGCGGAGATGCTGAAAGCCTGCGCGGCGGAGGCGGGCGTGACGTTGAAGCAGTTGGACGGCGTCGGCATGAGCATTCCGGGCATGACGGACGGGAAGGACTGGGTCTATGGCTCGCCGTCGGCGGGCTGGGGGGCGTTCTCCGCATTGTCGCTATTGGTTCCCTCTCTAGGACTTCCGTCGGAGAAGATTCATTTGGAGAACGATATCAACGCCTGTGCGTTGGCGGAGTTGCGGTTCGGCGGCGGCGGCCGTGATTTCGTGTGGCTGACGATTAGCACAGGCAACGGCGGCGCAGTCGTCGCAAACGGCGAATTGGTTCGCGGCAAATCGTTTTGCGCGGGCGAATTGGGCCATATCAAAGTCGAATACGACCACCCAATACGTTGTGGTTGCGGCGGTTACGGTTGCCTGGAGGCGCATGCCTCCGGCCCTGCGATTGCGCGGATGTGCCGCGAAGTCGGACTGGATACGGATGCCGCAGGCTGCGCGGCGCTGTGCCGTCAAGGCGACGAACGCGCATTGGCGGTTTACAAGAAGGCGGGCATGTATTTGGGCCGCGCGTTGGCGCAATTGGCCAACGCGCTGAATTTCGAGAAGGCGTATCTGGGCGGCGGTGTGTCGCGCAGTCTGGATTTGCTGATGCCGAGCCTTCGCGAAACGTTCGACCGCGACGCCTTGCCGGAATGCCGCAAGGCGGTCATCGAACGGAC
>JAFZIJ010000133.1 GCA_017554445.1 Victivallales bacterium
GCACAGGCTCCATGCTTGGCGTGATTTCAGGTTGCGTTCTTTCCAGTATTTTCACGCATCTGTTCCATGTCAACGGCGCCATCATGCCCTACTCTCAGGCATTGTACTATTCTGGCTACCAATATCTTAGCTTGCAGAACATTTTCATCGGCGCCATCATTCTCGCGTCATCGGGAGCCGTCATGGATCTTGGCATGGATGTCGCCGCCGGCATGGAGGAAATCGTCTATCACAAGCCTGATATCTCGCGAAATGAACTGATCCGTTCAGGTATCCGCATTGGCCAAAGCGTCGTCGGAACCATGACGACCACGCTTCTTCTCGCCTATTCTGGCGGTTATCTCACGTTGATGATGACATTTGCCGCCCAAGGCACAAGCCCTATCGATTTCATCAACAACCCATATGTCGCCTCAGAAGCTGTCAAAACGCTTATCGGAAGTTTCGCACTCGTTCTCGTTGCGCCATTCACCGCTTTGGCAGGAGGCGTCATTTATAAACTCAACGCAAAGCGTTGAGTTTATATGGCTTATGGCTTATGGCTTATGGCTTAACGCAAAAACATCCAGAACATCCAGAACATCCATAATATCCAGATAATCCAGAACATCCAGTCTCTTCACCACAAAAAAAGGAGCCCCACATGAAAACATTGGCACTCGTCGGCTGCGGCCACATCCACACCCCTAATTTCGTCCAGCGGATGGCCGCCAGACAAGACATCAAAGTCGCAAAAGTTTGGGACCACAACGCGGATCGCGCCAAAGTGACCGCCGACAAACTCGGCGCCGCCGTCGCCGAATTTCCGAAAGACATCTGGAACGACGCCGCAATCGACGCCGTCGTCATCTGCTCTGAAACCAACCGTCATGAAGAGCTCGTCTTGCAGGCCGTCGCCGCCAAGAAGCATCTCTACGTCGAAAAGCCTCTCGGTTATTCAGCCGCAGATGCCTGGAAGATGGCTCATGCCATTGAAAAGGAAGGCCTTATCTTCCAAACTGGTTACTTCATGCGCGGCCAATCCATCCATATGTTCCTCAAGAAGCAAGTTGAAGCTGGCGCATTTGGCAAAATCACCCGCATCCGCCACGTCAATTGCCATTCTGGCTCGCTCGGCGGCTGGTTTGACAAGGAATGGCGTTGGATGGCCGATCCGGCCATCGCTGGTTGCGGCGCATTCGGCGACCTCGGAACGCACTCTCTCGACATCCTCCTGTGGCTCATCGATCAAGTTCCCGAAGCCGCCACAGCCTCCATCAAAACCGTCACCAACCGTTATCCGGGCTGCGACGAAACAGGCGAAGGCATCATCAGCTTCCCCGACGGAACGATTGCAACCGTAGCCGCTGGTTGGGTTGACATCGATCAGCCTGTCCAACTCACGATTTCCGGAACGGAAGGCCATGCCTGCGTCGTCAACGGCCAGCTCTATTTCAATAGCAAACATGTCGCTGGCGCGGACGGCAAGAAGCCGTGGACGGATCTGCCCGCGCAACTTCCGCACGCTTTCGAACTGTATCTCGACGCCGTCGTCGGCAAGAAAGTCCCGCTCGTCTCCGCAAAGGAAGCCGCCCTCCGCTCCGCCGTCATGGAAGCCATGTACAAGAGCGCGAAATCCGGCGTCTGGACGAAGCCAGAAGTGCTTTGATAATACTATTGGGTGTGGCGGCGGCGTCCCCGCCGTCGCATGAAGGTGTGGCGGCGGCGTCCCCGCCGTCGCACCAAACCACATCCTCCTGTCCAGTGCCGACGGCGGAAGCCGTCGGGTGGAGGCATTCGCCTCCGCCACACTATTCGACGGCGGGATGCCGCCGCTACTACACAAAATGGGCTGTTGCACAACGCAACAGCCCCTTTTCTTTTGATCTTAGACTATGTTCAGTCTTTGATTTCGATGGCTTCGGCCGGGCAAGCTTCCTTGCAGGCGCCGCAGCTCACGCAGTCATCCTTTTTCACGGTGGCAACACCGTCAACGATCTTGATGGCTTCGACGGGGCATTCGCCTTCGCAGGAACCGCAACCAACGCATTTCTCTTTGTCAACTTCAGCAGGCATGGTCTTCCTCACTATTTCTTTTCGTTTACCGCCCGACTGCGGACCGTGCCGCGACACCGTCAGGCAATTCTACAATTTAACGAGTCTATTCGGATAGTCAAACTTTTTTTCAGAACTTTGTGCCAACACGGCCAAGAAACTTGCCCGTCCGCGTGTCAATACGGACGATTTCGCCCTGCTCCATGTATTCAGGGACCTGTATTTCCAGGCCAGTCTGCGTCTTGGCGGATTTGCCGCGATTCGTCGCGCTCTGTCCTTTGATGGCAGGATCACACTCAATCAATTCCTGTTCAACAACATCCGGCAGACGAATACCGACGATGCGGTCTTCCAGAATCAACGCGCTGATGCCTTCCATGTCTTCGATGAGATAGTACTTGTCATCGCCGATGATTTCCGCCGCAAGCGGGAACTGATCGAACGATTCGACATCCATGAAGACGTAGTCGTTGCCTTCCTTATATAAATACTGCACTTCCTGCTGACGGAAGTCCGGCTCGTCAAAGCTATCTTCGCCTTTGCAGGAGAGATCGGTCTTCATCTGCGTCAGAAGATTGCGGCAGCGGACTTTGTAGATGGTCGCCGCTCCGCGCGCGGACGGCGTATGCTTTTCGACGGATTCGATGATGTGCGGGGCGCCGTTCACCGTGATCACACCGCCGCTGGCAAATTGTTTTACTAGCATTTTCCTTTCCTTTTCTTAAAAATTCTGTGTAATCTCCAGCCTCCTGCCTTTGCTTTAAGCTTTCGGCTTTAAGCTTTTAGATCAACGCAACTCAACATTGAGCTTCGATGACAACTCCTGACGGATCTTCTCCTGAATCTTATTGACTTCATCGTCCGTGAGCGTCCGCTCGGGATGGCGGTACATGATCGTATAGGCCATGCTGCGCTTCCCTTTTCCCAAGACTTTTTCGTCTTCGTAAATATCGAACAAATCGATCTTTTCGACGTTCGGGAGCTTCATGGCCTTCACCGTGTCGATGACCTGCTGGTTCGTCAGGCCAGATGGCGCGACGAATGAGATGTCTCGCGCCGTTCCAGGGAACTGCGGCAACGGCTGATAGGCGATTGCCGCGCCGCGCAATTGCTTCAACGCGTCGAAATCAATCAACGCCACGAACAACGGATTGCGCATGCGCATGCCTTTCACAAGTTCATCCGCAACCTGTCCGAAAATGATCACGTTGTTCTTGCGGACGTTCCACGCCGCGCATGCGCCATGCTTGAACGCAGGATGTTCGGCGGCGGTCCATTCGTATTTCGTCAGACGGCGCATGTCCAGCCAGCTTTCCAGCAGGCCTTTCATGTCGTAGAAGTCAAGCCGTTCGGCCTCTTCCGCGCCATAGCGGCCAAGCTGACGATGGCCCGTCAGCAGGATGGCGATCTGCGTGGCTTCGCAAAGCTCTTCGCCTTTCTTCTGGAAGACGCGGCCTGTTTCGAACATGCGCAAATCATGTTCATTGCGTGAGACGTTGTGGTTGACGACCTGCAGGATGCCCGGAAGCATCGTCGGCCGCATGTAGGCCAAATCCGCGCTGATCGGATTCGAGACTTTCACCAACTGCTCTTCCGTCAGGCCGGAGCCCAAGAGGCACTGCTGCTGGGAGAACATCGTGTAGTTCAGAATTTCATCAAGTCCCAACGAAAGCAGTTGCGCACGAGTCTCTTCCATCGGAATGAACTTGTCATCTTTGATGTTTCCGACCAATTTCGCGGCGACGGGAGCTTCCGGAATCTTGTCCAAGCCCTGCATCTGCGCGACTTCCTCCCAGAGGTCGTATTCATGCAGCAAGTCGAAACGCCAGCCGGGCGTATGGACGGACACTTTTTCGTCGTCGATGGCCGTCACCGTGATGCCGCGGCGTTTGAAGCAGTCCGCGATTTCCGCCGCCGTCAGCTTCAGTCCGAGAACGCTGTTGCAACGCGCCACATTGCAGGTCAGATCATATTCCGCGAACGGCTTGCCATATCGATCAATGACGCCACTAACCTGCTTCGCGCCACAGAGTTCACACAACAGCGACGCCGCGCGGGCGCTGGCGTAGGCCGTCGTTTCGGGGCTGACGCCGCGTTCATAGCGGTAGGAGGAATCGGACGCGATGTTCAAGTTGCGGCTACTGATACGGATATTGGAACGATCAAACGTCGCCGCTTCCAAAAGAACCGTCGTCGTATTGTCGGTGATCATGCTGTTTTCACCGCCCATGATGCCGGCCAACGCCACGCCTTTGTCCGCATCCGCGATGAGCAGATTGTCATGCGACAGTTTGGATTTCGTGCCGTCCAACGTGACGATTTCCTCTCCGTCCGCCGCGCGGCGAACGATGATCTTGTGTCCTGCAAGCGTTGTCAAATCAAACGCGTGCAACGGGTTGCCGTACTCCAACATGACGAAGTTCGTGATATCGACCACGTTGTTGATGGAACGCAGGCCGACGGCCGTCAGCCGTTTCACCATCCATTCGGGCGACGGGCCGACTTTCACGCCAGTGAACACACGGGCGATATACCGCGGGCAAAGTTCCGGCTCGCGAACTTCAACAGATGCGAAATCTTCGATTTTCGCGTTTTCGTCAATCGCGATCGGCGTGGCGGGATGGTGCAATTCGCCGCCCGTCTGCGCGGCGGCCTCGCGGGCGATACCGATGTGGGACAACCAGTCCGGACGGTTCGGCGTGACTTCCCAATCGATCACGCTGTCGCTTTGATACAGATCGGTCAACGGTGCGCCAAGCGGTGCATCGTCGGGCAGGATGAGCAGACCGGTATGGTCGTTGCTCAGGCCCAATTCGCGTGCAGAGCAGAGCATGCCGTTGGATTCGACACCGCGCAGCTTCGCCTTTTTGATTTTGAATTCACCGAAATCCGTGCCAATAGTCGCGCAGGGAACGCGCTTTCCGGCGTCGCAATTCGGTGCGCCGCAGACGATTTGCAATGGTTCGCCGCTGCCGATGTTCACTTTGCAGATGCTCATGTGATCCGAATCCGGATGTGGTTCGCGTGAAAGGATTTCCGCCACAACGACGCCTTTCGGAATCGTTCCGGACTCTTCGATGCCTTCCACTTCCAATCCCGCGCCCGTCAAGCGCGACGCAAGCTCTTTGGCATCCCATGGGATGTCAACATAATCCTTCAGCCATTGCAATGATGTTTTCATACGAATCCTTTTATTTTCAAATAGTTAGTAATATGCAAGACTTATCGCGGGAACCATCGGTAGATCTTCGGTGTCTCCCCTGTATTCAGATAATAGATAAAGCCAACGATCATGAAAATAACCGCACTGAGCAATTCACCGGCAATGACGCCGACCATGAATGGCTTCAGTTTCCGCACCAACTTCATGCTACCGAAGCGGATGGCGCAGACTTTGATCAAATATCCGCAGAAAAATGCATGGCACGTCTGCTCCATCGGATACGTCGCCCATAGAAGGAACATGACTGGATGCAACGGCCACCACGGAACGCGCAGACGCAAGAAACTGAAAAACCAAACCACCACGATGCCGAAAACAAACGCGCCGATGAAATTCTCACGCGGCATAATGCGAGACAACCGCTGCCACCACGGCAAGGTGTCCGCCTCCTCAAGGGATCCGACCGCCTCCAATTGCAGAATTTCAGGCAGCGCCGTGCGGAATGACATGGTCGGCAGACGCTTGTAACTCCAATCCATATTCTGCGGCGCGCCCCATGTATAAACGGCGATGAGCAGGACAGCGACAGCAATCGTCATCGCAATGATGTACATCGCCAATGTGGACCACCCGTATTTCGTCGTTGAGACTTTCGTGCGGTCGCACAGTTTCAGACCGTTTGTGACGTATGGCATCAAAGCCTGGCATTGGTCAATGCTCAGGAAAATGCACACGAGACCGCAGATGATCTGCGCGCGCGGCGGGAAGGCAAAACTGCCCAGACCAGCCGTCAACAGGCCGAAGATGGTCCATCGCGGTTGGATGAAGAAGAGTCCTGTCTCTGCGCTGATACGCGAAACGACCACAAACGTCATCAGCATCAACGCCACCGTGATCAAGGCGAACGGCCATTCGAGGCCAAGCCGCGTAATCATCATGAACATCGCGATGAACGCAAAGATGAGTAGCCGCATCGCCCACGCGTTCGCGGAGCCGCCGTCTTCCTTGTCCGGCTTGCGCAGCCCCAAAGCGCTCAAAAGCACATGCCAGTAGTAGTGACGCCCTGTGTAGAGCAAGAAGAAGAACATCATGATGAAAGCACCCGCACGCTGCCATCCCTGCCAACCGCCGACCCAATCCGTGTTCAGATTCATGCCGACCGTCACCATTGGAAACGCGCAGAATACCCAGCAAAGCTGCGAAACCGCAAGCGTTAGAGAAATTTCAGAGCTTAGGAAGAACGCAAACGCCACGACCAGTGGGAAGAAACGGAACACCAGCAGGCTGCTGCCGTATGGTACACGGAATAAATTCGGCCAGACTTTCGAGAACGGCGCCAAGCTCCATGTCAGCTGGACAGGAATGTAATAGTCTGGATACCAGACAAATAGTCCATTGTTAATGCGAATGAACAATAGAATCAGCAGTCCCACCCAAAACATGCGGTTGCGGCAAATAGCAGGAAGCAGCTTGCTTTCCTCCCGTTCGATGAGCGTGGCATTGAAATCGGCAATTGGGAAACTAAGATATTCATGCGCAGCCCATTGGCGATACGTAATCAACGCCAAGCAGACGGAGGCCAGCGCGCTGAGGAAAACGAGCGGCATCCATGTCGTCAACGGGACACGCCAATCCGCCCACGGCACGCGATGCACGGCATCTTTGAAAGAGCGCCACATCGGACGGTCGCCTTCCGCAACTTTCGGCGTTCCAATGAGATACGCCGTCACCGTCCGTTCATACACTTCCGTGTGCAGATCAGGCTCCGCCTTCTCGTCTGGCATAACGATCAGCGCGCCTTTCGGGGCATAATCCAGAACATGCTTCTGCTTCCAGCCGGGCGTCACGCGCTCCCAATGGTACGGCATGACCATCGTATGCGTGAACTGCTCCAGCATGCCGCGGCCCGGAATACTGCACGCCGCGCAACTGACCGCCACGATCAACGCCAGCTCGCCGCCCTTCATCTGAAGCTTCTTGTTGATCAGCCCAAGCAACGGATTGAACACCATGACGAACAAAGCCAGCGTCCCGATGACGATGATGGGCAGCAGGGAACCGTTCGTAAATGATTCCAGATACAATACGGCGTCATTGATATAACCGCATGCAGCGATGAATATCGCGCATACGAAAGCCAGAATGATGCTGCGGATTGTCATGGGTTAACCTTGATTATACCTAATTAATATGTCTCTTGTAGAAACTAATAAGATAATAGTCATTGCCACTTTAGGCAAGAAAACCCATGAAAAAAACGCTCTGTTCCTCCCCCTTTCTTCCGTTGGATCACTGCTTCAGCGCTTCCGCGAAAAGGTCGATTCCATGGTTGACATAGGTGAGATTGTCCTCCGTGTCGCAGGACGCCCATGGTGCCATCATAAAGCCTTTCAACGTCTTGGAACCCAAATCACGGCGGCATGTCTTGACGAGTTTGCCGATGACATCGTCCGCTCCCGCATTGACTTCACGACGCTTCCAGCCAGACCAGTTCGTTCCGCATGGTACTTGCTCAAATCCCGCTTTTTCAAGGTCATAGAAACCTTTGAGACGCTTGTGGTCGGCCGTTTTGTTTGCCTCCAATTCGAATCCGCCATAGCATTCATCGTAGTACCAATTGCTCATGAGAACGCTCTTCGGCGTCCATTCATAGAAATCCTGATGGTCCCAACCGTAATCGCTCCAGGCCCATGCGCGCATGCCGTTCTTCTCGACCGTGCCAACGATATGGAGGAAATCATGCTTCCACAATTCGCCTTTTCTGACACAGATGAACTGATGGAAACTGTTATCCTGATGGTGGGCGGTCTCTTCATCATAACCGATATGGAAGAAGCGCGGCGTGCCGAAGATTTCGCCTGTATCGCGAATGACGTCTTCGCAGACGCGATAGTATTCTTTGGTCGAAACCATGCGGCGATAATGCTTCAACCAGCCGTTGTGCGTCGTCGAGAAATTCAGTTTTGGAATCGCCTCAATTCCAAGCGCTTTCAGACGGCGGATTTCCTCCTGCATCTTATCCGGTGTCCAGCTGCCTTCGATGGCAAGTTCGGGATGGCTTGGATAGACAAGCGCCTCACCGATGTCGATGACCAGCATGTTCATTTTCTGTTCAACCATACGGTCGATGGCGCGCCGCCAGAGATCCTCCTTGCTGCGCAAAACGATGTCTGGCTTGCCGTAGGGCAGCTGCTGATTGTCCATATCTTCGGGCATGTAATCACACCACATGTTGTGTCCAAGATGAAGCAGCACGGCCTTGATTTCAGCGTTTTTGATTTCACTCATTTGTGTTTTCTCCTAAAGTTATGACGTTCATTTGTTTATGATATGCTATTTTGACAAAAAAGATAAACAGACTTCTCGTGTAGATGTCTTCAGTATATGATGTTGTTCAGGATATATGAAAACCTGTCCTTTCGGCAACGGCTTCTCCGTTTTGATCAATATGCGATTCGCCTCCACCACCACGTCCGTTTTACCAAAACGGGTATAAATTCCAATCAGTTTCGGGCATTTCTCACGTTCAAACGGATTCAATCCGCCGCCGACTATGATACAGCCATCCGGCAGTTCATACCAGAAACGGCTCAGCTCCATTTCGATAAATCGACCATTGTTGCTGCCGTTCGGCTGCCATGCCGTGAAGCCAATGTCATTGGCGGAATAACGCTCCGCCGTCAGATGCACGTCCGGCGTGAGCACAAACCGTCTGAACACACGGGCCGCCATCCACGCCTTTTTCCATTCCTCCTGTTCCAAATACATTTTCATGCACGTCAGTTCGTTGTTGCCGACATAGTAGATGCCAGGCGTCACCTCCGAGCAGAACAGCCATCTGAACGCGTTCTCCTCCAACCACTTCAGATATTTCGCCATGCGCGGTTCCAAGGCGGATGACACGCCCGCCGCCACACAGTCCAGACATGTATCCGTAAAACGGAACTCGTTGCAGACACGTGAATCGTCACCAAACGACCGCGAGATGAAGCCGTCCGGCGTGGAGACGCGATCCAATACAGCGTCAAAATCATGCTTGTATTGACAACATTCATCCACATATTCTTGGCAATCAGGATGTTTCAGTATCTTCAGCACATCGCGCAGACGTTGCAAACCGCCCAATGACCAGCAGTCCGTGAACACGACCTGCCCGTAGTCGCCATCGGACGCGCAACATTCCGGCATGATGCCGTAGTTCGGATTTCCTTCCGTTCGCGTCGCGCGAATTTCACCGATAATCCAACGGCCAGCCCGAAGCATTTTGTCCAGATAACTTTTGATAAATGACTTGTCACCAGATAATTCCAGATAATCGCAAGCGAGAATCAAGGCGGCTCCCGTCGTGTTCGCCCACTTCGGGCCGCTCGTTCCAATCGCCCCTTTCGTCGTCGTGAATTTGCCGACAGGCGGGCAACCACCGTCCTGCAACGAGAAGATGAAATCAATGGCCTTGCGGACTTGCTTGAAATAGCCCAACCTCAGCATGGGCCGCAATGCGCACATCGCCTCCCATACCCACACATAGAAGCGTTCGGAACTGCCGCCCTGACATGGGCGGAGACGGTCGCCATCCGCCATCAGCAGTTGCAAATTGTTCAGCGTCACCGCTTCAAAGGCTTCCGTATCACGCTGATACGGCAATTCGACAACACTCTTGCTCTCCAGTTTTTTCCATGCTTTGACGGCTTCCTTCAGTGCGTCGTCGAATGGCTTGTCGTAACCCTCCATACGCGGCTCCGCCATGAACGACACGTCGAACGACTGCGCCTCGCCCTGCTTCAATTCACATGTGAAATGCAGCAAGTGGTTTATTTTTCCAAGTTTGCAGCGTTCCTGCACACGATACGGCTTCTCCCATGAGAACAATGCATTGACATCCTTTCCCGTGAAATCCGCCTCCTTCACCCACGTCGCATTGAAACCGCCGGCCGATACGCGTCCCGCCACCCCATCCTGCCTATAGAACATGCCATTGTGGTAGTCGAAAACGTCGTCGGGAAGCCAGCGGGAAGCATTCCATTCAAACGTATGATAATGGTATTCAAAGACTTTCGACTCCAATGGACGGCCCGGATGCAGCCAGACATGCGCCATTTGCGTCTTTGGATCGTCGTTGCGGACAGTCATTTTCATCCGCAGACTACCGCCGATATCAACAAAATAAAGGCATGTGTAAATCAGATTCCACGCGCTGAATTCAATTTCGATGACGGGAAGACCGCCAAAAGCACGTCGCAGAACAGTCTGACGGAAATCCGGCACGAAGGCGGGATCACCGAAAGCCCAGCTGAACAACGTCGTCCGTTGCAATTGCCGTATCATCGAATCCCCTGTAATGGAAGTATTTAGGCCAGGCGTGTCCAACGTATAGGCATTCATCGCGCAGTCGCACATGATCAGCTTGTGCGACTCCGGCCAGTTCAGCGGAATGTGGACCGACAACGGCAGCTTCGCCTCGTGGTTTACTCCATCCACGATGTCCGCCCATTCCCATTTCTTCATCTCTTCATATTTCGAACTCATAAGGAACTGCCTTTCAGTTAATTACATGCTATCCACGGAATCCTTTCCATGATGCGACGGCCCGGCTGGAAACCATCCTCGCTCCACGCGTTTTCTCTGCTGAAACACTTCACGAATGCTCCAAAAGCATGAAAATCCAATGACGCCCAACACCGCTGAAACGACGATATTCGCGACAAACAGCGACAGCGCCGTCATCACAAGTCCCGCCAGCAGAAAAACCAACCAGATTTTCACACCGAAATAATATTCGCCTTTGATGACCAGCGGATGGAACAATCCGATGACCAGAAAGCAAACCAGTCCGATGACAATGCCTTGCCAATACATGAACACTCCTTGTTTATTTAATCATGTTGTATTTCACTATAGCCTAAAAAGTGACTTTTCACAACTCTGCACTATATTCATATAGCCATTTATTCTTCCGTTTTTCACAGCAAAGGAATCCAACATGACAGACGCCCTCCTCTCCTACAATTTCCCATGGACCGCCTACCCCCAGAACCTCTATCCACGAATCGCACGTGAGTATCTTGATTACGGCATCGACCGCTTCGTCTTCGTCGAGTCATGGATTACCGAAGGGCTTAAGCACCCTGAAATCATCGACTTCCTACGCGATTTCAAGAAGAAGATGGGCATCCATATTGTCTCCATCCATGCCCCGGCCGGCCGCGAATTCGATTTGAACATTCCCGAAAAAGAACGCCGCCCCGCCATGATCCAAGACCATATCAAGGCCATGGAAATCGCCGCCGAATTCGGCAGCAAGACCTACACGATCCATGTCGGCGCATGGCATCACTGCATTAAGCATGTCGATATGAATCTGTTACGACCGCTTGCCATCGAAACGTTGGAGCAGCTTGTTCCTGCGGCGGAGAAGATCGGCATCGTCGTCGCCGTTGAAAACAGCTTCGAGCCACCAAACTCCATGAAGGAAGTCGTCGGCTTGGTTGAACCATTTGCAAGTAGCCCGAACATCGGTATTTGCTACGACACAGGCCATGCGCATTTCATGGCGCCCTATCCATGGAAGAAGATGGAGGACTATCCGAAATCACAGCATGACATGTGGTGGGAACACGGCATCATCGAAGAGGCGAACGCGCTCGAACTCGCCCAGAAATACGTCGTCACGACGCATATCCACGACAACACGGGCTATGCCGACCTCCATTCCATGCCGTTCGACGGCACATTGGATTGGTACACACTGATGCCGAAGCTCCGCGCATGCCCGCGCATGATGGAATACCAGACGGAAATCGAATTCAGCGACGGCGTCAACTGGGCCGGCCAGTTATTGGCTCCCGTCGGTGGCTATTCCATCAAACGGCAAGTGGAAACCTTCCGCAAGCTTGGCTTCTAATAGCCTTGCAGGCAAGGCTATGCCAATGGCTTATGGCCAATGGCTTATGGTCTATGGCTTATGGGTTACGGCCTGTGGCTAAAAGCTTATAATTCAATCTTCTAGTATTCTAGAAATCTAGCCTTCTAGAAATCTAGAATACTAGATTTCTAGAATTCTACTCCCATGAAGGAGCGCTTCCACCATCCAGAAGCGTTCCTTCTTTCGTAAACAGCGTCACGCGGGCATGCGGACGCTGTTTTTCCGCCTGACACTGGAAACTCACCGTATTCTCACCAGCCGCGATTTCCGGCAAAACGCCTTCGGGCTTGATTTCGCACAACAAATCGCCGTTGCCTGCGAAGACTTTCGCCGTCTGCCCGCCGTAGTATTCCAGATACTGTCCCGCATCAAGCGACACAGGGAACACAATTTGACGGCCAGCAACCGCAATTACTGGATTCACAATTGGTTGCGCAATTTGCGGCAACGCCTTGATCGGACTCAGCAGACATTCCACCGTGTCGCCTTTCGCGACACCGCCGCACCAAATGTCGAAGCCCAACGTCCGCGCATAGTTGAACTGCCCACGATATAGCGTATAACCTCCGAGAGCGAAAGGCCACGACTGCTTCTCGTATTCCGCCGTGCTAGGCGTCAGCAATTCCACATAACGCCATCCCTTGAAATCGATCGTCACAAAGTAATGCTGGCTGTAAATGCCATGTGTTTTGCAAATCGGCGCGAAATCCAGAACTTCGTGCTTTCCGTCGCCTTTGATCCACAAACCAAAACCTTGATGTTTGCTCAAGTCCTTCTCCGGGAATTCCATATGACGATACAACCATGAGGCTTCCCGTTCCTTGAACATTCGTTCGAAGTGATCGTACAACGAATAGCGGTCATCAGGAGACGAACTAAGAACCAATCCGTCCGAATAGCCGCGGGACACAGAGAAAAGACCGCCGTTTTTGACTGGGCCGTCGCTTTCCACGGCTTTGATGCCGCCTGTCATGCCTGGCGCGGCGGATGGATAGATATACAACTTCCCACTGTTGCGGATTGTGATCTTCTCCCCTGGATCAACGAACGCCGTATTACCGTCGTCATCAACAGCTTTGAAATCAACGAGTTCGATGGCGTTTTCCGAATCGTATGCATCCAGCGTCGGCAACGACTGGATGCGCAACACCAATGGCTGTGCCGCGAATTTGTTCGTGAAATTCCAAATATTGCTGCGACTTTCCAAATCGTCGATCTGATGCCGTTCCGCCTGAATTGGTTCGAAGCCCCAACCGTCGCCATTCTGGCAGAGACGGAACTCCTCGCCACGCTTTACGATCGTCGCTTTTACATTGTCGTCGAAGTACTTAACACGCCGAAGTTCTTCATATGTCCAGATGCGCGGCGCAAGATCGCGCAGCCATGCGCCGTTCGACAGACTGTGCGGCGTAACCATTTGCAGCGTCAGGTGGGCATCCGTCGCCAACGCCTTGCTCCACAGATATTCCACGTCATCCCAAAATGTCGGATCGGTCTGTTGCCCGCACCACGGGAACAGTCCCACCCATCCCAAATGCAACGGCAGGAACATCTTGCGAGCAAAGCTATTGGAATAAGCATGGAGATCCGTGAACGTCTTGTGATCGCGCACGGCATGATCCCATGCCTGCATGCAACTGCGGACATACCATAGATGATGGTGGAACGTCGCCATTTCCATCATGATGGGCCGTTTCAGACCGCGGAAGACTTCGAACGTAAATTTCGCGCCATAGTGCCAGCGGGCGTCTTCGCCGCCGATGACATGGGCACCGTCCAGACCGTCCAAATAGACGAAATCAAAGCCGCATTCATTGACCGCCGTGGAGATTTTGTCCGCAACTTCCGCAAACAGCGATGTTTCGCCGTCGGGCACGAAACAGCCCCAGCACTCCTTCAGATGATAAACGGGTGCCCCTTCCATATGGGTTGCCGGCTCCGTTCCGCACGCGCCGCGTTTGCACTTCAGCACGGCATATGGCGCATCCGTCTTGATGGCCGTGTATTCGATGAGCTCGTCATCGATCTGCAACGTCATGCTGCGGCGGATGTAGTAGTCGATCCGCGGCGGCAGGTCCGATGGATCCTCCACCAACGGAATATCCGTCATGTCGGTCGTCAAATTGCTGGCCAATGTATAAGTTCTTTCCTTTGCGAGTCTTGGATCAGGAACTGGCGTAACCCACGTGCAGTTTTTCGCGATGGAAAACGACATCGTATGCAGACCGCAGACGATTCCCGCGTCATTGAAACGTTTCACCAATTTACGGACGTCTTCATAGCCGTTTGGGAAAATATCCGGCCGCGGGCGGTAGCTGCCGTAATCCAACGTGCCGTTGAATTCAATCGCCTTGAGGCCGAGACGATGGCATAAATCAATCCATTCATCCGCATTCTGCGGCGTGGGAGCGTTCATGATGTTCGAATACGTCGGCAGTTTGCTGTCCAACGCCCATGGCCCGCAGTTCGGCGAATGCGGCACGCCCAAAGCCGCGCCGACCATCGCCTTCAACGCCTCGCGCATCTTCGCGAAACTGCACGCCACAAGCCCCGTTTCAGCGTCTTCAAAACCAAACCGCTTGTAGGCCGCCGTCCACAGAAACGACTGCGGCCCAGGCAGATCCTCCACATTCGATTTAAGCCCCAAGGCGATGGATGTCGCAGAAAACGGCTCGTCCGCAACGTCCTTCAAATCCGTCGGAATGTTAATGAAATCCAGTTCATCGACATCGCCTTCCACCGACAGCACCGTGAACACGACGTAATCCTCTTCAACGCGTGCGCGGATTTTCGCCGTCGCGACATTCTGGCCAAACGTGTATTCGAGAACGCCATCGTTGAATTTCGCGGAAGTCGAATCCGCCCGCCAACCGTCCTTTTTGACATATGCCGCGGGCGAAACAGGCGATGCTATCAAATGGTCCTGCCCTGTCGCGACGTCATAAAATCCTGCATTTGTGCCGTTATCATTGATGCGCCATTCAAAATGGCGGTTTTTGATACGAATCGTCATGCTCGTTTCTCCTGTTTCTTTTGCTGCACGCCTCAAAATCTCTCAATTTATAATGCTCTTAATCTAATCCATGATTTGATATTTACCCTTTCTGATGCTAAAATATCTTTGAAAACAATGACAAATCCCAAAAAACTAAAATCTATTCTCTATATATAAACATTACAAAATTGGAGCCAAACATGTTCGACCTGTCCCGCCGTTCATTCTGCAAAACCGTCATCGCATCCGCCGCCGTATCGGCCTTCAAACCGGTCAACCTCTTCGCCGCCGATGGCGCAGGCGAGCCTAAACTCCGCTTTGGTGTCGTCAGCGATGTCCATATTACCACGCTCGACAGCACAAACTATTGGGAGAAGACGCTCCGTTGGTATGACGCCGCCAAAGTCGATGCCGTCATGGTCGCGGGCGACATCGCCGACTGGGGCCTTGTCGAGCAGCTTCAGAATTTCGCAACCGCTTGGTATAAGGTCTTCCCGAACGACAAAGGGGCCGACGGACGGCATGTCGAAAAAGTCTTCGTCTGCGGCAACCACGACCACGAGGGCTTCTACTATGTCTATCGCGAAAAAGAAAAACGCGACGAAGCTTTCCAGAAGTCGATCGTGAAAGACCGCAAGGCCGCATGGGATCTTTGCTTCCATGAAGAGTTCCAGGAAATCTACGCCAAACAAGTCAAAGGCTATACGTTCATCGGCGGCCATTGGGGCTTCCATCAGAACATCGAGAAGTTCATGGACGAATACAAGTCGAAGCTCGATCCTAACCTCCCGTTCTTCTATGCGCAGCACCCCCATCCGAAAGACACCATCTACGGTCCGTGGGCATGGGGGCACGACAACGGCGCCTCCACACGAGCCTTCTCGAAAACGCCGAACGCCGTCGTTTTCACAGGCCATTCACACTATCCGCTGACGGACGAATCCGGCATCTGGCAGGATACGTTCACCTCCATCGGAACCGCCTCCCTTCGCTATATCGGACACCGTTACAACCGCGAAAACAGCGGCTTCGGCGGCGGCCCCGTCGAACAGATGCCACGCATGAAAGACGGCCACAGCAAACATGGCCTGCTCGTCTCTGTTTATGACGACCGCATCGACATTGCCCGCCGTGATTTCCAAAATGACGAAATCCTCGGCGACGACTGGGTTCTCCCGCTGCCGCTCTGCAAGGAGAAGCCCTATGCCATCCCGCCGCGCGCCGTCAAGGCCCGCGAAAATCTGCCGGCCTTCGCCGCGGACGCAGGCAGCCTCATCAAGGCGGAAGACATTGACGGAAAGGATCGTAAAGGAACACCCACGCCGCAGACTGTCGTCACCTTCCCGACGGCTCTCGCGGGCGGCCGCGCGTTCGATTACGAAATCCAGGCCGAACTCAACTACTACGACGTGACGCGCGTCTTTTGCACGAAGCGTGTCTTCGCTCCGGATTACTTCCGCTGCACGTCAAAGCTTTCGAAGGAAGGCCAGTGCGTCTTCGCGCGTGTCGCGGAAGTTCCCGAACACGTGGATATTCGCTTTGTCGTCACGCCGTTGGACTGCTACGGCAACCGCGGCAAATCCATCTACAGTAAGAAGTTCAAACTTGGCGAAGCAAAGAAATAAAACGGGAGGGACACGCTCCCGCGTGTCCTTCTGCTTAATGATTAATGGTTGATTAATCGGCCAATCATAAAACGGAGAAACCATGCAACAAGCGAAAATCATCGCTGACAAAGATTATCGGATCGGAAACGTGGAGCGGACGATGTTCGGCGTTCTTATCGAACATCTTGGACGCCATATCTATACAGGTATGTATGAGCCCGGCCATCCAACGGCGGACGCAGACGGCTTCCGGCAGGATGTGATTGATTTGGTCAAGCCACTGAATCTCGGACTCGTGCGTTATCCAGGCGGAAATTTCGTATCAGGCTACAAATGGGAAGATACCATCGGCCCGAAAGAAAATCGTCCAACACGGCTGGAACTTGCGTGGGGAACGATCGAGACGAATCAATTCGGCCTGCATGAATTCGTGGCATGGTGTCGAAAAATCGGTGCGGAGCCGTATCTGGCGGTGAATTTGGGCACGCGCGGTCCGGAAGAAGCTCGTAATCTTGTCGAATACTGCAATCATCCAGGCGGCACGTATTGGAGCGATTTGCGTCGCAAGAACGGTGCGGAGGAGCCATTCAATATTAAATATTGGGGGCTCGGCAACGAGATGGGCGGCAGTTGGCAGATCGGCATGAAAACAGCGGACGAATATGCGCGCATCGCGTTGGAAGCCGCGAAAGTCATGAAATGGACTGATCCGACCATTCATATCATCGCCGACGGCTTCAGTGACATGACATGGCGATGGAAGGCTCTCCAATCGTGCTACCATCTGGCCGACTACCTCTCCATCCATTGCTATCTTGGCAACCGCAACGGCGACAACGCCGAATTCATGGGCGCAGCGGATTCGCTGACCGACATGATGGAAAGCACAGCCGCCGTCTGCGATGCCGTCCAGGCGGACAAACGGCAGAAACGCCGCATGAATATCGCGTTGGATGAATGGAATGTGTGGTATCACGAAAATGAAAGCACATGCCCTGATCCGAAGTGGGTTCCTGCACGGCACATGATCGAAGATGTTTACACGATGGAAGATGCATTAGTTGTCGGCGACCAACTGATTTCCATTCTGAACCATGCGGACCGCGTGAAAATCGCCTGCATGGCGCAGTTGGTGAACGTCATCGGAACGATTATGACGGAACCGAACGGACGCTGCTGGACGCAGACCACCTATCATCCGTTCCTGTTGACGTCCAATCTTGCAAAAGGTACTGTCCTCAAGACGCTTGTGACGTCTCCTGCCTACGATAGCGACCATCGGAAAGGCATCAACATGTTGTCCACCGCCATGACGTATGACGACGCGACGCGGCAGTTGACGATTTTCGCCGTCAACCGCTCTCTGAAGGAGCCGCTGGAAGTCAGCATGGAATTGCGTGCATTCGGCGGAACACCATCGTTAACGGGCTGGAAGTCGCTATTCAACAATGATTTGAAGGCCGTCAACACAGCAGACAAACCAAACAATGTCGCACCCGTGGAATTAACGGATTTCACAGTGAAAGACGGCAAAGCGGTTTTCACGTTGCCCAAAGCCTCTTGGAACGCCATCAGCATTCAGTTGAACTGAAGACTGTGCTTATGGCTAATTAATTGATATTCTGGATGTTCTGGATGTTCTGGATGTTCTGGATATTCTGGAGTTGGATTAAATCCAGTAAATCCAGTAGATCCAGTGAATCCAGATTCTAAAAGCCTTGTACTAACCACTAAATAAAGGAGTAAAATCATGCGTGACGGTATCATTCTCTGGGAAGCACATCGCGGCGGCGGTGGTGGTTACGAAATGCCCGAAAGCTGCAAGCTTTCATTCGAATACGGCTGGTTGCACGGCGGCCGCCCCGAAGCGGACGTCAATCTCACTTCGGACAACGTGATGGTCTCCCTCCACGACCCCAACCTCAACCGTATCGCCCACACGCTGCCTGAACAATATAAAGACAAACCCATCTCGGAAATCAGTTGGACGGAACTGCAGACGATCGATATCGGCTGGGATCAATATCCAAATCAGCATGTCGTCTCCATGGAAGAGCTCTTCGTCCAACTCCAAAAGGATCCAGCCCGCAACATGGTCATCGACTACAAACGCGTCCCGTTGCCGATGCTGGCGGACATGATCAACGAATACAAGGTCGGCAGACAGATCACGTTCGCGTGCCACAACCGCGCCTTGCTCCGCGAAATCAAAGGCCTCGTGCCCGAAATCCGCACGAAAAACTGGCTTGGCGGCACGCCACAGCAAATTATGGACAAGTTCCATACCATTCAGGCTGAAGCCTTTGAAGGCATCACGGAAGTCCAGCTCCATCTGAACGGCCTCAATCCAGACCTGCCGCTTGGCGGCTGGCGTTACGACCTCCCGCAACCGTTCGTCGCCGACGCGTTGACCGCCACGAAACATTGCGGCATCCTCCTGCAGACGCTGCCGTGGAAGTTCGAACGCGAAGACATCTTCGCCATTCTCGATCTCGGCGTCCGTTCGTTTGCTGTCGATTACCCGCACAAGTTCACGATGGCCTGCGCGGAATATTTCGGTAATAGGTGGTAAATAACAACCGGTCCCGCTGGAGCGGGACCCTCCCATTTTTTCCCATGCTGGTCCCGCTGGAGTGGGCCCCTCCCTTTTTCCCATGCCTTCCCCAAGACTGCTTCTCGCCATATCCCTTGCGTTTCCGCTGATAGCCGTCGCGCAAGATGATTCTGTCTTCAAAACACCACTGTCCGAAGGCATCACCGCCTTGCGCGACGCCGGTTGGAACGTTCCGAAAGAAGGCATTACGGAAACGGATGGGGCCATCCAAATCACGGCCGACAACGGGCAGCGTCGATACATCACGTTTGACCTGCCCGTTGAAAAAGGCGTGTCATACGGCGGCAGCATCATGGTCAAATCCGTCGATGTCCGCCTCCGCAACAACAACGACCGCGGCGCGACGTTCTTCTTCGGCATGCTCACGGAAGACAAGAAGTGGGTCAACGGCGGCGAATTCCCGCGTGGCCCGTTCGGCAAAAAAGACTGGCAGCGTGTCAACATCGGCATGACGCGTACCATGCCCGACCATGTAAAGTACATCCAGATATGGATTTGCATCGAAGGACAAGGCACCGCCCTCTTCAAGGATCTGGAAGTCCACAAGGTCAGTTTCGATTCCATGATGACCGTCCATGCGGAGACGAATCCGCCGACGTTTGAATTCGTCTCGCCGTCGAAAACGACAGGCGGAAAAATCCAGCCGCATCTGCGGATTCTTTTCAGCCAGAATCCAGATTTTCCTGAAAACGAGACATTTGCGGAAATGACAACGGAGACGGATCGATACACATTGCCCTACGCGCTGAAGCCCGGCAAATGGTTCGTCAAATCCCATTGGTGCAGTCTGCGCATTTATCCGATCAGCCAGCCTATTCCCTTTGAAATAAAAGACTTGCCAGTGAACGCGCCGTTGAAGGCGACGCCGCGTTTTCGCAACGGTGAATTCAATGAATGGCCTGACATCGCTTTTTCCTTCTATCCGCAACCGCCACAGACCTGTTCCGCCACCATCAACGGACAGCCTCTCGACATCAAATCGCAAGAAGAAAACAACATTGTCTTCACGCCCAAAAATCCATTAGAGAAAGGCACTTACGACATCGCCCTCACGGCCAACGGCAAGACGGACACGTTCGTTTTCGTCAACAAGAATCCCGCCCATCAGTTCTCCTTCCGAGACGACCACATGCTCTGTATCGACGGCAAGCCGTTCTTCCCGATCGGAACCTACCGTGATCCGTCCGATGACACGACCATTTTCGATGGCATTCATGAAGCGCAGTTCAACGTCACCCATTCCTACAAATTCGAAAACAACAAGGTGACGGACGCAGAAATGGTTCGCTATCTCGATGATTGCCAGAAGCATAACGTCCTGGCGTTCATGGGCATACCGCGCAGACACTTGCACAGCGAAGACCACATCGCGTTGCAGAAGCACTGCGCCGCAATGTACGATCATCGGGGCCTGTTGAGCTTCTATCTAGCCGATGAGCCGGAAATCTGGATCAATCGCTACAGCATGAAAGCGGGAGCGGACGCCGTCGGCGAAGCCTGCCCGCACGTCCCCAGAATCCTTCTTCTCTGCACGCCGGAGCCCAAACACGAAGACATCTCCTTCCTTGGAAACGGCCTGTCGGAAATCCTCTGGCATGATCCATACCCTGTACCACGCTCACCCATCATTTCCGTCAAAAAGACGATGGAAACCATGCGCGAAATCTGTCATGACCAGCAATCGTTGTGGTGCGTCGTCCAGGCCTTCGACTGGGATCAGTACGCTGTGAAAAACAAGAAGCCTGAAGACGTTGAGCCGAAGGCCGGTAAGATTCGTTGCATGACGCACTTGGCGCTATGCGCCAACGTGCAGGGCATCATCTACTACTGGTTGCCGAAAGATCGCTATGACATGCGCAAGCATTCGCCCATCCAATGGGCGGAGACCATCGCTTGTGGGCGTGAACTCAACGGTTTATACAAATATCTCATCGGACGGAACACGCCACAGGACATCACGCTTCCGAACGGCGTCGAATATTGGTGCAGACAAGCTGAAGACGGCAGCTATGCCGTCGGTCTCGTCAACTCGACTGATAAAGAAGTTTCCTTCGACTTTGATGTCGTTGGCTTCCAGAAACATGTCACGTTGCCGCCATGGGGCGTGGAAGTACTGAAATAGAACACACAGACACCTTTAGAAATCACAAGAAAAAATGGCCATTTATCATACTGAAAAAAAACGCGTTGAAGCGTTCAAGCAAGCATCCGTCTATCCCGTCGTCACCACGGATTTCTGCGCGGGGCGGAATCCGCTGGACGTCATCCGCTCAATTCTCGAAGGCGGCGCGAAAGTCGTCCAAGTCCGTGAGAAAACCATGTGCGATCGTGATTACCTATATTTATTAAAGGAAGCCCGAAAGCTTACCGATGATTTCGGCGCCCTGCTGATCGCGGACGACCGTCTTGACGCCGCCCTGCTTGCAGACGCCGACGGCGTCCATCTCGGACAAGACGACCTCCCCTGCGCGGAAGCACGCAAGCTCGCCCCGCAGTTGTTCATCGGCGTCTCCACCCACAACCGTGACGAACTGCTGGCGGCGCAACGCGACGGTTGCTCCTATCTGAACATCGGCCCAATCTTCCCAACGGGAACCAAATCATTGCCGATGAATCCCTTAGGGACGGAGATGCTCTCTGAATTGGCACCGCAAGTGAAAGTTCCCTTCTCCGTTATGGGCGGTATCAAGATCAGCCATCTGAAGCAGTTGCACAGCCTCGGTTGCCGTCATATCGCCGCCGTGACGGCGTTCACGCAGGCGGACAATCCCGCCGCCGAAGTCCGCAAATGGATACAAGAGCTTGAAGACTAGTATTTTTGATTTCTAGTATTCTAGGCTTCTAGAATTTCTAGCGTTTCTAGAATTTCTAGCGTTTCTAGAATTTCTAGCGTTTCTAGAATTTCTAGCGTTTCTAGAATTTCTAGCGTTTCTAGAATTTCTAGCGTTTCTAGAATTTCTAGTATTTTCTCCTCCTGCGGGTGTTTCCACGCTTCGCTGATGTTTTTCCTTCATCTCCAAGAAGATGCAATTCCAATTTGACATCTTTCTTAATCACATTCCAGCCTTTTTCCGCCAATTCCAAGCAAGGATACTCCCCTTCGCCCACACGCACATAACCATTGTCTTCCAATGCCCTGAGCAACTTGTCACAAGCCTCCTTGCCTATGTGAAACAACGCTCCATGGAATGGATTCTGCGTCAAATCTTTCCGTTCATCTTCTTCCCCCAGAAGCATTCCAACGATTCTGCGGCGTCCAAACCGACCATCCACCATGCTCACAGCAGACAGAATCTGCATCGCCAGTTGCGTCTCCTGTTCATTAGCCAATCTTCCGACGTCATGCGCATGGCCGCAACGATCGCAGCAACCGCAACGCCAGTTTCCGATCTTTTCGCCGAAATAGCTGATGATATAGGCCTGCCGACAACGCGTCGTCTTGATGTACGTCTGCACGTCTTCAAAACGCTTGCGATCCAATTGCTCCTTTTTCACCAACGCTTTTTCGTCGATTTCCAGCTTTTCCTTCCGGCCTTTTTCGCTCAGTTTCAAGACGCCTTCCGCATTGCCGACAGACCAGCTCAAGACCGTTCCGGAAAGCGCCTCGATCACCTTCTGGACTTGATCGATCCGCAATCCGCAAATTTCCGCCAAATCATACACCGTGCCTTGGAACGTGCGTGTCCCGCGCTCCGTCACATATTGACAGACGCGATATGTAAATATCGACCGTTGCGTATTCTGCGCTTCATTCGTCCGCAACAGCAGAACAGACGGCTGCAGGAATTTCAATTCGCCGACATCTCCCACTTGCGCGAATTCACGTTCCAATATTCCTTGCCGCTCCAGAATCCGCGCCGCCGCATTCAGTTGCGCGACATTCTTCGCGTTATCCACATACGGCAACAGCAGATTCGGCATCCACACGACGGAACCATCCTCATGCATGTCTTTCCGCAACAGACGATGGACATCCCGCAGGAC
>JAFZIJ010000134.1 GCA_017554445.1 Victivallales bacterium
CTTCTGAATGTAAGTTTGACTTTGGTTGCCTTGACCGGATATCAAGGCGATACCGCCATTCAATTTATCTCCTTTTGCTTTTTTGACCAATCGAACGGCGTGGCGTCTGTGATGCGCCGCTGATTTAAACATAGCATCTACGATTGTATCGCCCTACGGGCGGTTGCTTTTAATGCTTAATGCATAATTGTTTTGCCCTACGGGCAGTGGCGCGCTCCGCGCGCCATGGGAGAGGGAGGCATCTTACCCCACTCTGCGTGCCGCTTCGGGCACTTGAGTGGGGTTACGATTGTTTCGCACTCCGTGCGTTGTCGCTACGCGATGATTGTATCGCACTTCGTGCAAGAACACCGCCTATGGGCGCTGTGGAGTGTGGCGTGGTGCGTCCCACCTGCGCATGATAAATCGCGGGCGTTGCCCGCATGCGACGGCGAGGACGCCGCCGCTACACCGTCACGCCTTTCAGGCGAATTATGCCCTACGGGCAGTCGCGCCCTTCGGGCGCCATGAGAGAGGGTAGCTGTCTCACCGCCAGCTGCGCTCACTGCGTTCGCTTGCAGGCGGTTACGATTGTGTCGCCCTACGGGCGGAAACGCAGCCTTTGGCGGCTTTGATGATGTTGTTGCAGTATTTCTCGCATACATGGACAACATGGAGACGCATGGCTTCTTCAAGATTGTCGGGGATTTCCTCTTCCGTTTTCGGACGAAGACAAGCGTTGATTTCAATGTGTTCACAGATGAGCTGTTAGCGTGTTCGATGCCCAGACCGCAGCCTTCGTCGGCAACAGAGCAATCATCCTACAGTAGTCGCGTCACTACTTTTCTGCCCATGGTGGCTTGCAAAGTCATATCACGCCGTTATCTTAAACATTAGTCAAGAGCCTCACAAGGGGTGAGGTTCTGAATAGTTGCCATGCAGGAACTGAAGGCCGTATTGACCAAGAAAGGAGACGTTGACAAATTAAGGGAGAAAAACCTGCTGAAGGAGTTCCAAAGCTATCTGGAAAGCAAAGGAAAACTGACGCTCTTTCGTTCCGAGGCCATCTGTGTTGGATTCGCCAAACTATGGAAGGAAAAGAACTATGCGGCCATTGTCGCCTTGGCGGATCGATTGCCAGAAGAGACCATTCAGGAGGACCAAAGCCTGCTGATGTACTATGACATCAGTTGCAGCCGCGTTTAGCGTCGGAGAGCAAACAATGACAGAACAGTCGAAACAGGAATTAAGGGAACTAGTGCAAGGCGGCGAGACCTTAACCGTGGAGTTCAAGGGGGATTGGAGCGGCAACAGGCAGTCTCCAAGCAATCCTGGTCTGTCGGACAAGGATTTGACGGAGGCTCTGGTCGCATTGGCGAATACCGAGGGCGGCTATCTCCTGCTTGGAGTGGAGGATGATGGGACACTAACCGATGTTCGTCCACATCATCACGACGAAAAGGGGCTAATGGCGATGGTCGCGCATCGAACCACGCCGTTTCTTTCTGTCAATGCGGTGCTTTGCGAATTAGATGGCCATTCCATCATGCGTGTCGAGGTGCCCAAATCCAGACAACTGATAGCGACGACGGAAGGGGTTCTTCTGCGTCGGCGTTTGAAAGCCGATGGCAAGCCAGAAGCAGTTCCATTTTATCCGCACGAATTTCTTAGTCGCCAATCAAGTTTCGGGGACATTGACCCATCTGCCATTGTTTTTGAGGAAATATCCTACAATCAACTGGATAGTTTGCAGAGATTGCGTCTGCGTCAGATGATTGAAACCTATCACGGAGATGCCACTCTCAAGGAACTCTCCGATGTGGAATTGGATTTGGCGTTGCAATTGGTCGTAGAGAAGAATGGTGTCCTGCATCCGACAATGGCAGGATTGCTGATTCTTGGAACAGAGAAACTGCTCCGCCAATATCTGAACACCTACGAAGTGGCATTTCAAATGCTGGAAGGCACAGAGGTCAAGCGTAACATCTTCTACCGCAAACCGCTGCTTGAGACATTCGAGGCTGTCAGCAAGGAGTTCTCCACGCTAATTAGAGAAGAAGAACTGGAAATCGGTCTTTTCCGTGTGCCAGTACCCAACTACGATGAGCGCGCATTTCGGGAAGCTTTTGTTAATTCGTTGATTCACAGAGATTTTAATCTTCTTGGAACAGTTCTTGTCCAGATAGACGATCATGGACTGACCATCAGCAACCCTGGCAGTTTCATTGACGGTGTGAACATCCACAATCTGCTGGTGGTCCGCCCGCATTCGCGGAATCCGCTGTTGGCGGATATCATCAAACGCATCGGTTTGGCAGAACGCACAGGACGAGGCATCGACCGAATCTATGAGGGACTTCTGCGCTATGGCAGACCCGCTCCCGACTACAGCGCATCAGACGAGACAAGCGTCTCTGTCTTCCTGAACAACGCTCAGGCTGACTTGGCGTTTATGCGTATGCACATAACGGCCAGCGACAAACCTATGCCGTTGGATTCGCTGATTATCCTTTCCTCCTTGCTTCACGAAAAGCAACTGTCCATCACCGAATTGCAGGCTGAAGTGCAAAAGGGCGAGAAAATCGTCCACTCGGAAGTGGAAGAACTTGTGGAACTTGGTCTGATCACCCCACACGGCAACGGTCGCGGAAGAACCTATATGATCAGCGCGGAGATGTATGCGAAGGCGGGTAACAAGGCTGCATTTGTCCGGCAGGCCGGTTTCTCGAAAATCCAGCAGGAGCAGATGATTCTCAGTTTCATTGACGCTCATGGAAGCATTAAACGTTCTGAGGTAATGGAGCTATGTCATCTAAATGGCAAACAGGCGACAAGGTGCCTGTCTCTACTAAAAGAGAAAGGATGTATCGAACAAAATGGCATTAAGAAGACCGCATCCTACGTAAGAAAGAAACAGAAGGATATGCCATGAGTGATGTAATTTAACCCATTTATGCCCCATTTATGCCCCATTTCAAAAAAACACTTTTAAATGGGTATAAACAGGGCATAAATGGACATAAATGGAGAAAATAACCTTGAATCTTGCGATATACACGCGGTTTTATAGAGTTTTTCATTCCGCGCGAAAAACGCGTGTAAAATCATGTATTGACTATGGAGCAACCTCAGACATACCAGCCAGGCGATATCGTCTTTGACGAGAACGCAAGTACGACTGTCCAGAATCTTGAGAAGCTGAAAGCCTGAGGCTTTGCCTCCTATAGGGTGTTCAACTCTGCAACTGGGCAAGTCTATAAGGTTTCTCCAGTGCAAATTCGCAAAGATGTCGGGAAACAGAACTATGATGAAAGTTATCTGCGTTATGTGACACTGCTGGCCAAAATCAAGAACGAGACATCGTTAGGCCCTTCAATGAATCTTCACTCTCCGTTTCCAGACGCCGCCGCCGTATGGCGCGATAATTTTGGCAGGCTTGCCGGTGGCAAGTTTTTCGGATGAAGGCATTTCCTTCGAACCAGCCTTGATGGGCATTGTATGCCATGACGAATCCGTAACAATCTTCTTCCCTTCAACTTGCAATTCGGCGAGAACGCCGCAGGGCAAGCCGCCTTTGTCCATGCCATGAATCGCAATGTGGTTCACACCTTTTGTCAGATATGGCTTTAGATCAATCTTGTTCATAATCGCCCAGCCATTATTCTTTGTAACCAACTGTCCATTGACAAACAGTTCATACGCATCATCCGCCGCCACGAAAGCAAAGGCGTCTTGATTGATGTCATTGATTTCAACAGTCTTGTAAACCACACATTCTTCGCCCACAGCGATGCTGTCGGCATCCCAAATCCATGCCGCATCTCCTTCGTAACCAGGCTTCAAGCTCTCTTCGTACATTTGACGGATTCTTTCCGCAAACGGTGAGCCTTTGGCCTCCAGTTCAGGAATCTTCGGCGGAATTGGATTGATGGACGGCGGAAGTTCAGGGCCGCACGTCAGAACACCCCATGGCCCCAATTCCAAATTCCTGAAATCGACGGCCATGCCGCTGGCGTAATCACGCAAGTCATCGGGAACCGTTTCGCCGTCGCTGACGGCGCCTTTGAGCGGTTTGTCTGTCAGATTCATGATGAAATAATAGCATTTTCCCTGATATTCCATAGCCGCGATTTTCAGATCGGAAGTCGTTGTCTTCAAGTCTGGAAGGCGTTTTCCTTCGACAAACAATCGTGACATGCCATTGAGTTCGCGTGTGACTTGGAAAATATCCTCAATGAATTCGTTATGAAGAATATAACGAATCCCGTAAACGCCATATCCTGTGCCACCATTGAGCAACGTGTCGAACGCCATGAAACGGGATTGCATAAGCGTCGGGTACGGCTTCGGATTCACAGGATTCCATCGGTCGTCACCAAATTCATGCCATGAAAATCCCTGCAGCCAGTTGATGATCGGCTTGCGTCCATTGACAATCTCTACCATTCTCTGCGCATACTTGCCGCAGGCCGTCAGTGTCTTGTCTTCAAGGCCTGAATGATTGTTCGGCCACGGCACAGGATAGATATCGACGCCATAGATATCGCAGGAAGCGCCATACGGTTTCAATTCACTGATTTCATTGCGCGGCGCGGCATTGATCCATGTGGGATGCGCAGGATCGAACTCCTGATGAATCGCATGAATTTCTTCGAAAATCTGATGCGGGATGCCGCCCCAAAGCGGTTCATCCGCAATGAAATAGCCAAAGAATGCAGGATGTTCGCGAATTTCTGGCGGATAGGCTTTCTCCAGACGTTTTTTGTATAAAGGAATTTCAGATTGCTGATGCGGATAACCAATGCTGAAGCAAAGTTTTACACCGCAACGCTTTGCCATGTCCAATGCTTCCAAACCTTCCTGTACATTTGTATTATAATTATGACGGATGAGCGTGATACCGTTTTGCGCATATGTGTACATTTCCTGTAGCATGTCTTCACAGCACATATCAAACGGAACGATCGGGAAGAGCCATTCGCTATTGCAGGTAAAATAGCCATTTGGATGAGCCTTGATTTCCCGTGGTTGCGGAGGAATTCTCTGCAACGTCTCCGTAAAGGTTCTCATTGATTTATTGTCATTTCCATAAACAACAACTTCCAATTTGGCCTGTCCGTACGTATTCGTCCACGGTGGCAATGTGATGACAGCCTGTTCGTTTTTGAAATTTACATCCGCCGTCTTGACAACGCCTTGCGGTAATGCTAAACTCGCATTGGCATGATGCGCTGTTGCATCTGCATGGACGGTCAGACGAATATGTTCCGACGGATCCGACGCGAAAATCGTGTTGCGATAGAACGGTGATTCGACGACAAGCTCCCATTTTTCCGTCGGATCAATGGGTATTTCCTCCAGTTGGAAATCACTGAATCGGACCGTGCCTTGTGACGCAACGGACAGTGCAAAATCAATCCGTTTTCCTGCAAAGTTTTCCGGAACCGTAAACATTTGGAATTTGCGTTGAGGCGAATTACGCGCATCATTGAAACCGAATTTACCATCGACGGACGGAGTGATTTTCGTATTGATTTCATGGAATCCCGTAAGGCTCCGCGCATCGTCCAGCCCCACCACCGTATAGCTGATGCGATACCGTTTTCCCGCACTTACAGGAATACCGCGCAACGCCACATCTCCTTTTTGCCCAAAGACATCGACTTTTCCATCATCCAGAATATGGGGCTCTGGAACATCCCAGAAACCGCCCAAAGCACTCGCGCCACGGCAAACTTCCGCCTTGAGATTCCGAATGGACAGGCGAGCGCCTTTCTGCGTCGCGAAAACAAGAATGCAACGCGTATAGGGAGCGTGCGGCAGGAGAATCGTCCGTATGGGCTTCCATGCATTCACGGCACTTTTCCATTCCACATCCGTCTTGCAATATTTCTGGCCTTCATACCATTCGACATACGAACGCCATACGCCTTCCGAACGGACTTCGAACGTGACTTCCGTCGGTATATCGAGCCGCGGCCGCAGGTAATTGTATATCAGAACAGCCTTGCCGTCGGGATCGAATAGAGTGATGTCCGCATCATCGTCATAACTGATGGACGCCCCACGAATCTGCCATATTTTCGGCATCCCTTTGTCATCACGCAGCTTGCAATCCGCATTCTCCAGCATGGGCCGTTCGAACGGTTCCAATATCAGATTCTCGCAAGACAATGTCCCTTCGCCTTTATCCGCCATAATGGCGAAATGTGCATGGTCGTATTTGAAAGCGACTTTGAAAATCCGTTCGAACGGCTGCGGTTCGCCCGTGCCTTCAATCCAATCCGCGCCGCTGTTCATCCACCGTTCACCAGTGCCATCTGGCTTTTTATCGGTCCAATATTCCGCATACAGACGATATTTGAGGCCTTTTGTCGCGGTAATGGACGCCCGGATGCGCAGTTCACCGTCGAGTGGCAGGATTATCTGCTGCACGGCGACACTGCCCGCGCTTAGCGTAAAACCGTTTTCAATGGCCTTCCATGTTCCACCGTTCCGTACATTCCACGAAACAGGCAGCCCATCGGCCGCGGCTTTGGACATGGTTGGATTTTTGAGTATGTTTTCCGCATGAATCGACAGATGGATTGCGCAAATCAGCAGCAGGAGGAATATACTACAATTTTTCATTTGGAATATCTCCTTGAGTTTATTTCAACTGTATCATCTGAACAGAAATCAATGTATGCAGTCTTCTACAGAAATCAATTATCTCCATAGAAATCTGCATGGCTTCAATGCTTTTTTGAATATCATGGTTAAATTATGATATGAAAGAGAACCACGAATCACCATGAATATTTTTTGGCTCCATTAAGACCAATATAGTATGTTGACTTTCGTTTCAAACAGACAAATATACGACTGCCTGACCAAGACGATCATTCCATCCGTTCATGACCGCCTGTGGATCGCCACGGCCGATCTGAAGGACATGTATGTCGAAATGGCGGGACGACAGGACATGGTGCCATTTCTGGAAGTATTGGACACGCTGCTGGAAAAAGGCATCGCGATCCGCCTGATCCACGCCAAAGAGCCTGGCCCGAATTTCCGTCGTGATTTCGACCGTTTTCCGCGTCTGTGGCAACAGATGGAGCGCGTCCTATGCCCGCGTGTGCATTTCAAATGCATCATCGCCGACGGCAAAACAGCCTATTTCGGCAGCGCCAATCTGACGGGCGCGGGGCTTGGCGCGAAAAACGACAACAAGCGGAATTTCGAGAACGGCATCTTTACGGATGAACAATCTATTATCGAACCGCTCTGCGAGCAGTTCGATTCCGTATGGCGTGGCGCATGCTGCGTCAAATGCGGCCGCAAGGATTTCTGCGCAGACGGGCCGATCATGTAGGCAACGACGGAGTCTCGCCGTCGGGGAGCAGAGGCAACGACGGCGTCTCGTCGTCGGGAAATACACGACTTTCCATAACATGAACCAACCAACTGACAAACAACCGAATCAACACAAAATAATCATCACGGTAATCATCTGTGTAATGCTTCTGTTGTGTATTTTCGGTTTTGTTCTTCTCGCGTCACGTGTTCCGCAGGAAACGCCGCCATCCGAGCAAGCATGGATGGCGACAATAACGGAGCAAGACAACGCGGAAGCAACGGAAATCCATGACATCATTCTCAATTTTCGTCCTGTCGTCATCGGCGATCCCATCACAGGTGCGGAATACCGCTATTTTCCAAAATCAGCATGCTGGACATGCTTCGGCTTGACTGCAATCGTCTGCGCTGCAGCATCATGGTTCATGATGAAAAAACGCCACCGTCGAGCCTCCTGCAAAAAGCAAACCGCTGTCATCGTTTCCTGCACGATTCTGCCCGCCTGTCTCGCCTATGCCATGGGATATGCCGCATCCTATTATTTCGGAGGACCTTACAATTATGAAAACTATGCCGTTCCGACGGAAGCCTGCGATGTTCTCATTTGGTTCTCTGGTTCTGACGATGGCGCGTATTTCATGGACAATTACGCACGCTCCATCCGTGAATTCGGTTATGATCGCGCCGCATTGTTCAATTTCCGTGATATGACACAGGCACTGCAATTTGCAGAAAAACTGCCGGATGGATGTCGCATCATCGTGCGTGGACACAGCATGGGAGCCGCCGCCGCGGCGCATTTCTGTCAAAAATGCAACCGCGAAATTCTCATGCTGGACACTCGTGATTCAACCAGCTGGTTCAACCATCTTAAGTCCAAGCCGTCCAACGTGATCCATTGGCGAAATGTCCTGCCAAGCGAGCCATTTTTGCGCACGCCTGAATCACGTCACATGGACACGTTTTACTTTTGTGGTTTCAACATGGCGAATGTCTTCCGCTGGCTCGGTGGCCCGTGGGGGCTGCGCGACGGCGCGGTCAATCTTATGCCATCCGCCTGCGACCACCATGACGTCGGCGAAGCCATCGATTGAAAACAACTGTCCCTTTCGTCGCTTATGTCCCTTTAGTCGCTTTCTCTATTTGGGAAGTGCGATTTATCGCAAAGCGAAGCCAAGAATTCCCACAAGCAACATGACGAGTTCGCCGAAGGCCAGATAAAGCGATTTGGCCAACGGCTGCCTGTCATACTCGCCAAACGGCGAAAAACGCATGACGGTCGGCGGCAATAAGAACGCCGCGGCGATCGCCACGCATGAGACCATTGTAAAACGCACACCGCCCAAGATGCCCAGCAAGATGCACACCACGACGGCGACAATCCAGTGCGCGACGGCCTTCCATGAATGCGTCTGCCGCCGTTTCAGCACCGCGCCGCCCATGTCCAGCATGACGCACATGGAAAGCACCGCGACAGGAATCAGCCATCCTGCTCTTCGCATACCGATCAACGCAATCAGCAGCACAGGCTTTAGCACCATGGCGAGAAGCCGCGCCACCACCATCCATGCCTGATCCGTTTCATCAATGGCGCACAGCCGCATCAGAAGACGAATCAAAAGCGTCATTCCGTTGGAGAGCTTCCCCTTGCGCAAGAAATTCTGCCACAGGCAAATGGCGACCGCGGAGATGATCGCACCGACGAGATGAACCTTAAAGAGATTGAACAAAATAACTGCCAAAAGCCAGCAGACCAAGCCGTCAGCCACCGCAACGCCCGCAATCCACGCGCGCCACCCCGACGGCCGGTCTTCATTCGTAATGTCGAGCCGCCCAAAACATGTGACTTCAGACAATGCCCAGTATAGGTGTCTCATGCTGGTTCATCCCATCTGTTCGTGCTTCAGAAATCAAGGCATTTCGTATCCAGTTTGCCGCTTTTGTCCTTTCCCGTCAGCAAGCCGACGCGCATCAACGTCGCACGCAGCTTGTCGCGGTTGGTGGCGGTCATCTCGCACAACGGCAGGCGGTATTCCTCCGCGATCATGCCCAGATCGGCCATGGCGGCTTTGATCGGAATCGGATTCGACTCGATGAACAGGTCGCGATACAGCGGATAGTATTTGCGGTGGATCTTCAACGCAGTTTCGAAATCGCCCGCCAAGGCGGCCTTTGCCATGTTCGAGACTTCCACGGGAATGATGTTGGACGCAACGCTGATGATGCCGGATGCACCGACGGCCATCATCGGCAACGTCAAGCTGTCATCACCGCTAAGAACCGTAATGTCGCATGCGTCTTTAATGGCGTTGACACGTTCCACGCTGCCGCCGGCTTCCTTGATGGCGGCCACAAGCTTGTGCTTCGACAGACGCGCGACGATATCGATAGGAATCTCACGCCCCGTACGGCCAGGCACGTTGTACAGGACGATCGGCAGGCCAGATTCCTCCGCGACCATGGAAAAATGGCGGTAAAGGCCTTCAGGCGTCGGTTTGTTGTAGTACGGCGTTACCTGCAGGGTGGCATCCGCTCCAAATTCCGCCGCGTTTTTCGAAAGATGGATCGCTTCAAACGTCGAATTACCGCCCGTTCCCGCGATGATCTGGCAGCGTTTGTTGGCCTTCTTCGTCACGAACTTGATGACCTCGTCGTGTTCGGCATAGGTTAACGTTGGCGATTCGCCTGTCGTGCCGACAGGCACCAAGCCAGCCACGCCACCGGCGATCTGTTGCTCGACAATGGTGCCCAACGCGTCAAAATCCACCTGTCCGTTTCGGAATGGCGTGATCAATGCAGTATAACAACCTGCAAGCTTCATGGAAATGCTCCTTTGTTGATGTTTGCTCAAAAATCCTTTCTTCCTACCTATATCATAATATGGAAATTGGATTTAGCAACCCAAAACACTCAAAATACCGCTCCACGAAGCTCAAATCCAAAATTCAAAGCCTAAAGCAAGTACATTTGCCCTAGACTGAAACCTTTCGTCGCTTATGTCGCTAATGTCCCTTTCGTCCCTTTCCACATCAACAGCCATGAGCCTTCAGCCTTTAGCCATAAGCGTCTTCCAACGGAAGACAAAAAAAGGCCCCGGCGAATAGTTGGGGGAGGAGAGAGGGAGGTGGGAAGGAGAATATTCGCCGGGACCTAAAATGTAATGGTGCTCAACACCATTTAATACCACATAATTCTAAAGACGCTATTTAATTTACACTCAAAATCGAACAATGCAAATTATCATGACAAAAAATTTTTTTTGCAATCTTTTCGAATGAAATAAATGATGATATAAATACCTATATTTACCTATATTACGACTCATTTTCCCATCGAAACGACAATCAAAAAAAAATAATCGGTCCTCCCCAAAACTCCAGATTTATGACGTTCTCCCCTTTCCCCAGCCTCTTATTGAGAGATGTGAAAAATGAGACTTCAGGCAGCTTGCCAAATTGTTTTTTTGGGAAAAATCACACTTTCTGATTTTTCCCCTTCCACTTCTCATCCGCCATCTGGCAGAAGGTCTTGATGATTTTAATTTCCTTTGGATCGTACGGACGCAGATTCGGACGGAACAAGTCGTGTTGCCAAAGTCGCAAATCCCACGTATCAGGTGCTTTACCTGCATCGACAGTCTGCCAGATGCCCTCCCACGGCTCGTAGGTCTGGTAGAGCCCCGCCACGAAGCCCCAATTGTACGAGCCGATCTTTTCCAGATAGAACAACGGGAAAATCTCCTGTACATTATTATGGTATATGCGGTGCAACCATTCCGTATTGACAAGCGGGCGGCCATAAAGTTCCTTCAGGAAGTCGATGACTTTGATCATATCCGAGTACGGCGAATAGCAGTGGAACGAAACGATGTCGGACAAATCGGCCGCCAGCCGTTCGCTCGGGTTGCCGCCCTTCAGAATCTGCGCCCACATGCACGCCGTCAACGGCTGTTCAGGATTGATATCCCAGCCGATTTCGAAGAATTTCCGCACAATCGGCACGGAAATTTCACCACGGCCCGCCGCGCCCGGCTCGTTGATCAAATCCCACATGATGATACGCGGATCCTTCGCGTATTTCGTCATCAGTTCCGCCGTCATTTCATAGAATTTGACGGATAGTTCGGGATCGTCCATGACCGTGTAGCCGTGGGCGCCTGGATGCGACATGTGCGGCGACTTTTTCACGCCGCCATGATAGCCCCAATCGACCTTCTGCGGGCCGAGCGTTTTCGGCTCGTAGATTTCTTTTGGAACGGAGCAGTCGTTGCCAATGGTGACCATGACGGAAATGCCGTGTTTCGCGCATGTCTGGATGTAGCGTTCGAAGCGTTCCATGAAGCCGTCATGCTCCTGCTGCCAGACTTCGAACTGAACAATGAGACGGACGGAATTGAAGCCAATGGAAGCCGCCAATTCGAGTTCGCGATCGGCAGTTTGCAGACGCTCTTCGAAGCCTAACGCCTGCCATTGATCGACGCGATTTGCGCAGTCGCTCCCCATGAAATTGCAGCCACGTAGCCACGGCTGCGCGTCATACCATTCCCATGCTTTTTCCTTCGACCATCTTGGCTTATCCATTGTATGTTCCTTCTTGCTTTTCTGGAAGTTCTGGATAGTCTGGATGTTCTGGATAGTCTCGAATCGGGCAAAATCCAGAATCTCCAGTAAATCCAGAACTTCCAGAATATAATAGTTTTTAATCAAGGGCGAGACGCCCTCGTTATCGTTCAAGGGCGGGACGCCCTCGTTACTTTTACGAGACGCCCTCGTTACTTTTGCGAGACGCCCTCGTTACTTTTGCGAGACGCCCTCGTTACTTTTGCGAGACGCCCTCGTTACTTTTGCGAGACGCCCTCGCTAACGTTCAAGGGCGGGACGCCCTCGTTACTTTTGCGGGACGCCCTCGCTACCTTGACAATTCCGCAATCGCGGCCGCCAGTTTCAGGCGGTGCGCCTCGTATGTGGCGGGATCTTTCGTGAAATTCGTCATCGTGCGTGTCACATTTTCAGGAACCTTCAGAAGAGCTTCGTATTCAGCGCGTTTTGCCGCTGGCAGATTGGCGCCTTTCGCCGCCAGGAGACGCTTCAGCATGACGAAATACTCATAGTCTTCAATGCCGTCGCGAAGCATTTCGAAACGGATGGAAACGACTGGATCGTCCATCACGGGACCGTTCTGCTTGCCATCGGCGGCGGCTTCCGGCGGATAGACGAAACGTCCGTCGCCATTGCCCCACGGCGAGCGGACGCCGGCAGGCGTGTCGTAGCCGGAGACCCAGCTCATCGGATCCTCGTAGGGATTCTGCAAGGAGTCAGGATATGCGCAAGGGCTTGACCAGTAGTCACTTGCCCAAACGAGAATACCATCCACCTGATAGTCCCACGTCTGCCACAGCCAGACACGCAACTCCGTTCCGGGATGGTCGATGAACAGCGTCGCGTACGGCGCCTTCGGGCCTGTGCAGACATACCACCAGAACTGTTCGCCCAACGCCTTACGTTCGGGAACCTGTTCCTTCTTCAAACGCGGCGTCACAGGGCACCAGAGGTTCGGACCGCCGATCAAGGCATCTTCGATCTGTTCCGTCAACATGCGGCGGATGCCGGGCGCGTATTTTTTCAGCTTACGGAAACCGTTCATCACGAATTCGTAGTCTTTGGGATCCGGTTCGTCAAACCAATAAACATACGCCTTGTCCAGCCATCCTTTCTCCTTCAGATGGGCCTCGATTTCGCCATAATATTCCGCCATCAGTTTTTCGTACTGCGGCGTGCCTTCCGCGTAGCCCATGAACCTCGGCTCTACACGCGAATGGAACGTGCCGCCGCCCAAGCCCGCGACATTCATCTTGATGGTGTTGAAATGGTATTCGTTGAACGCTTTCTCCATGGCCTTGTCCCATTTGTCCCAATGGAAGACAAGCTTCAGATTCTCCTCTTTAACAGGTTCGAAATCGCTGTCGATAAACACCTTGCCGGTCGTGCTGTTCGTCAGCTTGAAATTATCGATCCACACTTCGCCCGTGCGTTCGCCAGCATCCGAATAGAGCGTCGTGAAAACCGCCACATCGAACTTCACGGCGCCTTCCGGATACGTGCTGAACGTTTCATCGAACGTCTGCCATGAACCGTCGCCTTTCACATGGAAGTCATGGTTGCGGCCACGCATCCACTGACCGAACTCATCGTAATGCATGAAGCAGATCGTGAAGACGTTGCCCGGATTCGTCTTGTATTCAAGATGAACCTTCATCTCGCCCTTTTCGATATCGAACGTCTTGTTGTATCTGAACGACACATTGGCGGTCTTCTTGTCGTCTTTCAGATACATGGAATGGCCGCCTTCCGTCTGCGAAACAGGCTCCATCGGAGCGCCCGTCCACGTGTTCTCCAGACCTTCCAAAGCACAGCTCCAGTTGTCCAGCTGCGTGGGATTGTACGGGCTGATGTGATGCTGCGAATACACTTTCAGATACTTCTCCCAAAGTTCACGACGCTGCGCGCCGTTCGCAGGCTTGTGGTAGCGCCACAGCGCGCCTGCATCGAAACCAAACGCCGTCTGGCATGTCATCTCATCCGGCAACTGGAAGCCGAACACTTCCACCTGCATCGGAACGGTGACTGTCCAGCCGTCCGCCTTCACCGTTATGTTTCCATTGTACTTGCCCGCCGTCGCGTCTTTCGGAACATTGACACGAACCCAGATCGGCTGGTTCATACCGGCCTTGATGGTCAAACCGTCCTTCAACGGCGGCAACGCGTCTGGCCAGAGGCCAAGAATGCCTGTGCTATCCGTCTTGATTTGAACATTATGATAATAGACACGCAGCAGGTCGATATTGCCGCTGCCGATGATTGCACCATCCGCTCCAGTCAGGTCGGAAGCGACGACTTTCACGTTGGTTATATCGACTTCCGGACGGATGACCAACTGCGCCGCCTCCGTTTCGCCTTGCGCCGCGCTGATAGCCAACGCCGTACCGGTCTTTTCAGGAAGGCCGCGCCCCGCCGGAATCTTCCAGCCTGAGGATGTCCACCAGACCGAACCACGCGCATCCGGAACGCTCAGCAGTTCGCCATAATTCGTATTGTAGAAATCCGACACGAACAAGTCGCTGCCGATCTTGAAGGCCGAATCGCCGCCGAGCGCCATCGTCAACCGCCAGTCGCCTGTGCCTTTCACATCATACGGAATCGCTAACGTCTTCTTTTCTTTGGCTTTGATGACTTGTTCGCCAGCCGCGTATTGCTGTCCGTCGCTGTTCGGACGGGCAATCGTCACGACAGGCTTCAACGTCACATTTTTGGCAGTCGTATTTTCAACGGCGACCTTCACGACATTCTGCCCGCCGGGCAGTCCGTCGCCAATTTCCAACACACGTACATTCAATGACTTGTCATCGGACAGCACTTCGATGTAGCGTGTATCGCCGGCGATCTCCGTCGGCGTTCCGCTCAACGACGCAAAGTAGCGATACGCATTGACTTGGAACGAGCCCGGATCCGAATCCTTCGCACCGACCTTCTCCTTCGATTCCGCCTTCATGCGAATGTAGATTTCATCGGCCGGATACATGGAGGCCGGCAGTTCCGCCTTCAACGTACCTACCTCTTCCTGCGTTCCGACAACCACCCATTCCTTTCCGTCACGGCTGGCTTCCATCGTCAGCTTGCCGCCGACATAGTAATTGACCGTGGCCTCCAGACGGCCCGAAAGCTGCTTGCGGCCCGCAATCGCATGGCGATATGTAACTTCCGTGCCTTTTCCAAACAGCCAGCGGTGCGTATTGAAACTGGCATTCGTCGAAACGAGCGAACGGCTGTGGTTGCGCCCTTCATTGCCATACTGCGATTCGAAGCGGTATTCGTTCACGAGAATCTTCTCATCATAGCCCAACTGCATCCCCTGCTCTTCATGGTAGATGGGAACGACAGGCATCACGGAGACGTCATCGAACTCAAAACGGCCCGTGCCATGCCATTGGCCGAGACGAATCCGGCCGGATTCGCCCTGTCCGTTCTCCGGCACGACGAACACATGGCCGTATGACGTCCACAAATCCTTCGGCGTGCCCATATCGACATTGCAGAAAACAGGGCCCGTAATCGCCGTTCCGCCGGCGTTGCCAACGGAACGCGCCTTGAAACGCACTCTGTACGTCTTGCCCGGCTCGAACGGAACGGTGTCGGACAACCAGTAAACCGAATCATTGCCATTGCCGATGACATACGCGGCGCGTTTGCCTGCCACCGCGCCTTCCTCCGACACGCCGCCCGGCTGCGCCGACAGCGTCCATCCGTCCGCCAAATCCTTTCCGCCCTGCTCAAACGACCCGTTCCGAACCATCTGCCCATGACACAACAGCCCGATCATCATGAAAATTGACAAAAGACGTTTCATTTGCAACTTTTCCTCTTTTAACAATATACGTATCTGTTTTTGTCTTTTTTCTTTTATGATAATGCAACCTGTCATATTTTCAATAAAAAAATTAACCAAGCTACTGTAATTTTTTTGCAAAAACTTGCATTTCCTTCTTGACAATCATAAAAATACCCGTAATTTATTATTATGTAAGAAAAAAATCTTGGGGTGGACTGTCTCTATTCCGTATCTGCCATTCTTTATTCATTGCCGCCAAACATTCCGTGAAACATCTTCTTCTTTCCATCCTGATCTGCATGGCCACCTGCCTCTGTATGGCGCAGGAAAAACCACTAAGCAACCGGACAACGCCTGTCGTACAGGCCGTGGCAAAAGCCCTTCCATGGGTTGTAAACATTGGGACGGAAGCACTTGTGAAAGTCAATGACGGCTATGACGACTTCTTCACGGACTTCTATTTCTTCCGTCTTCGCCGAATGAAGCAAAAGGTCGTCAAGGAATACAACCCGCTGGGCAGTGGCATCATCGTCGATCCAAGAGGCTTCGTATTGACCAACTTACACGTCGTCAAACGCGCTCACAACATCGAAATCCGCCTGTGGAACGGGACGTCTTTTAAAGGCGAACTGATCGGTTTCGACGCGCCGAACGACCTCTGCCTCATCCGCATGACCGGCGGTGTGATTCCGGAAGACCTCAAGACGGCGCCATTCGCGCTGCCGGACGATGTCATGCTCGGCGAAAGCGTCATCACGGTCGGCAACCCATTCGGGCTTGAACATTCCGTTTCGCAGGGCGTGTTGTCCGCCATCAACCGCAGCTACGAAGACGAATCGTATCCGTTCAACGACATCCTGCAGACGGATGCGGCGATCAACCCTGGCAACTCCGGCGGCCCGCTCATCAATCTCGACGGAGATCTCATCGGCATCAACCAGGCCATCCGCAAGAACGCCTCCGGCATCGGCTTCGCTATTCCGATCAAACGCATCGAGCAGTTCCTCTCCCACTGGCTCCTCCCCTGCCGTCTTTCCAACGCCTATCTGGGCATCTCCCCTTCTGCCCAGCTGGAGACCGGAAAGCGCGGTGTCATCCTCACGGAAATCCTGCCGGACAGCCCCGCGGCCAAGGCAGGCCTCAAGGCCGGAGACGAAATCATCGACGTCAACGGCAAACCCACCCCACGGCTCATCGACTTCGGCCGCGCAATCTGTCTCACCAAAACCAACGAAAAGGTCATCATCACCCTCGCAGACAACAGAAAAATCAAACTGACAGCGGAGCCAATGCCTCCGCAGCTTCTCATCCAGACAAGACTCGGCATTCAGGTCCAGGAGCTTACGCCTAACTTGAATGACGCGCTAAATCTCAGGCAGGACCTCAAGGGACTCGTCATCAACGAAATGATGCCGGAAACCCTGTTCGTATCGCACAAGGAAAACTGGCGCGATGTCATCAAACGCGGTGACATCATCATGAAAGTGAACGGCCAGGACGTGAAATCAACGCAGGAACTCGCCAACTGGCTGGCCAACAGCCGCAGCGGGCAGTCCCTTGAATTTCTTGTGCTATGCTTTGAGCATCAGCGCCAGAGCCTCGTGGCTTTGGAAGTCACCACATGCCTTTACTGAATCTTCAGGCCGCATGCGGCCATCGCCATTTGCCTCCCGACCGGGAGGCGGGAAGAAACAAGGTAAACAACAAACAAAAAGGAGAAGCACATGTCAGCAAAAGAAGTCGGGCTCATTGTCATTTTCGCTTTCATCGCCATCGGAGGGTTCATTTTTCTGGCACCAGAATACCAGAAAAATGCGCAGTTGAAAGAATCGCTGGTCCATAATCAAAAGATGGTCAACGATACAAAAACGGACATTGAGTACAAGGGCAAGATGGCACGAAAACTGGAGGCCCGTGACCCCGCCACCATCACACGTTTCCTCCGCGAATATTTTGGATTTGTCCCGCCGGATGAAATGGTAATTCAATTCAAAAACAACGAGAAACAGAGTGATTAGTGGTTAGGCGGGAGGGCTGCGCTCCTGCGCGGCCGTTCGGGGGGCTATGCTCCTGCGCGGCCGCTTCAACGAAAACCTTTGGCGGCCGCCCAATTTGACGGCCGCCTTTTTTTTAAATTAATAATTAATAAATAATAATTAATCAATAAACATTAATAATTAATAATTAATCAATAAAAAATACCCCAAGGAGATTTAC
>JAFZIJ010000135.1 GCA_017554445.1 Victivallales bacterium
GGCAAAAATCATAGTCCCAGCCGCCACCATACGTATCGTTTCCCGATTTTCCCTCGGAACGAAGCAAAGGACAAACGCAGCTATCAGAGGCGCCAACAAGACTGTGGAAAGCACAGGGAAAGCCATCAGAAAGCACCTCCCGTCACAGCAAGAATCTTCACCGCGAAAAACAAGCTATACGCCATAAGGACGATGACGCCGGTGTAAAATATCGCCACATAGCCCTGCGTGTCGCCGCGCTGCGGAATCGTAAGCACAAAACTCAGGCCTTTGGTCAAACGACCAAGACCGTGGACGATGCCGTCCACGATATGGGTGTCAATCCAAAAGGCCGCCCTGCCGAACATATCAACCGTCACTTCGCGGATATACGCGTAAATCTCATCGATATAGTAAGCATGGAAGCTCAAATCGTAAATCACACCGAGCCGTCGCGCAATCTGGAACGACGACCAGCGCTTTTCGACGTAAATTTGATAGGCGATCCACATCGCAATCAACGAAAGCACAATAGAGGAACCCGCGATTGTCCAGTTGATGGCTTCTTCCTCGTGTACACCGTAAAATACCCAATCACTGAAGCCCGCGAAATGCCCCCACGCTCCGCTGATAACAGAAAGCACCGCCAACACCACCAGGGGCCAACGCATAAAAGCGTTCGTCTCGTGGGCGGGGCAGTCTTCGGCGACATCACCGAAGAACGCGACGAACAGCAAGCGTGCCATATAAAACGCCGTCATGAACGCCGTGACTGAAGCCAACAGATACAATGGGAAGCTGACCTCCGCAGCGGCGGCAAGAATCGCATCCTTCGAGAAGAAGCCCGCGAAGGGCGGCAGTCCCGCAATCGCCACCACGCCGATGGTCATGCATTTGAACGTCACAGGCATCCGATGACGAAGCCCTCCCATTTTGAAGATGTCCGCTTCCTCGTTCATTGCCTCGATAACCGCGCCCGCGCAGAGGAACATCAGCGCCTTGAAAAACGCGTGGGTCATCAGATGGAACATGGAGGCCGACAACGAACCGACGCCAAGCGTCAACATCATATAGCCGAGCTGGCTGATTGTAGAGTAAGCCAAAATCCGCTTGAACGGACGCTGCGTAATCGCAATTGTCGCCGCGAAAAATGCGGTGAAGCCGCCAAGCCAGGCAATCACGTTCATGACAATCGGGAGTTCCGCGAAGATGAAATAGGCACGCCCAATCAGATAGACGCCCGCGACGATCATCGTTGCCGCGTGAATCAAGGCCGAAACAGGCGTCGGCCCCTCCATTGCATCCGGCAACCAAACATGCAACGGAAATTGTCCAGATTTGCCGATTGGGCCGATGAAGAGCAACAGCCCAATCACTGTCAGCAAGCTCGTACCGAAGACCCAAATATATTGAGGCAACAGCGTTTTCAATTCTATGAAATCCAGCGTTCCGAAGTTGATCTGCAAAAGCAGGATACCAAGCAGCATCCCGAAGTCACCGATTCGCGTCGTAATAAAGGCTTTTTTCGCGGCCTCCCGCGCAGAAATTTTATAATAATAGAAACCAATCAGAAGATACGAGCAAAGCCCGACGCCTTCCCAAAAAATATACATCTGCAAAAAGTTCAGGGAAATGACAAGGCCGAGCATCGACGCCGCAAACAGCGACAGAAACGCGAAGAACCGTCCCATGCCCGGATCGTGCTCCATGTACCCGACGGAATACATATTGACCATAAGAGCCACCGTCGTGACCACGACCAACATCATCGCC
>JAFZIJ010000136.1 GCA_017554445.1 Victivallales bacterium
CAGCTTCACATCGCCATACCCCATCGCCCCCGGCTTCTTCGCCAAATGGCGCCCCCCCACCGCAAACACGCCAAGCAGAACAACACCCGCGAACACACCGAACAGCCAGTCCGTGAACGCCGCAATGATCGGCATGGCCAATAAATCGACGCCCAGCAAACGCTCCACCTGCGTACAGACCAACGAGAAGAAAAAGGAGCCATGGCTTGGATCACCCCCCAATTGGAGAGCAAGATTTCCCCTCGGCACCAGCAAGGCCAGACGTCCTGTCGGCATCAGCAAGGCCAGCATCAACGACACAATCAATCCCGAATAAGTGATTTCATTCGGAATTATGCGGTGCTTTATGTCGATCAAGGCGGCCGACAGCAACGCCCCCGTCAGATAAAAATATCCAGGTAGCACTGCAATCGGCAGATTTCGCCGTGAAATCGCATACCATATTATAAAAAAGAGCAGCCCCGTCGCCGATTCGCCCAGCGGATAGCGGATGGAAATCGGTTGGTGGCAGCCGCTGCAACGCCCACGAAGGCACAGCCAACTGATGATGGGAATATTCTCCCATGCACGAATCAGATGTCCGCAGTTCGGGCAGTGGCTGGGCGGCGTCAGCAACGACTCCCCCCGCGGGATTCGCCAGACCACGACGTTCAAGAAACTTCCAATGACGCATCCCAAACAGAATGCGATCGCATGTATCTGCCATAATATCGGCGACAAGTCGCCAGCTGTCATCATTCCTGTTTGATTCATTGCCATGACCGTAATGTTTTCAACTGTCTGTGATTAACATCATCTGAATATAACGCAACTTGTTTATTGCACAACTTCTATTATAATACTAAATTTACATTCGTATTTTCATCTCTTTCAAATAGGACACCTTGACTTGATGACGCGACTATTCTTCTCCATCCTCTGGCTTTGCGCGGCGATGACCGCCATCCAGGCCCAAATGCTCAACAACCGAATCGCCGTCGCCAATTCACGCGCATCAGGCGCCGCCTTGCAGCCTGTTCTCGCCAACCATGGGTCATCGACGGAACTCATCATGAACGCGGAATTCAAACCGCCGTCGAATGATCCGAAGCTACCTCCACCGCCTTCCCGCGCCTACTGGGATTTCTCCTTCCATACGAATCTTGTCCATTGCGCAGGCATCCGCCTCCGCATTTTCGTGCAAAATCCGCAGCTCGCCGCCCCTTTCGACATCTATCTGAAATTCGCATCCACCTGGTACGCAGCGCATTTCTCGCCGACTCGCGAAAATGCATGGGAGACCATCTTCATCCCGAAGACGAAATTCAAGCCTGAAGGCAATCCGGAATCATGGTCGCAATGCACCATGCTCCGCATCGCAGCCAACAAAAAGGGTCTAGGGCAGTTTTCCCTCCATCTGGCCGAACTGGAATGCGTTCGTCCAAACGCCAGCTTCGCCATCCTCCGCAGCGGGACGGCCGCTACAGCCGCTGACAAGATCAAAATGTCATACCACTATGCGGAAATACTTGGTGACGCATTGGCGTCCTACGGTCTCCGCCCCGCCGTCATTGAAGATGTCGATTGCCAGACCATCTATCTGAAGCCGTACGCCTTCGCGTTCGTCCCGTATATAATAGATGGCTCCCCGTCGCAGCACATGGCCGTCGCCAATCTCATCAAACGCGGCTCGAAGGTCGGATTGTTCCATGCGCTGCCGCCCATCATCGCGGCGCATATGAAAGTTCCGAATGCCACTTATATCCATGTGAAAGACTTGCCACTTCCGTTGGCTGGCGTTATGCCAGCTAAGGGGAAATTGCTTGGGACCCATTCATTCTACCAACCATCCACGTCTTTCATCGGTGTGTCGAACGATCTTCAGCAACTCAATGTCACCGCCGAGTGGTACGACTCCAACGGGAAAAAAACCACATGGCCCGCCATCATCCAGACGGACAACGGCTTCTGGATGACGCACGTTTTTCTCAATGTCGATCCCGCCAACGCCGTCCCCCTGCTCGTCGAACAGACATCGCAATTCCTGCCGGATATCAAACGAATCGCCGCCTCGACATGCATTGAGGAAGCCAGCGTCGCCTATCAGGACGCGCCCAGGTATGTGCAGCCGCAAATCGCCACAGCATTGGAAGCGGCCCACCGCCTTTTCCAGTCCGGCCAATACAGCACATCCATCCACTTCTCACGCAAGAGTAAAAAGTTGTCGTCCACCCCGCCGTTCCAGCAGATCGCCGCGCCCGCCAACGAATTCCGCGCCGTCTGGTGCCGTTCGCTGTCCGGTCTGCCCGGCCAGAACTGGAACAACGTCATCCCGATGCTAAAGCAAAACCACATCACTGCCGTCTTCCCGTTCACGGCCTCGCCATATGCGGCCAATTTCTCCACGAACCTCCTTCCACGGCAACCGTTCCAGCCTGCTTTCGAAGAGTGCATCGCCGCCGCTCGCAAATACGGCGTCCAAGTCCATGCATGGATCAACTGCCTGCATGCCATGGAGGCTCCTGACAATTTCAAGCTGGCCATGAAAAATGCGGGCCGATTCCAAATCGACACCGCCGGAAAGCCCATCGACTGGCTCTGCCCGTCCAATCCGCTCAATCGTTCACAAGTCGTCAATCTTGCGCGAACCATCGCCCAGTCATTCCCTGTCGATGGAATCCATTTGGATCTGATCCGCTTCAATTCCAGCCAGACGTGCTTCTGCCCCACATGTCGCGCGTATTTCGAAAACCACATCCAGCATAAGCTCGCCCATTGGCCGGCCGACGTCCTCAACGAAAGTCCGCTCCGCACTGAATGGCTATCCTTCCGCCAAATGGTCATCTCATCGCTCGTCGCCGAATGCGCACAGGCCGTCAAAGCTGTTCGACCGACCGTCAAAGTCTCCGTCGCTGTCTTCCCCGATCTCAATATCGCCAGCAAGACCGTCGCGCAGAACTGGCCGGAATGGTTCAGACCAAATGGCATCGATTTTATCTGCCCCATGAACTACAAGTCCACGACGATGCTCTTCGAGGCGGACATCCAACGTCAGATCAAAGACTTGGGGACACCCAAACGGATCCTTCCCGGCATCGGTGTCTCCTCCGAACGACTCTCGCTCGACGAAGTCCGCCGTCAAATCAACGCCACCCGCGCCAACCACATGCCTGGCTTCATCCTCTTCCAACTCGGCCCTCGCGAAGCCGCCGACATCCTCCCCGCCATCAAATAACTCCTGGAAGTTCTGGAAGTTCTGGAAATTCTGGAGATGGTACAAATCCAGATTTTCCAGAATATCCAGTAAATCCAGAATATCCAGTAAATCCAGTAAATTGAAAAAATGCGTTTTCTCATCATCTCCGACATCCACGGCGCAACAGACGCCTTCCAGCTCGCCATCGATGCCTTCCAACGCGAACACGCGGATTATTTCATCCTCTGTGGCGACTATCTCTACCACGGCCCACGCAACATGCTGCCCATCGGCTACGATCCGGCCGATCTCGCGCCGTTGCTCAACACACAGAAGGAAAAGATCTTAGCCGTTCGCGGCAACTGCGACGCGGAAGTCGACCAGATGCTTCTCGAATTTCCCATGATGAGCGATTACCTAATGGTTTTCCATGCCAACCACCGCTGTCTTGTGACGCACGGCCATCTTCCGCTGCCGCCGCTCTCGCCGGGCGACATCGTCATTTCCGGCCACACGCATGTTCCACGGCTGGAAGAAGATAACGGCAACCTGTACGTCAATCCAGGCTCCACGACCATCCCAAAATCCCTCTCCAAGCCCGGCTACGCCGTGATGGACGACACGTCCATCACGCTCAAAACGCTACGGGAAGGCACCATCGTCAAAACAATGGCTACCAATAACTTAGCATGAAAATGCGCGAGCTCCGTCTCGTACGCGTGAAGATGCGCGAGCTCCGCCTCGTACGCGTGAAGATGCGCGAGCTCCGTCTCGTACGCGTGAAGATGCGCGAGCTCCGCCTCGTACGCGTGAAGATGCGCGA
>JAFZIJ010000137.1 GCA_017554445.1 Victivallales bacterium
AGTTCAGGCAGGAGGGCTTCTTCACCCATCTGCTCAACCCCGAGGAAAACATCTGGCACGTCTCGATGGACACGATGGAAATATCCATGCAGCGCAAGGATTCCAACATCACCGTGGAATGCACCGCCGAAGAGGAAAATATCGTACGCCAGGCCTGGATGGAAGTTGTAAGTCAGTTGAACGAACTCCTTCTAGCCATCCGCAAGCCGCTGGGACAGGACGAGTTGAAGAAGACCATTGCGGATGAAAAGGATTTGGCGCAGGCCGCGGCCGCCTCGAATGTCTTCAGATGTCTTCAGCATTTTGTGATGGTGCCTGACTTCAAGGCTGATTCCAAGAAGGAAGCATTTGAAAAGCTCACGCAGATGATTGCGGAAGCCAATCCGTCAAATGTCAAGAACATTGAAGAAATGCGCAAAGCCGTTTTTGACCGTGAAGCTTCCATGCCGACCGGCCTTGACCATGGTATCGCCGTGCCGCACGGACGCACGGACGCCGTAACTTCCATCATCGGTGCTGTGGCACTCGTGGACAACTCCAAAAACGAAAACGGATCCATTCCCGACTACGAAACAATTGATCATTCCGCCATACAGATCATCATCATGACCATCGCGCCAGAATCCGCCCAGTCGCCCTACCTTCAGCTGATGGCCTTTCTAAGTCGTGCCGTTAGGGCTGAGAATGGTTATGAACGGTTACTTGCTTGCAAAACTTCTGATGAAATGAGAAAATTCTTCAAGTCATCAAGATAAATTTCTTAATATATAAAGTATGCCGTTGTTATGAACAAGCGGTTGTTCATATCTTGTTCATTTCTTATCATTTCTTTTGCGTGGAATCTTCCCCAAAATATGCTTCAATATTAACCGACAATTTCATTAGGACCTTTAGGACATGTCTGAATCAAACAACGAATCCCTTGCATGGGAAAAGATTGTCGCGACCTATCGCGGCAGTCTGCAATCGCTTGAGGAAGTCAAGCGAATGGAACTTCACTTTCCCCAATTCCTTTCGCATGGACTTTTGGGATCTGAATTTCGGATTGGCGTAGCGGAGGATCTCCAGAAGCAGTGGTTTTCTGAACTCTATTCTAAGCCGCTTGAAGCTGCCATCAAAAATGCCGGTTTGGGAGACGGCATCAAAGTGGTATTCGTCATCGAAAAGCCAAGTGCTATCCCGAAGGCCGCAGTAGAGGAAAAACAGGTCAAGTCCAAGAGTTCACAGGCAACACGGCGCGCACGCGCGCTTCCTTCCACATTGCCGCTGCACGAAAACTACACGTTCAAGAATTTTGTCAGAGGTCCTTCAAATTCCTTTGCGCACGCCGCCGCAACGGCCGTGGCGAAGGGATTGGGAAGAACCGCCTACAATCCGCTTTTCATTTGGGGCGGAACGGGACTTGGCAAGACGCATCTTATGGAAGCCATTGGTCATTACGTATTGGACAACAATCCAGAAGCTTCCGTCTGCTACATCACGTCCGAGACATTCCTCAACGAATATGTCAACGCCATCGCCTCGGCTGGACTGCCGTCTTTCAGGGCACGCTATCGCAAGTATGATCTGCTGCTGTTGGACGACGTTCAGTTCATCGTCGGAAAGAAGCAGTTCCAGGAAGAATTTTTCAATACCATCAACCAACTGCTGATCTACAACAAGCAGGTGGTGATGACGAGCGACGTCGCGCCAAAGGAACTTCAGCTGGAAGAGCGCCTCATCTCGCGTTTCCAGCAAGGCATGGTCACGGAAATTGAATCGCCTTCCTACGAAACGCGCTTGGCCATTCTCAAATCGAAGATGCAGGCACGCAATCGCGAGATACCTTCGGACATCCTCAACTTCATCGCAGAAAACATCCGTTCGCATGTGCGCGCAATCGAAGGGGCGCTCAGTAGAGTCGTCACCTTCATCGACATCAATCCCAC
>JAFZIJ010000138.1 GCA_017554445.1 Victivallales bacterium
ATCTCTGAAAAGTCCAAACGGCGGCGAAAGCCGCCATCCTGTCGATTCAATAAATAATTAATTAAAGGATTTTATCGGGGAGGAGCCCCATGCCTCGCATGGGGAACCCTTCCATTCAAAAAATCATGTTCGCTCATATTGCGCTGCTCGGTTTCCAAAGAGCCGGCGGATCAAGCCGCCGTTTTCGTCACGACCATTACTTTACACCGCCTTTCCGCCTTTGCAAGCGGAGCCGGCGATTTTTTTCACGGAAAGGCAACATCGTATGTTCTGAAACAGAAATTTGATGTTTCAGAAAGCACTCATTTCGTTCCTATTTCGCAAGAAACTCCGTGAATTCTTCTGATTGCCTGCTCTTGCAGATGGTTGCCCATCCCCTTGAGCGGTGACGGATGATTAAATTACATCGTCTTTTTCCGTTTTCAAATCACGTCGAAGATTTTTTTTGATTTTTCTCAAGAAAAACGGCTTTTTGCCATGGGCAGGAGCTTTAAAAGCCTCTACAACTCCTGTCCATGGTGTCTCATATTGGATTATTTTCCGATGCGACTGTCATCGGCATAGACAAATACATGGGGATCTCCGACAGCCGGACGACCATCCGTCGAAGGCCACCAATCGAATTCCGCAAGGATGAAATCGCCTGGATCCACCGACATGCTACGAACCAGATCGATTTTCGTCAGGGCGGCCCCATGCTGCACTATATTGTTGATGGCAGCCCATGCCATGTTCTGCGCGCAACGGCGCAATGTCACCGCCATGGACGGCCCTTTGTCTGTATCCAAAATCAAGGTCTGCCCTTTTGTCGTCTGGCCGACCCGCCCGCTTTCAACGCGTCCTGAATCAACATCCTTCCCGTCATCGTCGAGTATCTTCCAGACGGGGGCCGTCTTGTCATTGGCACCGATCTCGTAGATGAGCGAACGATATCTCACGGGCGCGCGCGTATTATTGTACATACGGATATCCACTTTCATGTGATTCGGCTCGAATGTCCAGCATTCCTTCATGGAGACATGGCCGTCGTCGAGCGGACGCTGGAATTCCAGATAGCCGGACACATTATTAAATGTATAAGTCAGCGACGTCGTTCCAGAACTTGTTTCAGGGCCTGCGACCTTTCCGTCCATCGTTGACAGCACAGGACCAGTCCGTTCCACAAGAAAATCGCTCCAACCGTCTGCTGTCTTCATCTGCATCTTTTCAATCCAGCCGAACGTTGTGTTGAAGAAAATCCTGTAGGAATCTCCTGAAACGACCATGTGGTCGGCGTCCGGTTGCTCGCAGGAAACACGCGGAGCGGCTTTTGGCAGTTTTTTATCCAAATCTTTTTGCAAGCAGAATTCATACGTGCCTTCGCCATTTTCATCAGCATCCGCATTGAAAATGATTCCGCCTGCAGTTCTTGCGTACGGGATTGCTTTGATTGCATCTTGTTTTCCAAATCCATGTGGATTGCATTTCAGCAGTACGTTGCCACCTTTCATGGCCTCTTCTGAAAGCTCCAACTTCACGGGAGTTCCTTTGGCAACCTTTTGCGTCGCAAGCCCTATCGGCGTCCCGGTCGTCGGATGCCAACTGATCGGCTTCATCTTTCGAGATGCCACGGCGGCCGTCTCGACTCCCGCCGCCGCCTCGAATTCAGCCTGCTCCGTAAATCCGCCGACCTTTCCCGTCAGAATGTATTTTCCCGGAATAGGAAGATTGAAAACAACCTCCATGTTTTTCTCCAACGGCTTTTCGCCCCGTCCCGTTTTAAAATACACATCGCCTTTCGTCCCGTTTTCGTGAACGACGGACAAATCCAACGGCTTGCCGATCAAATCCGCGCGGGCGTCCAATTCCAGTTTTGCATTGACGTGGCTGCGAACGGCCATGGGCGGCGGAGGTGGCGTCTGCACTTCCGAATCCCATCCCCAACGCAGAATCGGCGGTGTCAATTCCTGCCACGGATTCAGAATCTGGTCATGATACACGACGCGGATGTCCAGCGTCGGTTTCACGAACGGCTGCATTTTGGCGGAAAGCGTTCCCGTCACGCCACTTGTGAATGTCACATCTGCAGTAATTGGATTTTCAAACGCGAAGAAATCCAATTTTGCATCCTGCGGAACGGACAGCTTGAACGCGACTTGCCCGCGCTGCCCCGCTTCAATAGCGGTCACGCTGGAACGTATACCTTCCGCTGTGGCGTTGACGGGAACCGCTTTCCAACCTTCAGGGAGAGTCAGCTGCACCGTGCCCGAAACGGCTACTGGCGCCATATTCACCACACCGACAAGCAGTTCCGTCTCTTCGCCCGGACGGAATGTATCCTGTCCGGAGGCGGAGGCGATGTCAACAATCGGCTGCCATTCGCCGAACAGCAGAATGCCGCCATTGCCAGCGTTGTCCGCCAAATCCAGCTTGAATTGAAGCTTGCCGTCCACCAATTGTCCGTCGATTTTCTTGACAGCCGCTGTATCGGGAGCATAGAACCATCCCGTCGTCGGTTCATGGAAGTCATTCAACGTCAACGTCACATTCACCGGAACACGTTCTGTCTTCGTGACATACAACATATTCAACTTCTTGTCACGCAGCAAACGGACATCAATTGAGGCTGGGCTCAGACCATCGGACGCGACATGGATCGACGGTTTCAATCCCGTGGTCTTCAACAACATATCCGCGTAGGCATCCGCCAATTTCTGGAAAGCGTCACGATCCTTTGTGTCAATGCCTGTAAAACTCCAACTGCAATATGCTTTCTTTCCATTGCCGACGGTCTCAACAATGTAATCACCTTTTCCCTCAATCAGCGGATAGGAGGCGAACAGCCTGCCATCCTCCGCCTTGAGCAATTCTTCTTTGAAATATTGCTTGCCAACGCGTTTCTGCCCGAATTCATTCATGGTCGCCGCCAACGGATGGAAGACAACGGCCTTGCCAGACGTCGCAAATGCATCCAAACGCGCCATGGCCGCATCGGAAACGACGGGAACCGCCCCGACAATCAGTACTTCGTATTCATTCAGATTCTGTTCTTTCATCTGCTCCGCATCCATGAAAACATATGGGATGCCAGCCAAATCCAACATGCGGCCAAGCCTGTTGTTCATGTTCATGTAGTCCCAGACGCCTTTTCCGACAGCGCGTTGATAATATTGACTGTCTTGGGAGACGATAACGGCGACTTTTGGCATGACATGCGCCCTCTTAAGCAACGGTGCAAAACGTTGCGCAAATGCAGAAATCCGTGTGACGGCCGTCATGCGCTCTGTCGGACGGCCCTCTAAATCCAGAATACCATGGATGCCCTCTTCACGGCCGCTCTTTCCTGAATTCCACATATACCATTGCAACGCGCGTGATTCACGCGCCCACGCCAGAAGAGCTTCTGTATATAACTGCCAGTCATATACTTTCGTAATCCAGTTGTTTGGTCCTGCGTGATATTCCATCATGAGAAAATCTTTCTTCCATGCATATGCGGCCGAACGTGCGATGTCCATGTTGTTCATCAGATTGTCCCAACGGCCAATGGCATAGATGTCCATCGCCATGTAGTCGGTCTGTTTCGCCAGTTCGAACAAATCCCATCCGTCGAGACCAGGCGTGATGTAGAAATTGTCGGAAACCTTCGCATTCGGGAGGATTTTGCGCAACATATCACCCGTCTCGCGAAAATAGCGTGCAAAATTCCATGATGTGAAACGACGCCATTCCAGCCAATTCGCAAGATTGTCTGCCAAATTCTTACGTGGCGGCTCGACAACGTCGAAAGAGACCCACGTCGTATTCCAGCCATCGTTCAATTGTTCAATGGAACCATAGCGGTTCTTCAGCCATGCACGATATTTGGCAATGGAACCTTCGCTGTAGTCAAACAACTCACCGCTGTGGAAACCAAATTCATTATGGACCTTCCAATAAGCGATTTTATCAGCGTTGCGTGTCTCCTTAGCGACGCGTGGCACGTATTCCTCCCACCATTTCTCCACGCTCGGCGCGTTGAAATTGACGTGGGTGAACAGTCCGACGGAATTCAGCAACTTACCATCAGCCGTCTCAAACGGCTTCGCCGCATCGGCGGGAGGACGGCCTGTTACGCAATGAATTGATTGAAAATCCTTCCGTTGCAACCATGGAAGCGAACCATGCTGTACCAACGTAAATCCCGCTTTCTCATATTGTTCCAACACTTCCTTGGAGCCATTGCACCCCCAACCACCCGTCAGATACACATCCTTTTCAACGGCCTGCCCAAACAGGCATCCGCAAAAGACAATCATTGCCAACCATATTCTATTCATGTCCCTTGTCTCCATTTATTTAACTTCCACGATTCGGATATTGCGGATGCTAATGCCACCCATGTCACGTATGCCAAAAATCACCCGATAGTCAAGATTTTCCTTTGTCGTGAAGAAATTCGAGCGATGGCCTTTCTGACCCATACCGCCCAGCCATTGTTGCCAGCCGACATCCTTGGTGATAGGTTCTCCACAGCGGATAAGACTGTAGAACATACAGTTAGGACCGCTCAAATCAACCGTCACATCATAATCAAAATCAAGGCGATACGTCGTTTCAGGCTTCAATATCAGCCGTAAATGATCCGACCATGTGAATTCATTCCAACCATTAGCCGTTGAAACAAAGCAGATCGCGCCATCCTTGAACTCCGCCGCATGGTCGTTCTGATTGTTGCCGTCTTTAACCTTTAGCCATGGAGAACCATCCGTGACGGGGCTGTCCCATACGACGATATTCTTTTGGGCGATTTTTTCCTTTACAGGCGGCCATGGGACACGCGGTTTCGCCTTGTATTTGGCCAAACCAATATAGAACACGACATCTTCATTCAACGGCAGCGCATTCTGCTCCATCATCGGGCAATAGACGCTGATCATGTTCACGCCTTTCTTTATGTTCGTGTCCTTTGGCAACGGGAGCTTCAGCATGTGCCACTGGCCGGCCGATGGCGGTTCCGCTCCTTTTTCAGGCAATGGATGTTCGATCACCGCCCTGTTCGGATTTGCGGCGTTGTCGCCCATGATTTTGACATGCAACGGAATATTCGGTTTTTCCGCATAATATGGAAGTTCAACAAAATCTTCCGCGCTCCAATCAAGCGTCGGAAGCGGTTTGTACTGGACGTCCAGCCAATCCTGCTTGTGCTCTTTCTTGCGGAACGTCAGCTTCAACGTCTTGAGGCCAGGCTTTCCGGGAGCGTCAACCATTTCACAGCGGACGCTTCCGCCCGCCGTATTCTCCCCTGTAAACTCCCATATCGAGTCCGAATTCAGAAAATCAACGGCGCCGGCCGTCCCGCACAACAGCGCCATTCCCCCCAGCAACCATTTGCACCAGTTCAACATACGCACCTTCCTTTTCAATTGATCAAATCCACATCTTTTTTCGGGAGTCGTTTACGCGCGATTTCCGCCGTTTCCTCCCATGCCGCCTCATTCTCAAAACCATCCTTCGGCAACCAATGGAACGCACCGCCCGGCAGAATCAAAATGATGCCATGCTGTTCCACGCCGCTTTCCCTAAACGTCCGCCACGCCAGCGTGACGTCCGTTCCAAATCCTTCGCTTGCAACGCCATCCATCGACGTCTCGTATTTGAATTCCTTTCCGAACAAGCCGTTCTTCTTCGCATTCATCAGTTGCACGATGACGGAGACTTGCTTGTAGAAAAGCAAAATCAGCCCCAATAGGAAAAACAAACCGTACATCGTAAAGAACATCGGTGTAGCGACTTCCGTATAGCCAATCTCCACGATCCGCACCATGGACACACCGCAGCCGATGACAAGAAGAAGTCCGATGACAACATGCGCCAACCGCCAATGCCACGCATAGACATGGCGATGGCGTGCACGAATCGCCCAGCGAAGCTCCTGCGGCGTCATTTTATATTGACAGACGTGCGTCATCGCATCCTCCACACGTTTCCCTTTTCAATCAAAGTCACTTAAATGGAAATGCATGGTATCGACGACTGTGCGCAACGCCTTGACGGTCGGTTGCGTCATCGGCCAACGCAAGTCATAGCGGTGGACGGCGAAGCAGACATTCACGCCAAGCACAGGCCCCATGAAACGATGGAAGCGTGAATATTTTCCGTTCACCAGATGGATGAACGGCTTCTTCAATTCATGGTGCAACAGCATCGTCGTCTTGATGGCCTCCTGCAACTCCTCCTCCGTGTTCACCGTCGTCACGATCTTGACGATATCCGCGCCGCGCCGTTCAAATTCCTGCAATTGGTCCAATACTTCCGCCGAAGTCAATGGCTCGGACATGTGCGACGACATGACGACCTCCGCCCCGCGTTCATGTACTTTCGCGATCAGCTCCTTCTGCTTCGCAATGGCGGTTTCATCATATGTGCGTTCACGAGGCGACGGATTATACAGATCGCCCATGACATCGATGCATGCCGCACCCGCTTCAGCCGCCTTCAACAGAACCTCCTGACGAGATTCATCCGTCGGGCAGGCCTTCCAGCAATCGTTGCGGTAGAAGAAGAACATGAACGGGAGGCATGCCGTTCCGATAATCCGTTCCAATGCCTTCACTTCCCGAAATTCAGGTTTCAGATGGGACAGATCAATGCCGATGCCGTCCGCACCGTCGAATTCCGCGCCACGAATCTGCGCGATCAACTCTTCAGGCGTTTCGCCCGTCATAATGGCCGTGATCATCGGGCCTTTTCGTTTTGGTGAAAATGTTCTCTGCATAATACCATGTCCTAATAAGATGATTTAGAAAGATACTATAAGAAACGTAAACCACACCGTCATAAAGTCAACTCGCCGTCATATTTTCTTGTCAAATCCTTTTTCTTGATTAAATTTATATGTTGTATAATTGTATATTCGATTAAAAGGCTTGGAAATATGAAAATCATCATCATAGGCGCAGGGGAACTCGGACAGCTGTTGGCGGAACGGCTCAGCAGCGCACGAAATGACGTGACAATCATCGACGTCTCCAAGGAGGGATTCGCCCGTATCCATGAAAAATTGGACGTCATGACGCTCGCAGGCGATGCCACGAACGTCAAAATCATGGAGGAGGCAGGCATCCAAAAAGCGGACATACTGATCGCCGTGTCTGGCGACCAGGCCTCCAACATTCTGGCCTGCATGATCGCCAAACATCTCGGCGTGCGGAAAACCATCTGCCGCGTGTATTCCATGGACACGTTCAATGCCGATTTGAACATCAAACCGGAATTCTACGGCATCGACAAGGCCTTTTCCTCCCCTGCGGAATGTGCCAACAGCATCATCGAATCCCTACGACGCCATGTCATTCTGGAAAGCATCCAGTTCTCCAACCATGACGCAACGCTTATCACGGCGGTCGTCACCTCCGCTTCTCCATTGCAAGGCGTTCATCTTCAGGATATTCCGAACCCTGATCTTCTCAGCAAAATCCGTATCGCCGCGCTCGTGCGGGAACGCCAGCTGATGGTTCCGCGAGCCGACACCATGATCTACCAAGGCGACAAGCTCTACATCGCCGGCCATAAAGAATACGTTGAACAGTTTTTGGACTACATGGAAGGCCAGCCGGACAAAAAACGGCGGCTCGTCATCATCGCGGGCGCCAACAGACTCAGCGAAATCATCGCCTCCAAGCTGCTTGATGAAGGGACGGAAGTCCGCTTCGTGGAGGATTCAAAACAAAAAAGCGAAGAGTTCCTCAACAACATGCCGGACGACGTCATGATGGTCCACGGCGACATCACGGACGAAGAAGTCTTGAAGGAGGCCGGCATCGCCAAATGCGACACATTCATCGGCATTGAAGAAGAGGATGAAAAAAACATCCTCAGCTGCATTCTCGCCAAACGACTCGGTGCGCGAAAGGTCGTCGCCGTCACCCACAAGCCCGAATACATTTCCATCCTGCCGGCCATGGACGTCATCGACAGCGGTTTCAATACGACGCTCGTCTCCCTCAACGCCATTTTCCGCCTCATGGAGGAAAGCTCCTTCCGCATCGACTCCAGGCTGCTCGCCTTCCAGGCCTTCCTCAAGGAATTCACCATCAAATCGTCTTCGACACTCATCGGCAAGACGTTACGTGATTTCCGCAACAGCACGCTCCCAAGCTCCGCCGTACTGGCGATGATCTTCCGCGGCAACGACGTCATCACGCCAAACGGCGACACGGAACTGAAGGAAGGCGACGTCGTCGCGGCCATCGTCACACCCGCCTCCGAAGAGCAAATCAAGCCTTATTTCGGCTAACTTTCCACCACCATGAAATATCGCGCCATCCTATACGTCATCTCACTGCTGCTGATTTTCCTTTCCTTTGGAATGGGCGTTTCATCCGCTGTCTCCTTCATCATGAGCGATCCGGACATACTTGTCTATCGCTTCACGGGATGCGCCGTCTGGACATTCATCATCGGTTACGTCCTTTGTAAATTGACGGAACGCAAACGCGGCGAACTGGATTTCGGCAGCTCCACACGGGACGGTTTCGTGACCGTCGCCCTCGCGTGGCTCGTCGCCGTGGTTTTCGGTTCCCTCCCGTTCATCACATGCGCGAATCTTTCGGCCTATGACGCCTTCTTCGAAACGGCCTCCGGCCTGACCACGACCGGCGCCTCCGTCATCAATACGGAACTTCTGACAAGAGACGGCACGCAGCTTGGAAATATCGTCGAATCACTCCCCTACCACGATCCGGCCAATCTGCCACTTCCGGCAGGGCTCCTTTTCTGGCGATGCCTCCTCAACTGGCTCGGCGGCGTCGGCATCGTCTTCTTCGTCCTATTGGTTCTCCCGCTACTCAAAGTCGGCCGCGGCACACAACTCTACAATGCAGAAGTACCTGGATTGAAGACAGATAGCGGGCAGCTCACGCCGCGTCTCGGAAGCTCCATCCTCTACGTAACCCTAGTCTATCTTTTCTTCACCATTCTCGGCGGCGTTCTCTACCATCATTTCGGCATGGGCATGTTCGACTCCGTCTGCCATGCGCTCTCCACCATCGCCACGGGCGGCTTTTCAAACAAGACCGCCAGTATCGGCTACTATTCGTCTCCCGGAATCCAGTGGAGCGTCACCGCCATCATGTTCGTCGCCGCATGCAATTTCTCCCTTGTGCTGAAACTTGTCTTCACAGGCAAGTTCCCCTATTTCGCTGACGAAGAGTTCCGTTTCTTCACAGGCATGGTCGTCATTTCCATTCTGATCATCACACCGTTGGTTTATTTCTCTTCTCCCGAAGTCATCAGCGTGACAGGCGATCCGTCCTTCCTCCCACGAACCATTCCCAACTACCTGCGAATCGTGGCCTTCCAAGTCCTCACCATCGCCTCGACGACCGGTTTCTGCACATCCGACTACGAACTTTGGAACTGTCCTGTCGCCATTCTCATCATCTGTGCGCTCATGTTCCCCTGCGGTTGCGGCGGCAGCACGGCCGGCGGCATGAAATGCTCACGGCTCATCGTCGTCGGAAAACATCTCATCAATGAAATCAAGCATTGCGTCTATCCGCGCACAATCGCCACCGTCCGCCTCAGCGGTGAACGGATCGACGATCCGCTAGTCGCCAAGACGCTCGCCTTCGTGTTGTGCTATCTCGCCATCTTCATCGCCGTCGCGCTCTTGTTGACCATCACGGAATACCGCCCGAACGCCCACTACAGGCAAGTGGCGGAATCCAATCTCGCGCAAGCAGACATAAAAGCAGATACCGTTCTTGACCAAACACAACTGAGCCTTTCCGCCACGGATTCGACTGTACCCATGCCAAAACCATATGGAATCAGCATTGACGTCAAAACAGCCTTCGGCGCCTCCATCGCCGCCATCAGCAACATCGGCCCTGGTTTCGGTCATGTCGGCCCGTCTGGAGACTACCATTGGTTCCGCCCGATATCCAAAATCCTTCTGGCCATCACGATGATCACAGGCCGTCTGGAACTTTATACGATTTTGGTCCTCTTCCTCCCGTCGTTCTGGCGGAAATAACAGAGCAAATCCTTATCATAAAGGAGAATGCAACATGAGACAACTGGCCGCGGCTTTCATCCTCCTTGCCATTTTCATTCATGCACAGGAAACCATGCTCTTTGATTTCCGTAACAAAAACACTTGCGGATGGTTTGGCAACCATGACATCGCCTCTGTCACGCCTACGGATGAAGGCCTCCATGCCGTCAGTTCCGGCCGCGAAGACCCGTGGATCGAAGGTCCAGTCATTCCCAAACTGCCCGACGGCGACTATGAGCAACTCATTCTTGAATTCCGTTTCAAAGGAACAGGCAAGAGCATCTCTATTTTCTATGGCCCCAGTTTCACGCCTCTCCGTCAGACGGGTTTCACCAATGACGGTCGCAACGAATGGGTTACCAAACGCGTTATCATTCCGCGTCTTACCGCTGATTCCCGCCTACGTATCGATCCATGCATGTATGAAGGCGAAATCACCGTCGCCACCATCAAAGCGATTCCTATGCCGACGCTTTTCAAGCCGCAATTCGACATCACGCCTTCCCCGATTGTCGTTGGCGACGATGCCGCCGTCCTGTCGTCCGGCAAGCTGACCATTCGCCATGCGCCCAACAAATGGGATGCCTATCTCATTGAAAACAATCGCATTCCATTCGCATCCGCTCATGACCGGCCGCTGTTCGCATGCATCGTCAACGGCAAAACGGAAGTCTTCAATCTCGCCGAAGACGCCGTCACGACCATCTCCCGAACCGCCTCCTCCATGACCGCCACCGCCATTTTCAAAGACAGTGGCGGCGCGGAATGGACCGCCGTGCGCACATTCATGGCCGCCTACGGCAATGCCGTCAACATCACGACGTCCATTCGTGTGACGGAAGACCGTCAAATCGTCCAAATGCCTTGGATCACGTTGTTTCCGGGGCTTGGATCATTCGGTTCGCATAAGACGCAGGGCCTGCTGGCGGGCGTCGAATATCTTGTCGATGAACCGTCGTCTGACACAAAGGATTTCGCCCCACAGAAAGCGGACCGCCGCATGGTCGACGACTACAAGCTCTGCTTCCCGCTCATGGCGATCTCCCACAAGAAGCAATGGCTCTCCCTGTCATGGGAATACGACAAGTTCCCCGCGACCGTTTTTGATTCTCCAGACCGCCAGTTCCATTCCGGCGGACATCTGTTCGCCCTCTGGTCGCCCGGCCCGCGGCAGCAAAGAATTGAAAATGATTTCCGCGTCTATCACGCCATTCCTATTTATAAAAACACTCCCATGAAACTGGAAGCGACGATTGCCGTCGGTGACAATGACGACACCGTAGCCTCCGCTATCGCGGACTACATGGAGCGCAATCCGCTTCCGCCCCCGCCCGTCTATGAAGACGGTTTCCAAGGCGCCTTGTCCATGCTGGCCCACGGCTGGCTGGATTCCGTCGTCCGTGAAGGAAACAAATGGCGGCATGCCCACACCAAGAGCGACCACCATCCGCCGCGGCTGGCCTTCGATCCAATCGTCCTCATGGACTATATCGCCCAAAAGACGACGGACAAGGAACTTGCGAAACGCCTTCAGGATTGCATTGCGCAAACGCTTCCGACTCTTCAGCCAAAAGACTTCGGCAGCAGCATCTCCCATAACTACCAGAATCTCTTCAGCTTCCTCTATCAAGGCGTCGGTGAAGACTGGCTGAAAGCCATCGTCGTCCACGCCAATCATAATCTTGACAGGCTTCGTCGGGACGGCAGCTATCCCTTCCGTCCCGCGCCGCCGGACGTCAAATTGAACTACGGCACGACGCATTGGGCGGATCACGCCAACGGCCTGACGGCCACCAGCCTCATGGGTTCCGCCAAATTCGTGCTCGCCTCCGCCAATCCGTCGATTCGCGAAAAATATCTGAAAACAATCGACCGCGTCTTCGCATGCTATCGCAACGATGTCCCGCGCGGCGCCCAGACATGGGAGATTCCGTTACATTCTCCCGACATTCTCGGCTCCGCCTACATGCTCGTCCTCGCCGTCAACGCCTACAAGATTTCCGGCGACGCCAAATATCAGAAGGAGGCCGAATACTGGGCGCTGACGGGCGTTCCGTTTGTCTATCTTGTCAATCCCGTCGAACATCTGAATCCCAAAGGCTTGTACAGCACGATCGCCGTGCTCGGCGCGACGTTCTGGACAGCGGCCAACTGGATCGGCCTTCCCGTCCAATGGTGCGGCGCCGTCTATCGCAACGCCCTTTACGAATACATGGACATTCTCGATGATTCCGCCAAACGCGCCATGTGGGACAGAATCGCCACCGGCATCACGATGACCGGCCTGCAATTCACCTATCAGCAGCGCGATGGCGACAGCCCCGAACTGATTGGCCTTCTCCCTGATTCCTACATCCTTAAGGCTGCCATGAAAGGCGGTCCGTCCATCAATCCAGGCACGATGCAGCTGTTCATGCCGCAGGCCTACAACGAAACGCCGATCATCAACGTCAAGATGTTGAAAACAGGCCGTTTCATTCACGCATTAGGCGACATCAAAGCCACTTCCGATTCCTCCGCGACGTTGGATCTATGGCCCGCCAAACCGACGGATGTATTGGTGACAGGAATTTCCGCCAAGCCGTCCGAAGTCCTCTGGCAGGGCAAAGCCATTTCAATCAACTGGCTCCCCGAACACAACGCCTTCATTGTCAACATTCAAGGCAAAGGCGTACTGGAGTGGAAATTGTAACGACGGCGTCCCGCCGTTGTAGCGACGGCGGGAACGCCGCCGCCACCTCCACGGCGCAGGCGGGACGCACCGCGCCACATTCATCAATACCCAATCACGCCGTGCTTTTTCATGAAGCCGAGCTGCTTCGTGAACTTCCACATGAGCAAGCCGGTCTTGATGTCGCCCATTTCCAAGACAAACGTGCGGGTAACGGCCCGCGTGCGGCCATCCTGCACTTCGCTGGAAATGACTTTCGGGCAGAGGACAATGCGAGCGGCGGTCAGCGTGCCACGCTGTGCGACAGTCGCTTGATTAAAGTTCGGATCCAATTCCAGATTGCGGGAAGCGGCGATGGCCGTCTGCAAATCCGCGCCTTCAGCGATCGTCACATCGACAATGCCGGAGTTCAGCAACGCCTCGCTCAGAAGATCCGTCAGCTCACCGATCTTCAGATCCGGATCATCGGTTTCATTCCGGACTTTCGTCAGCTTCATGACAGGAATCGCGTTCGGATTCTGCATTTCAGCTTTGTACGCCGCCAGGAAATTCATGAATTTAGGATTTGTCAGCGCACCGTTGATCGCCTCCTTGGCGACGATGCGGAACTCTTCGGCGGAGACATTGCCGCGCTGCCGCAGATTCGTCTGCTGCGTGGCGGGATCATAGATGGTGGTCGTGGTGGTCGTGCAGCCGCTCAGCAGGAAGATGGCGGCGACAGCTGCGAAAACAAGTACTTTCTTCATCTGTTTTTCCTTCTTTTATTATGTTAACTATTTGTCATAAATCAGATTGATCTTGAAATCCGCACAATCGGGCTGCGGGGCGACACGACGGATATACAGCTTCTGGCCAGGAATCAACGTCACCTTCTCCCAGTCGGATGTAACTGTATTGACCTGCATTCCCTGCGCATTGAACCACGTGAACTGATATTTGATTTTGGCGGCCTTATGGATGAAATTGGCGGCTTCCAGCTGAACTTCCAGCAGATTGTTGGCATTGCGGGCCGTATCAATCTGCAACAGCGCCACATGCTTCGCCAATGTTTCGTCCATGATGAACCGCATATCCGTTATCGGATGCACAATGCCCGCCTTCTCAGCATTCTCAATGGAATTCATGCTATGACGGCAACCGGCGCCTAACAAAACGGCCAACAGGCAGAAAATGATTAATGACGATTTCTTCATGATGTTAACAACTCCTTATTTTGATTTGATTGGAAGTACTTGGCATGAAACATTGTACGGGCTGGCCGCGTTGATATACAAAATCGCGCTGCGACTGTCCGCCGGAATATCAATGGCCAGATTCTGCTGGACTTGACCAGTCAGCTGGACGGTCAGCGTGCGATTCTGCGGCATCGGGAACTGCGTCAGCAGGAATTCCTTCGGAAGGATTTCCCATGAACGCGTATCCGCCGTATTCATGGCGATGCGATAGGCCGTACCTCCCAGCGCCACAACAAGTTCCGCCGCATGCTTTTGTTCAGGTGGCAGATCAGAATGCCTAAGTGATTCCATGGCGGCGAAATATGCAGCCTCCTTGATGAGCGTGCTCGTGACCGTGCGAACGATCATGCCAGGAAGTCGCGTCGTAAATTCCTGCGAATGAATGGCGTCCATATCCGCCAACGGAACGGCCTGATAGGCCTGCCCGTCCGCACCAACGGTTATGAAACTGAACGGCGCGGGATAATATTCGCAGACAGGGAAGGCGAACATGATCGGGAAGTAGATGGCAATCTGCTTGAAAGCGGCCGTCCGGCCATGGGCGACAATCACATAGACGCAGTCATGATCCAACGGAAATTCGAACGGCGCAACGCCCGCATAAGCGGACGGAATCTCCCGTCCCGCCTTCACAAGGCTTGTCACGTAATACCGTTTGAAAAGCGGATTGTTCGGCATCGCCTTGCAAAGGCGTTCGAAGTCAATCCGCGCATTGTCGAAATTACCGTCCCGTACCGCGCCAAGCCCCGAGAGAAAAATCGCGGCGGGATTCATGAAATCGCCATAGCCCTTGTCGCCGATGGCCTTCGCTTCATTCCAGCCGATGGCGAACTGCGGATTCTGGTTGCTCGCCGCCAATGCTTCTGGCGAAGCGTTGGCATTCACCTGATTGGCCACATCCTCATGGCTGTCCAATGTCGCATCCATCTGCTTCTTGTCCGCATCGAAATACTTGTCGTAATCGTCCTTCACGCGTTTCTGTTCGTTGCGGAGGCGGTTCAGCTGGGCACGGAAAGCGTCTTCGTTTCCGCTTCCCAGATACGCTAATGACTTGTAAATCGACAACGCGATGCGGTCGCGGCACAAGCCACGATATGGCAACGCGTTGAGATTCATGACGGCTGTCGCAGCCTCCGTGCTCATATCACGGAGGCTGATGAGCGCGCGGTCATCGTACTCTTCAATCAGACGTTCCACTTCCTTCAACTGGGCGATGGCCTCCTGGTAATTGCCGAGATTGAAGTTCAGGCTACCCGCCTCAAGCCGCCAGACGATTTCATCCCCCGTGTTCACGACGGACGAATTGTACCATGCGGGCTCCTTCAGCTTCTTGTTGACAAGCGACAAAGTCTGCGCATTGTCGCCCATCATGTAGGCGGTCATCATCGGCTCTTTCTGGCTATGGCAGTTCTGGATCGTGGAACAGCCCGTCAAAAAGCCCACGACAACGACAAACAACAAGAAGCTGAAGATATGATTCCGCATGTACGAAGACCTCTGTTAACGTATTATTGCTGAACGGGCGCTGGCTCTTGAAGCGACTTGAACAATTCAGGGAGGATCTGCTGGGCGATGGCCGTCTTCAGCATGTATTTGTGATAGTCCTCCGTGGTCCAGTTCATTGTGATCTGGCGGTCCAGATTCTGGAAATAGACCTTCAAATCTATTGGAATGCTGGCGACGACAGTGCCTGTCTGCGCGGAGATGACGCGCAAGTGACCATCGATCACACCGACATAATTCACGCCCTGGTAGCCAGTCTCCGTCACGACAAACGGGAAGGCCTGCAGTTCGAATTTTGTAATGGTCGGCTGGAGCAGCAGTTCGACTTCCAACAACTTGCCTATCTTCGAATAGGTTTTCGGCTCGACTTCCGGCAGGGAGCCAATGCCATTATCTGCCAAAATTCTCGTCACGGATTTCAGATTCTGGATCTGGACGCCAGCCTGCAGGAGGTAGTTCTCCATGTTCACGGTGAAATCATCAGAAAAATGTTCAGGTGCGTTGGCGGCCTTGACAATCGGCGTCAGCAACGCGGAACGGCGCAGTTGCTTGTTGTCGGAGAAGAGTTTCTCCAACGCAGGCTCGAGCTGGTCGGCCAGTTCATCCAGATCCTTCACGCGGATATTGGCCGTGCGCAGCGGAATCACTTCGCCCGTGGAGGAATCGATGACGCGCAACGTACAATTGACGCGCGTGCCGAACGTACCGATTTCCGAGACCAAAAGGTATTTCACGCCTTCGATCATGCCCAGTTTCGCCTTCTGGTTCGTGTTCATGTTCAGTAGATCGGAACTCGTCGTCAGGCCGATTTCCGTCATTATCTGCTGCAGGGCGGAACGCGTGATCACCGTGTATTTTTCAGATTGTACAGACGTTTCCAACATGCTCCACAGCATGCCGACTTCCTCCGCCTTCAAGGTACCTTTGCTAACAGGCTCCGCGACGCCGAGCTTGTCCGCGCCGAACACAATCACAGGCAGTGCCATCGCAATAAACAAGATGTTCAGAATCTGTTTTTTCATTGTTATATCCTCAATTCAAATGGTTTAGTTTTTCATTCGTATGACACTTTCACGCCTCAGTTATTCTGTGGAAGCGGAGTCGGCCGGATTTTGTTTTCATCACCAGGCTTGCAGAGTTCATAGAGCTCCTCGGCAGCCTGCTGCAATGCGGATGTCATAAGATTCTGGTAGATCGCCTTGTCGAACTGCGCATTGCTGACGGGGCGGCGTTCATTGTAGCTACTGGTATAGACGTTGCTGAAAACCGTATGCTGCGCGACCAGATCCACGACTTTGATGATGACATCCATGTCATAATTAATCGTATGCGTCTCGATGCCGTAGCCTTTGAAGTGGTTTTCGCGCGTGCGGATGTCCGACAGCGTGCCGTAGATCAGATGCGTCGCGCCAGTGGCCTGAGCAACCTTCAGCATGAAGTCCTGCGGGAAGTCCGGCTGCTGGCGGATTTTCATCATCGTCGTGCCGAGCAAGTTCTTGTCCATGCAGGCGAACACGTCGTTGTAGCGGCCGAGATACGCCGTCAGGTAATCAGCGCCGATCACAATGGGGCGCGGCTGGCCTTCCACGGTCTTCGCGTAGATGGCCAACGCCTTGTCACGCGTAAACGCATTGTCGCCCTCCTGGCCTTCGCGGTTCGCCTGGTTCGTTCGCGTGTTGTCCCATGCGTCAATCATGCGGACAAAGCCCTGCATGACGCCGTTGATCGTCTTGTGGTCTTCATCGTTCAGCGTGTTCTGCGCAGGAACGACGATCGGCTTGTTGTTGACGCCTAGAAAGCGATTATGGCCTTCGATGTCGATCGTCGTGAAATCCATGACACAGACTTTCATCTTCTGCCAGACGGGCTTCTCTTTCACGACTCTTTCCGTGATGACCGTTTTCGTGGTAGTGGTAGTAGTGGTTGTTTCCTCTGTTTTAACGGCGCCCTCCTCTGTTTTGACAACAGCGGCTTCCTGCGCAAACAAACCATGCATACTGCATGAGAAAACTAGCGATGCCAATATCAGATGTTTTCCGATGTTCATGATGCTCTCCATTGAGAAAAAATGATTGTCCTAATGTTTAATTATAGTAATATCTTGTCTTGATTTTTCAAATCAACTGCCACCCTCTTTCTGTCGTACCAATGAACTTATAGAGGACTTGTCGCAAATATTCTAATTTTTCAAGACAAGAATCTTATTTTAAACATCTTATATTTACGGACGAGTTTTCAGGCTCTCTTTGTAGTATTCAAGAAGCTTTCCGAAATCGACATGGCCGTACGGCTCGTCACAGGCCAACGTGGAAACGCCTGCATACGTATAATGGAGCTCCAGCGTCTGCGGCAGGAAAATCACGTCCTGCAGATTGGAATTCATGGCGACAGGCGGTTTGATAAGCTGTTTCATTGTCTCTGCGTCGATTTTACCATAATATTCATGAAGCCGTGCGCGCAACGCGTCCTGCCGAGGCGGACGTGTGTACCATGCGATGTCTTCAAACGCCTCCGGCAGGAAGTCGCCTTTCTCCCCCGCCATTGCGATATGCGGCGGCTTTCCGTATTCAGCCCAGACGGACGCAAGATTTCCTGTTTTATCTGACAACACATAGAAAAATTCACAGGTCAGTTTCGCTTTTTTGAGAAGCTCCAAAGCTTCCGCGACATTCGAACATTCCTCTACGATTTGCCGCATGAGAAAGCTCATGGGAATGCCGTCCCAATTGCCTTCGCCACGGCCGCCGATTTCGCCGATGGCCAGCCCTTTGACATTCATGGCGGTAATCGTGCCGTTCAGCCCACCGAAGCCGACGGAAATCCACGGAATCATCCCGTCGGGCATGAAGATCTGAATGGCCGCCAGCTTTTGGAGGTTATACTCACGCAAATAGTCCAATACACGGACATGGACGACCTGCCCATGCGATGTCGCCTTGCCGCGCGCCGCAACGCCCGAACAATGGAAAAATTCCGGAAAACTGGCGATGCGGCGGCTGTTCTCATGGCTGATTCCAGCCACCGCTCCCATGGCGTCCAATTCCGTCACATATCGTTCAGGAATATACGGTAACGCCTTTTTCCAAAGCTCATCCAAGCCCATGAAAAGGTTCTTCTTTTCCGTCATCATCTGCTGGACAGACGCAAACTGGAGAAAGGCATTTAGCGAAACGACTTCCTCTTTCATCAGCTCGCCATGCTGCCGTCCGATCTCCTCCGGCGTCCCCGCTAAGAAAACGACAGGAATCGCGCCGTCGCGGTCCATCCGCATGCCTTTTCCGCTCCAACGTTCAGCAGCCATTAGTACCTCCATACAACACAAAATCGACAGTAGGAAAATGTTTCGCATGAATTTTTCCGTCACTTTTTCGGGTTGCTACCATTCCAGACCAATTCACCGAAGCCCGCCAACAGAGCATATTTACGACGCCATGACGTGTACATGATGCCCGTGCAGTTCTTTGTGTTATTGCACGTTTCCAACCAAGTGCGGCATGATTCCAGATTGTCGGAATCATAATATGCCGCGCCTTGCGTCCGGAAGCCTAATCCTTCAAAAAACGGCATGCTCAGATTGCGCCGTTCATGATACCAGCAGGAGATAATCAAATCTTTCGGAATATAATTCCACGAACCTTCAAATGTTCCTTTGCAATTATAGTATTTGTCATGTGCGTTATGGTTCGGATCCAGCATGTCTGACCAAATATAAACATCCGCATCAGGACGAACTCCCTTGATGATCTGATACTGCTTCGTGATGCAGTCGCCCAAAATATGCGCCATATCCGTATGACGCGCCTCGCAGGCGGCACATGTGCCGCCCGCCCGGACTTCGTCCATACTGAGGAACCATTTACGCGGATTCAACGCTTCCATGATGGCTTTTGCAGAAGTTTTAAATTCTTCATAAATAATAGGTTCTGACATGCAGGTTGAATACTGCCATGTTCCCGCCCGCGCAGGCTGGTAGAAGTTGATTAGCAGATTGTCACCATCTTTAATGGCGGAACCTTCGGGCAAATCAAGCACAAGGCTTTCCTTCGGCCCGTTCGACAGCTTCTTCAGGCCTTCAACTTTTGCATAGTCTTTTCCTTCTTCATAAATCTGCCCAGTCTGGGCGTTTTTCACGGTGAACGGCGTGCCTGGACGACGAATGACGTCTGTAACGCCGGCGACACCGTCCGATTCCAACGTAATGTCATCAATCCACAGCTTGCCCTCTTTGCCGCCCCACATGCCTGTATAAATACGCCCAGCCGTCGCCTCGCCGCTGAAAAACACAAAGTTGTATTCCTTCCAATCCTGCGTCGGTTCGATATCCGGCTCTATGGCACCGCCTTGTGATCCATCCATGCGGTAAAACTGCATCTTGAACGGTCCTTTGTTCGGCACCAACCCTTCGGATTTCGCGAAAAGTTTCATGTGATAGCGACGATTCGGTTTCAGCTTCACTTCAATGCAGATACGGCCATGACCATGCTTGTCCGCTGCAAAATTTTCCAGACGGACGGAGCATTCACCGCTATGTTTGACTTCCGTATCCGCGAATGACCGCTGGCCCGCCGCGTCAGTCCAACCTTTTATCGCAAATGTATTGCCATTATGCTTTTCAAAATCGCAACTTGCGACATGCGCCCCTTTGTCTTCCATAACATAGGCTTTGTTTCCTTTGGCGACATACGGCATATCCTTGATTGGAAGACCTTCCACATAATTCGGATTATGCGCGAGCATCGTGCCGTAGCCGATGGACCAGATGATCGGAATGATCTCCACGCCATTTTCATCACACGTCTTTTTCAACTTCGCAAGACGCTCCTTTCTTGCTGGAATCCATGTATCATAACCTTCGACGCCGCAAGAGAATAGCATGCCGTTCAGCTTTACTTTTCCGGCCGTCCGCACAAGTTCCTCCACATCCGCGAGTTCCTGGTCGTTGTTCAGCATCCGCGACACATAGAACCAACGGTCTTCGTACTGTTCCGCAAAAAGCAAGCCCGTAAGCATCAATGCCAATGCCATCCATTTAATTTTCATGATTTGTTCTCCTGTACTACCGCATTCATGAAAAAACACATCGTTTTTCATTTTATTGCTAAATATATACAGTGGACATAAAATTGTCCACCTGTTGATGTATATTATATCCATAATGACATCTTGTTTTCCATAATCACCATTCATCATCCATGCCGCGTTTCAATCTTTACACCCATAACAGCCTTGAATGCCTTGCCCAAGCTTATTGTGACGCTTGGCAGGACAAGCCTGGACAATTCCGTATTCTGGATGACATCTTCATACCGGAAAGCATCACTGTCGCCACACGCGGCATGGGAATCTGGCTCGAACAATATCTCGTCCGCCATCGTCGCGTCGCCGCCAACATCAAATTCCCGTTCGTTCGTGACACCATCGACCACATCCTGTCGGCCTTCTTCGCAAATGAGCCAAACTATCGCCCTGAGCTCTTCTCCGAGCAGGTTCTCACATGGCGGCTTTACGATTTTCTTACGCATGACAGCCTCGATGATTTTCCTGTTTTGAAGCAATATTTCAATCCCGCCGTCAATCCGGACCAATGCATCGAACTCCGCCGATTCCAATTGTCCGCCAAGCTCGCCAGCCTCCTTTTCGACTACCAGTCGTTCCTTCCCGACAAGTTGCATCTTCCTCAGGCAAGGTCACTTGTGCCGCAGAATCTCCGTTGGCAACTGGACTTGTGGGACAGACTATGCGTTGTTGATGGACAGCCGCTTCTCTCCCCCGCCGAAGCCGTCATCCGTTTTCTGGAAATGCCAGACGCCGCCATCCGCACCGCCGTCAAAAACTTTCCGACACCGTTGCCGCCCGTCACGTTCTTCGGCATCAGCGCCATGCCGCCCATGTTCCTCAAAATTCTCAAGAAATTGTCTTGCGCCGTCGATGTCAATTTCTTCTACCACAATCCATGCGACGAATATTGGGCGGACCAACGCTCCAAATGGGAGGCCTCCCATCAGCAAGTCGCTGAACCGGAAGACTTTGACAATCTCTTTGACAATACATTGCTCGGCAATTTCGGCATTCAGGGACGTGAATTCTTCAAAGCCGTTTTGGATTTGGACATACAAGATATTCCAATCGAATACGAACGTTCATGGAACAGCGCACCGCCGTCTTTCTCTCTAAATATGGGAGCCGTGCCTTCGCTTTTGACGGAAATCCAACAACGCGTTATCAGCCGTTCCAATCCGGATGAAGACGAACGGCTTCCGCTGCCGGATTGGGACGATTCGCTCACCATCCACAGTTGCTTCAACGCCACGCGCGAGCTGGAAACGTTGCAAGATGCTCTCCTGCACCTAATTGACACACATCACTACGCCATGAACGACATCATTGTCATGGCTCCGGACATCGCTGAATTCGCTCCCGCCATCCAGGCTGTTTTCGACAACGGCCCGCTGAAAGGCCATTACGCCGTGACGGACCGCTCTATCAAAAACGCCAATCTCATCGCCGCCTCCTTCCTCTCCATCTTCTCCCTCTGCCAGACGGATTTTGAAGTCTCGCAAATCAGCAGATTGTTGGACTCCACGCCTTTGCAACATCGTTTCGGTCTCACGGAAGACGACACGGCAACCATCCGCCAATGGTTGCTAACCAGCAACATCCGCTGGGGAAAGGACGCAAAAGACCGCCTTGCAAAATGCGGCTTCGCCTTCGATGAATTTTCATGGCGCCATGGGTTGGACCGACTGCTTCTCAATCTGGCGATCGATCCGTCCGCAAACACATCCGACGACGATGACACCGCGACCAATTTCAATGGTCTTGTTCCCATACCGTTTGCTTCTTCAGAAGAGCATCTCCATGGATTGGAATCACTTCTGAAATTTTTTGAATCCCTTTCCCATTATGCGGACGAATTCACAACCATCCGTCCGCAAGGCCGCACTGCCGCCGAATGGCAGGAACTGCTCATCGCCATGCGTTCCGATTTCTTCCTGCCGGACAAGGATTCCGCCGCCGATTATGCCGCTCTCGGACAAGCTTTTCAAGCCTTCAAAGATTCCGTGGAAGCGGCTGGATGCCAAGAACTTCCAATTCCCTATCCAGTCGTTCGCGCCCTGCTCGCCGCCACATTGGAACGTCCCGCCCCGGGCGAAGCGTTCCTTAACGGCAAAATCACATTCTGCTCGCTTCTACCCATGCGCGGCATCCCCTGCAAAGTCATCGCCATGCTCGGCATGGATGAAGCCAAATTCCCGCGCAATGACGAAAAGCTCGGCTTCAATCTCATGCGGAACGCCAATTTGATTTCGGGATACAGCCATTCCCGCTCCATGGAAGACCGCTATACCTTTCTGGAAGCGATACTTGCGGCACGCGATTATCTGATGATTTTCTATCGTGGAAAAGACGATAAATCGTTGGACAAACTCCTGCCCGCTGCTCCTGTCGCGGAGCTTCTGGACTATGCCGCGCGACTACGAAATCTGTCTTCCGACGGCAATTCCAAGACAAACGCCATCGTCATGGAGCATCGTCTCAATGCCTTTGACGCCAAGAACTTCCGTCAACAGACCACCTCTCCTTCCACTGGCTGGCTCCGTTCGGCCTTTTCATATGACGCGACCAATGCGGATATCGTCATGCAACCACAGTCCGTTGCGCAACCATCTCCGCTCACGGATCTTGGAAAAGGCCTTTTCCAACTTCCATTACCATCTCCGCTGCCGTTTCAACCCGTTGGCGGCGAACTGCATATCCGTCTGGACGATTTGGTCCGCTTCTACAGAAATCCAATCCAGCGCTTTTTCATCGCGCGTCTTGGCTTTCCACGATTTATGTGGGACACTCCGGATTTCACGGATTACGAACCATTTATGCAAGATTACATCGAACAGGCTGTTCAAAAACGGCAACTTAGCCGTCTTCAGGCAGGTTTGGCTTCACCGACGGAACTGTTTCCATCGTCAGATTCAACGTCCGATGTCGCAACCGCCTTCCAGCCGCTATTCAATAATTGGAAAGCGACGTCACGGCTACCTGTCCAACCGCTTGCTCGCAACGCCTTCCTCAATGAACAAATCGCCGCCTGGATTGACGATGTGACAATACGTAACGCCTTGAATTCCATGCAGGAAACAGATTTTGAAATCGTCTTGGACAACGTCCCGATGGACTTGTCAGAGACACTGCAATCCAAACTATTGTCCGCTGTCGGCTATCCCGTCCAAACCAAACTGCTTCCGATGGAAAAAGTCCGTATCACAGGACGTTTTCCCGTCACGTCGGAAGGCGGCATCGTCTCGCCAGTGCTGTCATCCGAAAACGCCAAACACTTGATAGAACCATATATACGCTATCTTCTCGTCCATTCGAAAATCGACCATCCCGCCCCGATGACAGTCTGTTTCAAAGAAAAGAACAGAAGTTTGGAAAGCGATGAAATCGAGAATCCACAAGACAAATTAGCCAAACTTGTCACGCTGTATATGGTTGGCCATCTCATTCCGTTGCCATTGTTCCAAGATTATTCGCCGCAACCGAAAAAACTCACATATTGTTCGCCAGACCGTTGCTTCCAATTGATTTTCAAAGACTTTGAAAGTCTTCAAAATGATCAGGCATGGCTCATGGCCTGCGAAGAGTTTGCCAAATACGCGTTTTCACCGCTTGGAAATTTAAACTAGGGGGAGAGGAGCAACATGGAACTTGAATCTTATAAATGTCCGCTCAGCGGCAATCATCTCGTCGAAGCGGGGGCCGGCACTGGCAAAACGTACAACATCCAGATTCTCTTTATGCGATTGCTTCTGCAAGGCATTCCAATTACGGAAATTCTGGTCGTCACATTTACGGAATTGGCCACTGCCGAACTCCGTGACCGTTTGCGCCGAATCCTCTCCGAAACATTGAACGCCTGTTTGCAATTCGCAACGGATGGTTCGCTTCCTGAAAGTAATAAGCAAATTCTTCCTTTTTTTGATGCAACACGTTGCCCTGAAGCAATTACGGCAAACAATGTTGAAGAAATTTTGAAACGCCTGAAAGCCGCGCAGCAGTCCTTCGACGACGCGCCAGTCTCCACCATCCACGGCTTCTGCTCCAGAATGCTCAACGACAACGCATTCGAAAGCGGACTCCGTTACGGCATGAAGCCGCGGACGGATGTGTCCGATCTTATTTTCAAAGCGTTGAACGACTTCTGCCGTCAGGAATGCTATTTGCCCAAAGGCGACACGAATGACAAATCCAACGCCATTCGCGCCATGCAGGAGGCCGTCGGTTGCCGCCCAGACATGTTGCAATCAGCGTTAAGTCCCCTGCTGTCAGGTGGAAATGCCATTCCCAATTGGGGCGATTATGATTGGTGTAATCAGAACACATCAACAGACACCATCAGCAAACGCCGCACCGAATTGGAAGCCGAGTTTCCTTTGTTATTTGACCAACTGATTGATATCAAGAGTCTTAAGGGACGTCTTCCAACTGATATTCTGAATCAAGAAGGACGGGATTTCTTCGGCGGAGACAATCTCGTCATCCTTTCCGAACTCTTCCGTATTCGTCATCCAAAAGCCGCTGTCGAAACCGCAAGAGCCTATGCTCGAATGACAAACAAAAAGGAAAGATGGTTCAAAAAGAAAATCGCCGATCAGGCATTAACCATCATCATGGCGCAACCAATCATGGAAGCCGTCGCAAAATTCAAAGCCATCTTTGACGAATATGGGCAAATTATCAAAAAACTTGCCTATGATTTTGTATTAGAACGCATCCGAAACTATAAATCACAGGATGCCTTCATCACGTTTGACGATATGCTGTCCGAATTGGACACACGTCTTCATAATCCATTGACTGGAAAAGCACTAGCAGATACCATCCGCCAGAAATTCCAAGGCGCAATCGTCGATGAATTCCAAGACACGGATCAGACACAGTATAGCATTTTCAACACGCTGTTTATGCAATCGTCCGATCATTTCTTTTTCATGATTGGCGATCCCAAACAAGCCATCTATAAATTCCGTGGCGGCGATATTTTCACCTATTTGAAAGCCAAAGACGCCATTCCTGCAGGAAATCGCCATACGCTTTCCGTCAACCACCGTTCTTCAGACGCCTATATCGCCGTCATGAACGACTTCTTTAAAGATGTGGACGGCAACGACTTCTTCAATAATCCAGACGCCCCCAAACTGGATTACAGCAACGTTCCCATAAAAACTCCTGAAGAGAATAAAAATTCTTTCACATATCCTCCCGAAAAGCCGCTTCCGCTCCTGTCATACGCCACTGAAGATGCAAAAGCGAAAGGCATGGCCCCGCTCTCCGTCGCACGTGAAATCCATTGGCTTGTCAACCAGTCTGGTTGTGTCATCACGAACAACGAAAACACTTCCGCCCCAGTCAACTATGGCGATATTGCCGTGCTCGTTCGAAGCAAGGCGACCGGCGTGGAAGTGGAAAAAGCCCTGCGGAATTTCAGCATTCCATGCGTCTGGAACGGCGGAACGAACATCTTCTCCACGCCCGAAGCCGCTACGCTCCTTTCGCTTTTCGAAGCGCTCGCCAATCCAGGCAATCAGCCGCTCGCCATCGCCTGTCTGGCGGACGGCTTGTTCGGTCTGACGGCGGAGCAACTGGAAACCATCCGTCAAATCTGCCTGCCGGACTTCCAACTCTTCCTCTCGTCTCTCGCGGCACATTGGCAGCAAACCTCCTTCCTTTCGATGTTCAACACACTGATGCAAGTAGCGTTGCAAGAGATGTTTCCATCGTGGCCGCAAGAGAATACAAGTCTGGACATCACCCAACGCCTCGTCGTCCATATCGCCGCACGGCAGGACGGACGGCGTTCCGTCGCCATCTACCGCCAGCTTGGCGACATCCTCCACCAAATCTCCATCGAACGCTCTCTCGGCTTGTCCGGTTTGAAGGATTTTCTTGCCAGAACCATCAGCAAGGCAACACAGAAGTCGTTTGGCCCCAATCAGTTCGAAAACGAATTCAATTCCGCTGACGCGGCGGATCGACAGGAGGATGATCCAGACCGATACGCCCTCCGCGTCGCCACGCAGGACGCCGCCGTCAAAATCATGACCATCCACAAAAGCAAAGGCCTTGAATTTCCCATCGTTTTCGTGCCAGTTCTCGACAGTGCAAACCGCGCGTCGTCCAAAATCTACCATACGGATGACAAATCACGCCATGTTCTGCTCAAAAACAACACGCTATCAGTCGAACAGAAACTCTGCGACATGGAGGAAAACGATGAAAACAAACGCCTTCTCTACGTCGCCATCACACGCGCCAAGTATCTCTGCCGCTTCATGTTGAAGCCGCGAGACTCGCGCGATCTCATGTCATTCTGCCCGTCGTTCACGCCAGACGATTATGTCCCGTCGGACATCTCCCAACCCGTCACGGAAACACCTGTCACGGAAGTCTTCCATACGACCGAACTGGAACGCGGCTGGAAAACGTGCAGTTACACGGCGCTGACCGTTCATCACAACACGACAATGGAAAAAGACGATGACGCCAATCGCGATTTGGACAGCGACGATACGCAGGCCGCCGTCCCATGGCGTGAACGCGCCCCGATTTTCCGCTTCGCCGCCGGAGCGGAAGCAGGCATTTGTTGGCATGCCTTCTTTGAAAAGCTTGATTTTCAAGTATCTGATGACGAAACACTTCTGGCTTCCGCTCAAAATCATCTGAAACTCTATGTCGCAGGCGGCGAGTCGGAAGAAGACAGACGGCAGATGCTGGACGCCTTCCTTGACATGACGCGCGGCGTTCTCCTCAATCCGCTTCCGACGCTTGATTTCACATTGGCCGAGATTCCGCCGCAAGACCGTCTCCACGAATTGCGATTCTCCTATCGTCTTCGTGACGGCTTCGCTTCCAACGCTTTACGCACTGCCTTTGTAAACGCAGGTTGCGCCCTGCCCGATGATTGGTCGCCTTCCTGCAAAGGTTTGGATTGGATCATGACAGGAGCCATCGACCTCCTGTTCCGCCACAACGGCCAGTTCTTCATCCTTGACTGGAAAACGAATATCATCGGCGCCAACATGGCCAACTTCCATCTTGACGGTCTCCAAACCGAAATGGCCCGCAACTCATACACGCTGCAATACCTTATCTATATCGTCGCTTTCATGAACTTCTACAAGTCATTGCAACCCATTACCTTCCAATGGGATGAGACAGAATACGACAAGCTTTTCGGCGGTGTCCTGTACGTTTTCCTCCGTGGTGTTTCGGAAAAGCATGAACGCCAAAATCATGACCGCCGCGGCGTCTTTTTCGCCAAACCGCCCTTCCAGGACATTCTTCCGCTCTATTCCATGCTCCGCCTTGCATAATTCTTAGCCTCAGTTACTTATGAAATACGAAAACTACAAATCCAGCAACGAATTCATCCCACTGGACTGGCAATTCGCAGACATGATTGTCCGCCGCTCTGACGGCGACGACGATCTGCGGCTTCTTGCCGCCATGGCCCTTTGCGCCGTCCGCAACAGCCACAGTTGTCTGGATCTCATCGCATGGTCTTCTCGTCCAACGGATTCCGAAGACTATCTTCCTTCTCCTCTCTCGCCGGAAGACTGGCTGACGGTTGCCGAACGCCATCCGTCCGCCGTTTCGCAAGATGCCTTATCATCCGCGCCGCTGATTCTGGACGCAGAGCATAAGCTGCTCTATCTCAACCGCTACCGTCGTTATGAAGAGAGCATCGCCAAGGCGATTCGCTCGCGAATCGCCGCATCGGAATCCACCGCGCCTTTCTCTCAACAACTCATCAATGACGTCCATTCCACCTGCCGCTATTTCACCAAGCCGTTTGGAGAAGATCTTCAACAGCAGGCGGTTGCGACCGCCGTCACATCCGATTTCGCCATCATCACAGGAGGACCGGGTACAGGCAAAACGACCGTTCTGACTGTCATTCTAGCCATTGAATTGCAACGCAATCCGCAATGTCAAATCACGCTCTGCGCACCGACTGGTAAAGCCGCCGCGCGAATGAAGGAATCCATCGCCCGCGAGCTCGCGGCGGACGGCTCGCTGGCCATCGCGGACGACGCCATCAGGCAGTCACTTGCCGCCATCACGCCGCAGACATTACACGCCGTTCTCGGCATATCTCCCGAGACGGGAATCGCTTACCGCAACCGTCAAAATCCACTTGAAACAGAGTTGGTCGTCGTCGATGAATGCTCCATGTCCTCCTTGGAACTTGTTCATCAGCTTCTGGAGTCCCTGCCGCCTACAGCCCGCCTGATTCTGCTTGGCGACCAAAACCAACTCGCCTCCGTCGAATCCGGAGTCGTTTTCGCTGAACTTTGCGACTGCCCGTCCCTTCGTCCGCATGTCTGCCGTCTCACTGAAAACCACCGTTCCAAAACAAACAAGCCGTTGTGCGATTTCGTCAACCAAATGATTCTGGAGAATCAAGATCAATTGTCCAAGACAATGGAGGGCATGGTTCAGAATCTTTATAACTCACAGGACGGGAATCAGTTCCAGACCATCCACTTGCGTCATGATCAAAAGCGCCACGAGGCGTTGAAGCTCGCCTTGAAAGACCTTCTGGAAACCATTTCAACGGAATCCGTCGATTTCCATCATTGGAACTCCCCGAAATCCGTCGAAGAGGCGTTCTCCTATTCCCTCCAATTCAAAATCCTCTGCGCCGTCCGCGAAGGCGACTATGGAATCTTGACGATCAACAGCCTCATGCATGACTTGCTCAATATGGAAGGCCCTTATCCTGACGGACTTCCGCTACTTGTCACGCAAAACGACCCCGTGACGGGACTGCGCAACGGCGACGTTGGCATCTGCTTCCAAGGCAAAGTCCATTTTCCCGTCGCGGACGGCCCGAAGCCGTTCCGCGATTTCGCTCCTGTCCAATTGCCGCCGTATGAAGACGCCTTCGCCATGACCATCCACAAATCACAAGGCTCCGACTATCCCGTCGTTCTGATGGTTCTGCCCAATCATGACAATCCGATTATGACGCGCGAGCTTGTCTATACGGGCATCACCCGCACGAAAAAGTCTTTCTTTCTCATCGCGGAACCAGACGACACAATTCTGAAAACAGCCATCCTCCGCAAGACGCAGCGGTGGTCCGGCCTCAAATATCTCCTGTAGCCGTCTGTTTTGACGTCGCACGTCAACAAATCTGGCCCTTTCATTTGTCTTTCTGTCATTTTGTGATTATCTTTATTGGTTTTGTCTTTTATCAGACCCAAGGAGCTCATCATGACAGAACAACTTGCACAACTGAAACCGGAAAAAATGAACGCCGCCGACTGGCTGAAGGCCGTCCATGACATCGATCCCTTCCACAGACCTGTCGGCTTCGTCTCCAAACTCTGCAAAAATCTGAAGATATTCTCCAACGAACAGCTCGTCGAGCTGTTCGCCTGCCGTGCCATCAACCAGCAGGATTTCGATGAAAATGCGGACAAATCCAAATTATCCGCAACCGACTGGGCGGAAATCCTTTGGAACAATCCGGACTACCTGCCCGCCTGCCCGGAAGACGTCTGGCCATTGTTGACGCCCGCCCTCTGGAAATCCATCCCCTACATTTTCAAGCCATATTATCTGACACCGGAGCAGTGGAAACTCGTCCGCACCCGCCAGACGGACGTTCCATGGGCGGCCTTCTTCGAAGAGCATCCGGAATACGCGTCCAGCTTCCCCTGCCGCGGCAAAAACATCATCGGCAAGCCATAACCCTGGCCGCCATTAATTGAAAAAAGGCGATTCAGGCTTTATATTTATAGAATAAGCTTATAAGTTTTTTCACTTTTGGCTTACGTGTCCAAATCTTATCCAAGGAGTAAAACAAGAATGTCGGGAAACATCAACACCCAAGACGGCAACTATGCGGCTGCATATGTTGCCTACGCTCTGAGCGAAACCGCCGCCATCTACCCGATCACCCCGTCCTCCACCATGGGCGAATGGGTTGACCAGTGGGCAGCCGAAGACAAACGGAACATCTGGGGCAAGCAAGTCTCAGTCGTCGAAATGCAGTCCGAAGCAGGTGCCGCCGGCGCCGTCCACGGCATGCTGGCCGCTGGCTCGCTGACCACCACCTACACGGCCTCCCAGGGCCTCCTCCTGATGATTCCGAATATGTACAAGATCGCCGGCGAACTTCTCCCGACCGTCTTCCACGTGACCGCCCGTTCACTCGCCTGCCAGTCCCTCGCCATCTTCGGCGACCACTCGGACGTCATGGCCTGCCGCAACACGGGTTTCGCGATGCTGGCCGCCAACTCCGTCCAGGAAGAACTGGACATGGCTCTCGTCGCCCACCTCTCCACCTATCCTTCCAAAGTCCCGTTCCTCCAGTTCTTTGACGGATTCCGTACTTCCCACGAAGTCCACAAATATGAGGAAATCCCCTATGAGACCATCGCCGAGATGGTTGACAAGAAGGCCATTGAAGAATTCCGCTCCCGCGGCATGCGCCCCGAAAAACCGATCACCAAGGTCGGTGCCCAGAACGGCGACGTCTATTTCCAGGGCCGTGAAACCGTTAACAAATATTATATGGCCGTCGGCGACATCGTCCAGGCCAAGATGGACCAACTCGCGAAAGTGACCGGCCGTCAGTATCATCTGTTCGACTACGTCGGCGCCCCCGACGCGACGGATGTCATCGTCGCCATGGGTTCCGGCTGCGAAGCCATCGAAGAAACCATCGACTATCTGAACGCCAACCGCGGCACGAAGTACGGTCTTGTCAAAGTCCGCCTGTATCGTCCGTTCTATGCTGACAAGTTCCTCGCCGCTCTGCCGAAGACCGTCAAACGCATCGCCGTTCTCGACCGCACGAAAGAGCCCGGCGCCATCGGCGAACCGCTGTACATGGACGTCAAAGTCGCCATCAACAACCCCGCCATCACGATCATCGGCGGCCGCTACGGCCTCTCCTCCAAGGACTTCACGCCGTCCATGATCCTCGCCGTCTATAAGCACCTCGAAAAGGGCGGCTTCCACGGCTTCACCGTCGGTATCGAAGACGATGTCA
>JAFZIJ010000139.1 GCA_017554445.1 Victivallales bacterium
GACATTGTCGTATGCCGCAGGATAGAGGACTTGGTTGACACCGTCGTTTCCGGCGGCTCCCACCAATACGACGCCAGCGGCGGCGGCGTAATCGACGGCCGCTTTTAGGAGGGCGCTGTTTGTGTAGGATCCGAGCGACATGGAGATGACGTTCGCTCCTGCATCGACAGCGGCGACGATGCCCATCGCCAGATCGAATGCGGAGCCTTCGCCGTTGGCGTCGAGCACAGGGATGGAAAGCAGTTCGATGGATGGCGCGAGGCCGGAGAGTTCACGATCATCCGCGACGAGCAGGGAGGCCACGGCATTGCCGTGACCGCTTTCCGCGGCGTCTTGCGAATAGTTGAAGAGGTCGATTTGCTTGATGTCGGCGTTTTGATTGACGACGGATTTGGAGACGGCCATGTCGAGCACGGCTACGGTCACGCCTTCGCCGCGCTTTTCCTTTGTGGCGTCGATGCCGAGCCAATCCAGCAGACGGGAGCCGAAGCCTGGTCCCATCCTTCCGGACCATGGTTCAATGGAATCTTCCGGAATCCAGACGATGTTGTCCTGTGCGGCGGTGATGTCGTCGAATTCATTTTTCAGCTTGGCGAGCGTGGTGTCATCGAGAATGACATTGATAGAACGCAATGCTTCAAGCGTGCTGCGTGGCCGAACTCCAAATTCCGCAAGCCGTTCCAAAATGGCGAGATACTGTTCATCGTTTTTCGCGATGAGCGTTGTCTGGCCGGGGGCGATTTTCGTGGAGTCGATATGCTTCTGCTCGGATGGACGGAGCTTGTTCGCCATTGCACCGTCATCGATATGCGTGATATGGAACCGCCTGGCAGGGGCATGTGATGCAAGTTCTTGGCTTGGAGATGATTGCAGATGATTGGACGACGGATTGTCCGATGACGACGGCCACAGGATGAATGCGATCGTCACAGCGGCGACAACGGCGATGATGAGAATTTTCTGTGAATTGGTGAGATTCATCTTTTATGGCAGCAGATTCTTCTGGATCTTGCCTGCAGGATTGCGCGGCAGGGCATCCATGAACTGGACGATGTGCGGGATTTTGTAGGACGGAAGCGTCTTGAAACAGTGGCGGCGGATGTCGGCCTCCGTCAGTTTGACGCCCGGTTCGGGCACGACGTAGGCTTTGATGAGCTCACCAAGCGATTCGCGGATGCCAGTGGCTGGCACGCCTTTCACGGCGGCCTCCTTGACGGAATCCAGCAGCATGATGGCCGCTTCGACTTCCGCCGCGAAGACGTTTTCGCCACCGACGATGATCATGTCTTTCTTTCTTCCTTTAATAAACGCGAAACCTTCCGAATCATTGCATGCAAGATCGCCCGTGCGGAAAAAAGTCTCGCCGTTGATGTCGATTAGCGATTCCTCCAGTTTGCCTGGCTTGCCCCAATAGCCTTGTATGACGTTCTTTCTGGCGAACAGCAGTTCGCCGACTTCGCCCGGGGCGCATTCCTTCAGATTTTCATCGACGATCAGCGGACGGACAAACGGAAGCGGCTTGCCGATGGAGTCGGGCCGTTCGAGAGAATCTTTTCCGTCGAGGACATGCGTGGCGGAAATGGTTTCCGTGAGGCCGAAGAAATTGTGGAGGTTGGCCTGCGGGAATTTCGCCTGCAGCATGCGGACGGTTTTGACGGGCATGAAGGAGCCCGCGTAGCCGATGACACGGAGCGATGAGAGATCGTAATCATCTAACGTGGGGAAGGTTACGATGCGTTGCAGAATGGTCGGAACCGTGAGGAAAGTCGTGATTTTCTCCGCTTGGATCAGCTTGAGGAGC
>JAFZIJ010000140.1 GCA_017554445.1 Victivallales bacterium
TGCAGAAATGGGTCCGGCGGCAGAGGCCTTTGGCCTGGCCGGCCTTGTACTGAGCCATGGTGGCGTTCGTGTGGCCGCAGGACGGAACGATGCCGGCCTTGATGACTTTCGCGGTGAACGGAACAGCGCCTTCCACTTCGATGGCGTAGGTGATGATGGAGACTTTGGAGATGGCGTTGAGGCGTTTGACTTCATCGAAATCAGGCTTGCGGAGGTAGGCGGGATTTTGGGCGCCGATGCAGTCCGGATTGATGTACGGGCCTTCCAGATGCGTGCCGATGACTTTCGCGCCGGTCGGCTTCTTGCGGTAGGCTTCGATGTTCTTCAGGGAAGCGGCGAGCTTGTCTTCGGGGAGCGTCAACGTCGTGGGGCAGAAGGAGGTCACGCCTTCCTTGATTTTGGCTTCCGCAATGACTTTCACGGCTTCCTTTTTAGGAGATGTCGATTCGTAGCCCATGCCGCCATGGATATGGAGGTCGATGAAGCCCGGAACAAGCATTTTGCCTTTGATATCAACGACTTTGTCCGCCTTCGGAAGCGGATTGCCGGCATCGATGACCTGTTTGATGACGCCGTCTTCGGCGAATACGGCCGCGTTGAATTTTTCGACGTCCGGTGAAATCACATGCGCGTTTTTAATGAGAAGACTTGACATTTTGTTCCTTTTTCAATGATTTTTGGGGATGATCCATAATTTGAAAAAATCTTCTATTCAAGTATAATCAAAAAATCGAATAAATCAACTTTCATGATGTTAAAACCAACGGCTTTTACCATTATATTATATATTTAGGATGGACGGAGGTGTGTTTTCAGACAGGATTTTCGCATGAACAAGCGGATGGTGTTTCGCTTCGGCGTTGTATTGATGTTTTTCACAAGCATGAGCAAAGTGCTTGTGCCTGGCGCGGTTTTCGACCCATTGCAGCATGAACTGTCGCTGACGGCGGTTGATCTGGCAAGCCTTGGCTCGTATTACATGTGCTCTTATGCCTTGTCGCAATTGCTGATCGGCATGCTGGCGGACCGCCTGGGCGGCGTTCGCGTTCTGCTCATGGGCGGTATATCGTTTTCTCTCGGCATGGTGCTTTTTCCGCTATCGTCCAATCTGTGGTTGCTGCGATTGTTCCGTTTGTTGGCGGGATTCGGAGCGGGAATCGTGTTTCTGGGCGTGGCTAAATTGATTGCGGACTTGTATGAAGCGCGATTTTCCTATATGCTTGGCTTTGCGTTAGTTTTGGGATATCTTGGGCCGACGACAGGAGCCGCGCCAATGGTCTGGTTGGTTGGAAAAATTGGCTGGCGGTGGGCGTTGATGATTCCGTCGTTGATGGCGACGGTGGCGACGCTTGGCATCATTTTCTTTTCACGCGGGACAATGGACAAGATCGAAGGCGGCGAATCATTGTGGCGGCCCGTCCTGCAGGTCATGGGCAAGTCTGAAATGATTCGCATCTGCCTGTCGAGCTCCATCGTTTTCGGTGCGTATTATGCGTTGCTGACGTTGATGGGGCGGAAATGCCTGGAGGACGTCGGTGGATTCAGTGTGAAAAACGCGTCATTGATCATCACGATGCTGACCATCATCGTCGCGTCGTGCAATTTGATCGGAGGGACGGTCTGCAAATTGATGAAAGGCCATTACGGTGCGTTGATGGCGATGTTTTCAAGCTTGAGTCTGGCGGGAATCGTTGTTGGCTGGTTGTCGTTGACGCATGGATGGAATGGTGGTTTTCTGGCGTTGTCCTACGTCATGATCGCCTTGCCGGCGGGTTTCTTCTGCGTCTATGGAACGATGGGAAAGGAGATCAGCCCGCCGGAATACGTGGCATTGGCGGTGGCGTTGGTGAACTTCTGGGCGTTCGTCATGATCGCGTTGGTCGGCGACTGGGCAGGCCGCGTCATGCGCGGCCATGAAGATGCCGCGCAGAAGATTGGAGACGTGCTCGTCTATCCGTTGGCCGCCTACCAAGGCGTGTTTGTCGTGTTTGTCTGCACGGCGGTGGTAGGGCTGTTAAGCGCTGTGACGCTGATATTTGCAGATGGCCGAAAACGATAGCTACCGTTCCCGCAGGAGCGGGACCCTCCCGGCCTAGATATTTCCCTTAACAATCCACAGCGTCAGCGTGGAGGGATCCGGCCACGGCTCGGGGCGAGGGCGGTCGCGATTGGCGCCAAGCGTTTCCCACACAAGGAAATAATGGATGCTGCCGTCCTCTGGCGAAACGACATGGCGGACGGCGCGGCCAAGGCCTGGGAAGTTGCCTTCCATTTTCCCCCAACCGTTTGGCATCTTGTCTTTGACGGGCGGATTGAGGAAGCCTTCCGCCTTCAGCGTGTTTGGATTGATCTTCCAGATGCCGTGACCTTTCTTGTCGTTGTGGAAATTCTGCGCGAGAAGGCCTTCGTGGTTCACGTAGATGTTGGAAGCCAAGACAAGGCACGGAACGCTGCCGCCGCCCGTGAATTCCCATCGCCAATCCCAGTCGCTAGCTTGGTAAATGGCCCATTTGTCGTTCTCCCAACGGGCGTTATAGATTTGGCTGAAGCCTTTTTCATCGTACTTATGGTAGTTGATGACGACGCGTTTCTGCAAGTCGAAACCGATGCCGATACCCATATTGATCATGCCGCTCTTCGTGCGCGGCGTCGGATCGACGATGAGACCAGGCGATTCGAGCGAAACAGGCAACTCGATGGGCGTTCCCGCAGCGGTCTCCCAATGCTTCATGTCTTTGCTTTTCATATAGGAGAGGTCGTGGTTTGTGTCGCAGCTGGGCGTATCCCGCCAAACCCATGCGAGATGGAAATAGCCGTCTGGGCCGACGACAGGGCCGGCGAAATAGGCATTCATTTGGCCTTTCCCGTCTGAGAGTGGCTTGTCGAGCAGTCGCGACCATGTCTGTGTCGCATGGTCATAGACGTTATAGATTTCATCACCATTGCCGGATGCTCCGTCGCGATAGTGGAAGATGAGTTCGTTGGAGGCTCCGCGCATGAATTGCGGATAGGTGCAATGCTTTTCGCGTTCACCCGTCATGGCTTCGATGCGTTTGAACGATGTGATGTCCAGAGGCTTTTCCGTGCGGAAATAGATGAGCGGGCAGGCGTGCATATTGCCCGCCAGATGGATGAAATCGTTGTCGTCGAACGCCATCGTGATGTAGTTATGGGAATCCCAACCTGTATTCGATGGAAGGATATGAAACGTCCATTCCAGTTTGTCGATGGGGGACGTGCCGATGGTCATGCGCCGCTGATCATCATAGAAAGCGATGTAGAAGCGGTCTTTGTGGATATTGAAGGCGAAACCGACGGGATGGCCCGCCCAGACTTTTGCAATAGGCGTCTTTTGAATCAATTCGGCGGTATTTTGTGCAATAGTGGCCGTAGCGGAAAGCAAGAGGCTGGACAGGAAGAATTTAAACATGGTGATTTTACAAGGGTATTGAGAAGAGAGATGATTTTTATAGAAGTCGTCATTACGCATCGCGGCGCCTCTTTTTGGGGAGGCGCCGCGATATGTAAACA
>JAFZIJ010000141.1 GCA_017554445.1 Victivallales bacterium
AAAAGGAACATTTGCATGTTAAAGTAAAACTGTTGTAGAGGCTTCATATTTCTCCTATGTAACGACACCACCATTAATATGTAGCCTCTACATTTTTTTTCATGTTTTTCATGAAAAAATCAGACTTTTGAAATTACCTCTTATAGTTTACGATTTATGACGAAAAAAGCCTCCTCCGAAGGTTGATTCGGGGGAGGCTTTTCGATTATAAGTTGTTGCAAATACGATTACTTGAAATAATCGACGCCAGCCTGGAAGAGCTTTTGCTCCTGACAGCCGGGGATGTTGACGGAAATGCGGTCATCGACGACACGTTCGGAATGGCCCATCTTGCCGAGCACGCGGCCATCCGGGCTGGTGATGCCTTCGACGGCGCAGGCGGAACCATTGGGATTCCATGGCATGTCGGCGGCGGGTTTGCCATCAAGATCGCAATACTGGAAGGCGATCTGCCCGTTGGCGATGAGTGACGCAATCTGTTCATTTGTCGCGACAAAGCGGCCTTCGCCGTGGGAGATTGGAATTGCGTGGACGTCGCCCGGCTTGACGTACATGAGCCATGGCGAGAGATTGGAGGCGACGACTGTGTTGACGGTTGTCGCGGCATGTCGGCCGATCGTGTTGAACGTCAGCGTTGGATCGTCGTCGGCAAGCCGCGGCTTGATTTGGCCGTAGGGGACGAGGCCGAGTTTGATGAGGGCCTGGAAGCCGTTGCAGATGCCGATGGCAAGGCCGTCGCGTTCGTTGAGAAGCTTCTGGACGGCTTCCGCGATGCGCGGGTTGCGGAACGTGGTAGCGATGAACTTTCCGGAGCCGTCGGGCTCGTCACCAGAGGAGAAACCGCCCGGGAAGGCGATGATCTGCGCATTGTTAACAGCTGCCAATATGTCTTTTATGGAATCTTCAATGGCCTGCGGGTTGAGGTTGCGGATGACCACTGGCATGACGACGGCGCCCGCGCGTTCGAAGGCGCGCTGCGTGTCATATTCGCAGTTCGTTCCGGGGAAGACAGGAATGAAAACGCGCGGTTTTGCGACGGTCGTGAGCGTGGTCTTGCGTTTGCCGCCCTTCGTGTATGGTTTCCAGATCGGTTTCGCGGCGGCGGGAGGCTGTGCGATGGTCGGGAAGGTTGTTTCAAGCGGTTTCTGCCAGGCGGCGATGGCGTCGTCAAGCTGGATGATGTTCTTTTCGTTGATCTTGATGACAGGCTCGTCGATGGTCTGGCCGAGGGCAATGGTTCCACGCAGGTCGCCTTTGAATTCGGGGGAGAGTTCGAGAATGATGGAGCCGTAAGACGGGATGAAGAAGTCACCCATGTCCGTTGTCTGCCACGTTTTATCGAATTCGAAGCCGATGAGATTACCGAAAGCCATTTTGGAAATGGCCGCCGCAATACCGCCACGGCCGATGGTTTGCGCGGAAATGACTGATTTGTCAACTGTTATCCATTTGTGGAGTTTCGCGAAGCTGTCGCGGAGAATATCAAAATGCGGGAGCATCTGGCTGTCGCGGATGGCGGGCAGAAGGACGACGCGGTGGCCCGCGCCTTTGAATTCCGGTGTGCGGATATCGGCGGCATTTTGGACGGCGACACCGAAGGCGACAAGCGTCGGCGGAACGTGGATGTTTTCGAAAGTTCCTGACATGGAGTCTTTTCCGCCGATGGCGGCGGCATTGAATTCCAGCTGGCCAATCAAGCCGCCAAGTAGTGCGGCAAATGGTTTGCCCCAACTTTCAGGAACGTTGTTCAGTCGTTCGAAGTACTCTTGGAAGGACATGCGAACCTGCGACGGATCGCCGCCGGCCGCCGCGATTTTCGCGATGGCTTCGACGACGGAATAGAGCGCGCCATGGAAAGGCGACCATTCGCAAAGATACGGGTCATAGCCATGTGACATGAGCGTGCATGTGTCAGTATGGCCTGCGACGGGCAGTTTGGCGGCCATCGCTTCGTTGGGCGTCAGACGCGTCTTGCCGCCGTATGGGCTGATGACGGTGCTCGCGCCAACCGTTGCGTCAAAGCGTTCAACGAGACCTTTTTGCGAACAAATATTGAGATCCTGCAAGCAGGCCATCCATGCGTCTTTGACGGTTTTGGCGTCTTTCATGAAGGCGGGCTTGGCGTAGAAAGGATTGGCGTCAGTGTCGGGGGCTTCGACAAAAACGGTCGCATGCTGCGTGACGCCGTTGGTGTCCAGGAAGGAGCGTGCGATGTCGATGATGGTTTTGCCGCGCCATGTCATGACGAGGCGCGGGCTTTCCGTAACGACGGCGACAGGAGTGGCTTCCAGATTTTCATCCGCCGCGAGGGCGATGGCCTTCGGCGCATCTTCTTTTGTAAAGACGCAGGCCATGCGCTCCTGCGATTCGGAAATCGCAAGTTCCGTTCCATCAAGACCTTCGTATTTTTTCGGGACTTTGTCCAAATCAATACTGAGGCCGGGGGCGAGTTCACCGATGGCGACACAGACGCCGCCCGCGCCGAAATCGTTGCAGCGTTTGACGAGTTTGGAGAAGTCCGGATTGCGGAAGAGTCGCTGGATGTTGCGTTCTGTCAACGGGTTACCTTTTTGGACTTCCGCGCCGCAGGTCTTGAGCGATTCGCCTGTGTGGGCCTTGGAGGAGCCGGTCGCGCCGCCGCAACCATCGCGTCCTGTACGACCACCAATGAGAACGATGATGTCGCCCGGCTGCGGAACGCCACGAACGACGTTTTCGCGCGGGGCGGCGGCGATGACGGCGCCCAATTCCAGACGTTTCGCCATGAAACCGGGATGGTAGATTTCCTGAACTTTGCCAGCGGGCAGACCGATCTGGTTACCGTAGGACGAATAACCTGCGGCGGCGGTTCGGACGATCTGACGTTGCGGAAGTTTTCCAGGCAGCGTGTCTTCCAACGATGTGCGCGGATCGGCCGCGCCTGTGATACGCATGGCCTGATAGACATACGAACGACCGGACAGCGGGTCACGGATGGCGCCGCCAAGGCATGTCGCCGCGCCACCGAAGGGTTCGATTTCCGTCGGGTGGTTATGCGTTTCATTCTTGTACATGACAAGCCATTCCTGCTTTTCGCCGTCCACATCAGCCGTGATGGCGATGGAGCAGGCGTTGATTTCGTCTGATGCGTCCAGATTGTCCAGCTTGCCGAGGCGTTTCAATTCGCGTGCGCCGATGGTGGCTATGTCCATGAGGCAGAGCGTCTTATTCTGTCTGCCGAGATCCTTGCGGAGAGTCTTGTAGGTGGTATAGGCGTTCATAACAGGCTTCGTGAACGGCGACAGTTCGAATTCAACTTCGTCAATGGCCGTGTGGAACGTCGTGTGACGGCAGTGATCGGACCAATAGGTGTCGATAACGCGGATTTCGGAGAATGACGGATCGCGTTTCTCCTGATCGCGGAAGTACTCTTGGCAGAAGGCGAGATCTTCGGCGGACATGGCCATGCCGAGTTCTTTGACCATGTCTTGAATCTGCTTTTTGGTGAATTGGCAGAAACCGTCGATGATGGCGACGTCCGCCGGTCGATCGGCTTTCATTTCGAGGGAATCTGGCTTATCCAATGAAGCCTGACGGGCTTCGACTGGATTGATGAGATGCTTTTTGATTTTTTCAAGATCAGTGGCGGGAATGGCCGCGTCAAATGCATAAACCGTTGCGGTTCTGAAGACAGGGCGTTCCTTCTGGGTGAGGAGCTGGACGCATTGCGCGGCGGAGTCCGCTCGCTGGTCATACTGGCCGGGGAGGGATTCGACGGCGAAAAGCTGTAATCCGTCCATGGCGGGAAGCGTTTCGTCATAGACGAAATCGCAGTTCGGTTCGGAGAGGATGGAATCCTTCGCGATTTTCGCTTCGGCATCATCGACGCCTGAAAAGTCATAGCGTTTGAAAATACGGAGTGTTTTAACAGACGTAATGCCAAGGTCTTCCCGAATGGCGGCCAGCAGATGCTGCGCCTCAATGTCAAAACCAGGCCTTTTTTCTACGAATGCGCGTCTTACGGATTCCATGAATCGTGCTTCCCGTTGTGGACTGAATGATTGGATACCATCGGCGTCCCGCCGTTGGCGAAGAAAACATTATCTCATCTATAATATACCCGTTGTTGGAAAAAAAGATTGTGTGAAGAACGTTTTTTATGGTCGCTTCATAGGGCTTTATCTTGAAAAACGATGATGACGATACAATTTATTTTGATTTTCAGCGTTTAATGAACAATGTTGTGAATAAATGTGGTTTTACAATAGTTAATTGACCAAGATAAAAGACAAGGAAAAGAAAATGAGCGAACAAATGAAAACGACGTTGTTGGGCGTGTTTTTGGTGACGACGCTGATTTGCGGCGGCACGGCGGTGTTTTTCTTCATGGACAATTCCAATTTGCGTTCGCAATATGACGAACAGGTGGCGGAATTGGACAATGCGCAGGAGTCGGTGAAGAAACTGGAGCAGGAGAACGGGAAGCTGAAGGCGGAAAAGCAGCGCATGATGGAATCCAATGAAGCGGAAGAACTTAAGAAAGAAAACGAGCGTCTGAAGTCCGATCTGGCCTCCGTGAAGCAGGAATATGACCGCGTGCGGAACAACAATGGTGGCGAAGGCCGTGGTGATCGCGGCGGTCGCGGCGGCTTTGGCCGCAATGGTGGTCGCGGTAACTTCAATCCGCAGGAATGGATGAACCGCCTGAAGGAAGAGGATCCGGAGCGCTACGAGCAGATGCAGGCGGAACAGGAGAAGCGTCGGAAGGACATGGAGGAACGCCAGCAGAAACGCAACGACTTCTTTGCGAACATCAATACGTCCAAGATGACGGCCGAGCAGCGCGAGACTGTGGAGCGTTATCAGCAGTTGATGCAACAGCAGCAGAACAGCAACGGCGATTGGCGCGCCATGATGGAAGCCGGCCGCGAAATGATGCAGTTGAATGGCAAAGTGCGTGAGGCTCTTTTGGATCAGTATGCGAATAATTCCGCTGCTCAGGCTGTCAGGCAGATTTATGAAATGACGGGTAGCGGCGGTGGTTTTGGCGGCGGCTTTGGCGGCGGTCCTGGCGGCGGCTTCGGCGGCTTTGGCGGCCGTGGTCCTGGTGGCGGACGTCCTGGTCGTGGCGGAAACAACGGCGGCAATGGCGGCGGCCCTGGCGGATTCTAAAAAATCCATAAGTAATTTAGTATAAATAAATAATCGCCTCGTTGGTGACATCATCAGCGAGGCGATTTTGTGTTTGGAAAATTATTATCCTTATCGTCAGCAAGTTGTGGACGATAAAAGATGCTTTCTTCTTTGGTCGCCACTATTTATGGCAGATTTGATGTGTCTCCATGCAATTTTGCCACAACATGTGGCAAATTCTATTGGGACTCGTTTTACTTTTTAGTGGATTTTGGTGCTTTCTGTTCTGACGAAGCATTTTCAGCCAATACACGGCGGACGCCTTCAATGACAGGAGCAAGTGTCTGGTATGGCTTGGGGATGTCATGCAATGTTTGATAAGTTGCGATGCCAAGTGGTTTTGATTTGTCACGGATGGCGAATTCAACCACGCCTTTGTTCATTTTCTCACAGAGAATTAATCCAATTGACGGATTTTCATTTGGTTTGCGGATAAGTTCATCGAGCGCAGAAAGATAGAATTCGAGCTGTCCAAGATATGAAGGACGGAACTTTCCCATTTTGAGTTCCACGGCAATAAGTGCCTGCAATCCCCTATGGAAGAAAAGAAGGTCGATGAAAAATTCTTCATTTGAGTAAACAAGTCGTTTTTCTCGCCCCATGAAGCAAAAATCATCGCCTCCAAGTGCCTGTATTGTCTTTTCAACATCTGCTACAAGCATCTTGGACAGAACACGTTCATCAATATCTTCATCCTTTGTTGCATCGACATTGTCAAGATTGACAAGATCAAGAAGATATTCATCGCGGAAAGAACGCACAGCCTTGGTGGCCAATGCCATAGGAGAAAGCGTCTTTTCGAAATTGTTTGGAAGTGCTCCGATGTGATGGTAGTCATCGGCACGGAGATGAGCAAGAAGTGTTTCGTGAGTCCACTGTGATTTAGAGGCAGCATAGATGTAATACCACCTTTCATCCAAATTTTTAGTTCGTTCGAGAATAGTACAATGGAGGCTAAATCCAAGAGAGAAAAATGCCGTTATGTTTTGTGAGGTGTCCAATTCGCCCAATGCTATTGGGCGAATTTCGGCTGATGGAATCTGTTGATTGGCAGATACGGTTTCCAATGCTATCAATCCGCCCAATGCGATTGGGCGAATTGTCTCGTCTTCTGTCCAGCGTTCAAAGAACAAGCGCATTCTCTTAATTCCAGATGCTGAAAAACCCCTCAGCCCAGGCAATTCCACCTGTAATCGTTCTGACAACGCGTTGATGGCTCCAGTGCCCCATTTGGCGGAACGAGTCTTCTTCGATATGTAGCCGCCAACGAAGAAATAGAGTTTCAATGCTTCGACGTTTGATAGTTGTGCGGCGCGGGCGCGGGCCTGCAGAATTGCCAGTTTGATGTCCTTTACAGCAGAGGTGAAATCTTTTGGCATGACATCTTCTTTCATCTCATCAAATCCTCCATGTTGGCTTCTCTTGTCTTTAAATCTCATAAAAATTAACCTAAAATATATTAGTTAATATATTATACATGTTATTATTTGGAAGACAAGTCAACTAATGGCATATTTGATTATTTTTTTCAGTAATAAATTGATTTTTTGACTATTTTTTCTGAAAGGAATCAGGACTTTCAGAATTTAGGCAAAAAAAAGTGGCCAGATTATCTGGCCACTGTCGAAAATAATACTATTCAGAAAGATTTCGTTATTTCCCCAAGCCGATGGCGAGGATGCCGAGCAGGCAGATGATGATGCCGAGGATCGTCACGAGGCGGTAGCGTTCACGGAAGCGGACGGAAGAATATAATAGGAAGAACAATAGGGCGGATGTGCTGCTGATGCAGGTCGTGAAGGAACCCGCATGCACTTTCGCCATCGCGTCCATCGCGACGAAAAAGATGAGATTTGTCGCCGTGCCGACGACGGCCCAGATGGCGGCCCATGGCAAAATGGATTTGATGCCTTTCAGCGGATTCGCCCTGACAACCGCACAGGCCAGCAGATTGCCGACGCCTGAAAGCACCATGAGCAATGCGGCGCGGAACATGCCGGAAACATTGTCGAATCCCATCCAGGAGGAAAGGCTCTGCAGAATGGCGCCGCAACCGTTGAGTAAAATGCACAGCATGGTCATGGCGAACCATTTCATGTAGTTCGACTGCTGTTCGGCTTCCGCTTCCTTCTGCTTGCCTGTCAGAACGCAGGTGACCATGCCCGCGACAAGACAAAGGGCTCCAACATAGCCAAGCAGTTGCGGCCGTTCGCCCATCGCGATGACGCCAAAAAGAAATGGAATAATGATGGCGGATGTCGTGCAGGCGGACGTCAGCCCTTTCCGCCCAAGCGTAAAGCATTGAATTTGAATAAAAAGCGCGACGACGTAGGTGAAGCCGCACGCCCCTAGAATCAACGTCAGAAGCGGAAGCCGTTCAGGGATTTCCGCATGGCAGAACGGAACGATGCACCATGCGAGGATGCCGCCGAGAAAGTTCGAGAGCGCATAGAAAACGAACGGCTGCACTTTGCGGGCGCTGATTTCGCTCATATAGACGGAAATCAACGCGCCGCAGAAGCCATGCCCGATGCAGGCCGCCAAGGCCAGAATAAGCGGATTCATGTCCTATGTGCCTTAGATTTCGGTCTTTTCGTAGCCGAGATAACGTTGGAAGGCTTCGTTGATTGCGAAGTCCCAATGGCCGGACGTGACGCTGACGTGATGGCGGTAGCCTGCGTAGCCGATGCGGTTGATCTTCCGCTGGAGGTCGTCGATATGCGCGACGCCGCCACAGCCGAAGAAGCCTTCGCCAAGCGGTTCGCCCGTGAAGTCGCCTTCGCCCGAATAGTATAGCAACTTGCCGTTTTCGGTCATCATGGAGGCGAAGGAGAAGTTCATCTCGCGGATGAAACCCGTGTTGCAGCCGAAGGAGAAGCCTGCGCCAAGCGCCTTCTTGAACATGGCGTGGTCGACAACAAGGCCCTTGCCAGCCATGAGCTTCTGCGGGATGGAGCCGCAATGGAAGAGGATGCACTTGTCGGGATCGTCTTCGTAGTTGTTGTTCCAGTCGAGGCAGGTGGCGGGCTCCTGCGAAGCGAGATGAAGGGCGAGCATGGCGACGGCGTTGCAGACGTCGAGTTCGCAGCCGGCGGGAATGCCGCGGTCGTTGAGTTCGCTCAACAGGACGCAGGGGGAGATTTTCGCTGTAAGCTGGAGGTCGTTCCAACAACGGAGGCCGATGGCGTCCAGTGAATATTCTTTAATGAATTGATCAATGGCGACGGATGCTTTCGCCAATGAAATCATCGCGTCTTTCGGCACTTCGGAGAAGTTCGAATAGTTGTTGAAGAAATTGATTTTGGCGAGAATTTCGGGGCTGTTCGCGTCAAGCTTGTCCATTTTGACAAGCAGGTCGGAATTGTCGAATGTTTCGGTGGTGACGCCGTACTTTTGGAGGGTTGCTTCGTCAAAGCGGATGGTCTTGAAGGCGGTGGGACGCGCGCCGATGGCGCCGATACGGATGCGCTTCATTCCCTTGACGATGCGGCAGACGGCCGCGAACTGGCGCATGTGTTCGAGGAAGACGGGCGACAGCGGGCTGAGCGTGTGGGGCGCCCATGCGGTATAGGGGATGCGGAACTGGTGGAAAACGTCCATGACGGAGAGCTTTCCGCAGAACGCATCGCGTCGTGAGTTGAAATCCATCTTGTCCAGTTCGTCCGGGAAGGCGAGAATGTAGATCGGGACGCCGCAGTCGCGGAGGGCTTCGGCGGCGCCGGTCTCGTCACCGAAATTCGGCAGGCAGAGGATGACACCGTCGAATTCGCCTTTGTGCTTTTCAAGGAACTGGTTGAAGACGAGGCCTTCGGCATAGCCTTCGACGGCGCCGTAGTGGGTAAGGCCTTCAGGCAGGCAGAGCGTGTCGATGCCGAGTTTCGTCAGCTGTTCGATGACTTGCTGTTTGGCGGAGACGATGAGGCGTTCGGGGAAGAAGCCACGGTTGCCGAGGAAAAGCGCGAATTTCATAGGGATAACTCCTTAAGATTCAAAGGACGAAAGTGACTAAAACGACATGAGGAATGAAAGCGACATAAATGACGGAAAGGGATATAGATCGCGCGGGAGCGCGCCTCTCCCATTTTACGGCATGCCCATGCCATCACCGCCGCGGTTCTGGAAGGAATAATTGATCATGAAATTGAGCTGTGGCGGGACAACAAAACCTCCTATTTGCTTCTGGAGGTTGTTTTTGACAACGATGCGGGTCGGCACGGCGCCGATATTGTTGTTGTTGCCTTCGCCGCCGCCGACCTTCTGATGGGCGATGGAAATTTCGATGGTTTTGCCGCCGAGAAGCATCAGCTTGACATAGTCGACGGTGAAGAACTTCTTGTTGAAGCAGATGTTGGCGGCGGTGATTTTGGCGCCTTCCACAAGCTCCTCGTCAAGTCCCGTGACGGAGACGACGAACTGGTTCGGGTTCTCCTGCAAGAGCTTGGCTTCGTTGTCGGCGGCGTATTCGGCGATTTCTTTCAGGCCATCCAACGTCATCGCGGAACAGACATCGCTGAAGGAGTCAAAACCTTCGTTGGCATCAAGGCCCTCCGAGAGGAAATCCGCCATTTCCTTCGGGACTTGGCGGCCCCAGTTGATCGTGTATTTATCCGAACTCTTTTTGGCGTTGTGCGTGCGTCTTACGGAATTGATGGTGGGCACGGGCACGTTCTTGGGGGCTTGGGCGGCCTTGGCTTGGATGGCCTTGGCCTGCGCGGCAAGCAGCATGTTGATCATACCGAAAACCTGCGGGCAGCTGATGTTGGCGGTGAAATCCTGCTTGAGGATGTTTCCGTAATGCTTGACGGTGTTTTCGATGGCTTTTTCATGGGCTTCCGTCAGTTCGAGAGCGTTCGCCGCCAGCCCGAGGCAGAGGCAAAGGAGGAAGAAGATTTTTTTCATTGAGTGTCCCTTTTGTTATAAATATGGTGGTATAAAGAAAAACATGTATTCAATTAATCACTTGAATGGGAAAATTCAAATGATGGGCTTATATTTTTGATAAAAGAGAACAAGCGGAGAGGATAAAAGAGGACATTCAACGACAGATTGGAGGAAAAAACATGAAAAAACTGTGTTTGGTTATCATGATGCTGGCGGCGATGCTGCCGGCGGCGCCGCAAGTTCAGGAAGACGGAGCGGTGAAGGGCGTGTGGACAATGGACTACGATGCGGCTGTCAAGGCCTCTAAGGAATCGAAAACACCTTTGTTCGTGCTATTTACGGGATCTGATTGGTGCCAGTGGTGCAAGGTCATGGACAACCAGGTCTTCTCAAAGCCTGAATGGCAGATGTACGCGAAGGAGAATCTCTATCTGGCCTACATCGATTTTCCGCAGGATTCCAAACTGGTTCCGGAAAAGTACAAGGATCGCAACGAGAAGCTGCAGAAGGAAATGGAGGTCGAAGGATATCCGACAATGATTCTGATGGACGACAATGGCAAAGAGCTTGCGCGGCTGGAGGCCGAAAAGACGATCACGGCTCAGAAGTTCGTGAATCTTATCCGTCTGCGTCTTCTCTACACGCCGAAGGAATTGGAGAAAGTCTATGCGAAACTGCCTGCGGAAGAAGCGGATACGTTGCGGAAACGCGGCGAGAGGAAGGCGTTTTTGGAAGCGGAACTGATGAAAGCTGACAAAATTCTGCAAGCCGAAATCGAAGCCGCCCAGAAGAAGCATGAAGCCGTCGCCGCCCCATTGAGCGAAGAGCTGGAAAAATTCGGCGATTCCTTTGACAAGGAGATTATTATCCGGCTCATCAAACTGAAGTCGGCCGACAAGGCGAAGGAGTTTGAGAAAGCACAGGCCGATCTGGAAGAGGCCATGAAGAACGCCATGGAATGGATCCAGACTCGCCCCGAGCAAAACGAAAAGAACACGAAGATCTTCAACGAGCACAAGTCGAAAATCGAGGCATTGCGTGAAAAGACGCAGCAGATGGTGATGGAGGCGCTGCCGTAGTAGTGGCTAGTGGTTAGTGAAGTGGGGAGGAGGGTCGCGCTTCTGCGCGGCCGATAGCTAGTGGTTAGTAAGTAGAGTTTTTTTAAGGGTTATATCAAGATGACCCTTGGCTTTTTCGGGGCGATAAGAAAAGTTTGACTGTTACGGGCAATAAATGCCCTCCATTGTATCGGTTCGCCAACGCTGGATACAATGGAGGGCATCCATGGCCGAGATATTGAATCGTTCGGTACACACGCTGGGAATGGAAGCAACACGTCGTGTATTCTTCCCGAAACAATCAAGCCGTCGCCTTTAGGGGGGTGGTATTTTACTGTTTGTCTTTCAAAGCGTCCTGGTAAACGCCGAGCTTGGTCTTGAGAGTGGAGACGACGGAGAGAAGCCCCGAAACCTGCTCCTTGAGGTTACTGCCTTTTTCACCGAGCAAATCCATTGGATTCAGATCCTTGAGCTGCGCTTGCAAGCCATTCAGTTCACCGGTCTTGGAAGAGATCATCTCCATGACCTTCTTGATAAGGGACTGCAATCCCTCCAAATCAAGTTTTGCGGCTTCGTCCACCGCATCCTGCTTGTCTTTTGCAACGTCGGATTCCGTGCGACTGCCACCCAGCAGATTGGTCAAATCTTCTAAAAGTCCCATGATGTCATTCCTGTTCAAGTTGTCAGACAAGTCGTAGCATCCAATGGAGTCTGGGAGCGACGACGCGAATATCAAATCTTGGAGGCATTTCCAAGATGGGAATTACTGTAACACAATAACAGCCAAATGCCAAATCGTCAGGTCCGGTTTTCTTTGTTGGACAGCGGAGCTTCCACGTTATGACGCTTTGATGTGGCAGGTGGCTTCTAAAAAGAAAAGGGGCTGTTGCTTGATTGCAAAAGCCCCTTTTCATTTTTACAACAATCTAATTCCCAGAAGATTACTTCACTTCTTCTTTCTTAGCTTCCTCTTCATTCGAAGGTTGGGCTACTTTCACGGGAGCTTCTTCAGCAGGAGCTTCTTCAGCCGTGGCTTCCGCCGCAGGCAGACCACCGAAGGCCTTCACGAAGATCACGTAAAGGATGAAGGCCACGACCATGCCGTTGATGGCCGTGAAACCGAACTTCACGAAGTTGGCCACGATCGTGCCGCATGCCCATGCCAAAACCGCTGGAATGCCTTTGCCGGGCACGGCGTTGTTCTTGACGTTGTTGTGGCGGATGACGAAGAAATCGGCCATCAGGACGGCGCCGACGGGCGGGATGAACGTGTTCAGGATGTTCAGATAGCCGCAGAAGTTGTTGTAAAGCGTGACAGCGAAAATCGTGCCGAGCGTGCCACAGACGAGAACGAGATATTTCTTCGGGAAGCCTGTGATGTTCGCGAGACCGAGGCCGGACGTGTAGAGGGCGTTGTCGTTCGTCGTCCAGATGTTGAACGTCAAAACGATGATACCGGGAACCAGAAGTCCTTGCGCGACAAGGACATTGGAGATGTCATTCGTGTTGTAGAACATGCCGCCGACCGCGCCGAAGAGGAACATCAAGCTGTTGCCGATGAAGAAGGCGATGGCCGTCGTGCTGACGGCAATCTTGCGGTCTTTTGCGAAACGGACGAAGTCTGGCGTGCAAGTTCCGCCAGAGATGAAGGAGCCGATGGTCAGGGCGACGGCCGCGCTCAACGTCAGGGCTTTGTCACTGGCGGGGGTGAAATTCTTCAGCGTGTTCCATGCGTCCGGATTGTCGCAGAAGACTTTCAAGGCGGAGAAACCACCGCCGATGGCGATGGCGGGAACGGCGACGAGCGAAACGATCGTCAATGCCTTGATGCCGAAATAGGCGGACGTCGTGAACAGGATGCCGGAGATGATCACGGGAATCCAGATGTTGCATTCAATGCCTTTTTCCTTCAAATAGGTCACAATCGGAAACGCGCACATCGCGACGCCGACGCCGAACCAACCAATCTGCGTGATGGCCAGAATCGCCGACGGCAGGGCGGAGCCGCGTTTGCCGAAAGAACGCCGCGCGAGAAGATGGACGGACAGGCCTGTCGATGACGCCATGTACGCCAACGCCGACGTGTAGGCCCCCAGAATCAGATTGCCTAGCAGTACCGCCAGGAAGAATTTCGACACGGTCAGACCGTTGCCCAACGTCGTGCCCGTCCACATGGACGCCGAGAAAAATGTGAATCCAAGCATGACCACGAACATGGCCCAAAAGCCACGTCTTTGTTCCTTCGGCACGTTCGATTGCGAATAATCATGATCTTCCGCCATTGTCCTTTTCCTTTTTGTTTTTCGTTTGCCCTACACAAAAAAAAGTCCCGTCGGAAAAACGGGACATGTCTAAATCATTGCATTTGAAGAAGCGATGTCATCGCGTTGATTTGTTTGACGGCAATGTCGCGAAGCGACGTGCCGACGAAACGGCTGGCGTCCAAACTCGGGAATCGATCTTTCAGATAGGCTTCATATGTCACGCCTTGATCTGCCAGATCCAAGACTTGCTTCCAATAGCCGCGAACATCCTCCGCATATTCGCTGACGTGGAAGGCACGGGAGCCCGCATCGTAAATGGTGCAGCGTTCAATTGGATAGGATGGGTTATCATATTGGGAATCAATGAATTCGGGAGCCATGACGGCATCTCCGCGCGTCAAATCCGTGCCAGTCAAACGGATCATGAGCCGTGATTCCAAATCTGGAACGCCGAAGCAGCCTTCAAAATATACCAACACCGTCCGACGGTAGCTTGGGAACAGGCGGCGACATTCGGCATCGACTTCCTCCAGAATCTTCGAGGCGATGGCGCCGCCGATGGTGAAGAAGACGATGTCCTGCAGATCCGTCTCCATGGATTTCGCGGAGGCGATCAGTTCGTTCAAACCATAGCGAAGACTCGTGCCAGTGGCGACGACATCGCCGATGAACAACGACGCGGCGCGCGGCAGATATACCTTGCGATAAGCGTTTTCCGTGATGTGCCATTCTTCCGGATCGGCGTTGTCGCGCGCCCGCTGGGCGCTGATGAAGCAAGTCGTATGTCGGTTCCAGCCGAACGCGTCATGCAAGGCGTGGCGCAGACCATAGTTCAAACCGCCGCGCAGGATGTTGACAACGACGCCGGAACTTTCTTTAATGTTCAAATCCAACGTCTTGAGAACGGCGACACAGGCTTGCTGCAATTTGTCCGTATAATCAATGCCGGCGATTTTCGGATCGTTGCAGATGGCGCGGGTCTCAGCCGTCGTCGCGATATAGCGTTCGACGTGGCCGTCGCCGTCCATTTTGTAGATTTTCGCCCAATCTGATTCAAAGGCTTGGTTCAACATTGTGCATCCTTATGGATTGACCTTTTCATTTCTTCAGTTGGGGAAGTTTAAAATAGCTTTGCTATTTTCTTTTTCAAATGAAAAAGGGCTCTTCTGGAAGGCTTTTCATTGTATTTGAATCAATATTTTTCTGAAAAAAGAACACTATATGTAGAATTCTAGTTAAGAAAAGACACTAAATAAAACAAGGCCGCTGAATAAAATAATTCAGCGGCCGAGTTATCTCTTAATGCGTCATTCAGTCTTTAATCGGAATCGCCACGAAGAAGCGGCGCGGTTGCGTGCCGCGTGGCTTCCGTTCGATCAGGAAGACCACCGTGTTGTTGTGGGAGGCCTTCATGGCGGCGACAACATCATCGACGTTGCGGATGGGCAGGCGGTTCACTTCAATGATGAAATCGCCTTCGGCTATTCCGTTTTCGTTCTTGCTGTTAGCGGTGGCGACGGCACCGTCCGGCAGGATTTCCTCAACGAACACGCGGCCGTCTTTCTCCATCAATTCCAGTCCGAGCTTGTCGAATTTGATGTTTTCCTCTTCAGTACCGCGCGTGGCGCGTTTGGAATAGAGGGCGTTGGTGTCGCGTTTGCCGGCCACGATGTCGAATGAGATATCCTTGTCGCCGCGTTTCGCATCCAGATGGATTTTGTCACCGATTTTGAAAGCGGTCACGGCGAGCAGCATTTCATGAGGTGAGTTGACCTTCTTGCCGCCAACCTTCTGGATGACGTCTCCGGCCTTCACGCCGGCCTTTTCGGCGGCGGTGTCCGGCAGGGCTTCGCTGACAATCACGCCATAATCAACGCCGAACTGCTCTCTCAATTCATCGGTCATCTCCTGCATGGAAATGCCGAGGAAGGGGCGGTTCACTTCGCCGTTCTGGATCAAATCGTTGACAATCTGCTTGACGAGATTGCTGGAAATGGAGAAGCCAAGGCCGACGTTGCCGCGGGACATGCCGCCCGTCACGATAAATTGGTTGATACCAATGATTTCGCCTTTGATGTTCAGCAAAGGGCCGCCGCTGTTGCCGGGGTTGATGGAGGCGTCCGTCTGGATGTAGTCGTCAAAAGCGGACATATGCATGTTCTGGCGTTCCTTCTGGCTGATGTGGCCGATGGTCACGGAGTGCTCCAGATCGAACGGCGCGCCGATGGCGATGGCCCACTGGCCGATGCGCAGCTTGCTGGAATCCGCGAACGTCAATGCATGGAATTTCTTCTTGCCATCACCAATTTGAAGGACGGCGAGATCGGACTCTTCGTCAACGCCGACGACGGTGATGGCGTCTTTGTCTTTCTGCGTGTCATAGACGGTGCCGTCCGCCAATTTGACTTCGAGGAAATCGTAGTCCTTGATAACGTGGTTGTTCGTGACGATGTAGCCTTTTTCATCGATGATGACGCCTGAGCCGCCGCCGGTGATGAGACGTTTGTCATCGTTGCGCGGCATCTGACGGCGGTAGCCACGGAACTGCGGGAACATGAACAGTTCAGGTGGCATATCGCCCATCATCTGCGGAGCGCGGCGATACTGTTTGTTCAGAATCGTCACAACGGCATCTTTCGAATTATCAACCACTTCTGAAAACGCGTCCTCAACCAGCATGGCCATTTTCAACGCTTCGGACGGCTCGGCCGCCGCCTTCACGCCAAATAACGTCACGCCCAACAAAATTGCCAATGCGCAATGCATGTAGTTTTTCATGTGTCTTTTCTCCTTATTTAACAACGGTTCCTTGTCTGGCGTCACGCCCCTCCCGAGGCTTGGCGCCGTCAATGAAAAAGTGCCGGCTCTTTCATTTTGCACGATATTATGACCGCCGTTTTTTTGTCAGTGTTCCTTGAAGAATATAAAAAAATCAAATTTTTTCCAATGAAAAGAAAAGAGGACGGAAGCGACAAAAGGGACTAAAGGGACTAAAGGGACGAAAACGACAGATTTTTTTGTTTTTTTTCTTGAAATCGCTTGACAGCCTTGAAATTCATGCTACATTTTTTGCATGTGGACAAGATTGCCTTTAGTCAAAATCAAATTGACCAAAGTCGATCTTGTAAAGGGAAGGCATGTATGTTTAAAATCGAATCTTGAGTTTAGCATCATCGGGGAGAGGATTGGAATTTCACCGCTACGGGCCATTGCAAAATCGTCCGTGCGTTGCAGTCCGCCTCTCGTTTGCCTTCGGGCAAAGACAGGACGGGCTTTTTTTTTGGTCCCTCCCCGATGTATTTCTATTATCACGAGGGGCCGGAGTGTTTATTTGTTTCGAGGGAAGCTCAGCGAGGCGACATTCCATGCCTAGGTTGCAGCGGATTGGAAAGGAGAAGACCTATGTTGATCAAAGAACAAGCCATTGCTTTAGTAAAACAATCCATTAAGAAATTGGATATGACATACCAATATGATGAAGAAAAAGAATTATTCACGATCAAATGGCATCCTGCCTATTTCTTCGCAAGTCTTCAAATGCGCATCTATATTTTTGACAAAGATCTGACGATTATTGTCGGTTCTGAAACAACGGTCAAAAAGAACATCAGCCGCGTGGCTGAATATCTGACGAGATTGAACTACAGACTGAGTCCGGGCGCCATGGAAATGGACTGCGATGATGGAGAAGTCCGTTTCTATCTTCGTCTTACGTATTCGGAAATCGGTGGTCATGATGATATCGAGGACGGTATGCGCATGTTCATCAGCTATATGCTCATCAAAGGTCTCATGACGTATGATGCGTGTGGAGAAGGCTTGTTTACTGTCATGTTCGGTATTGTATCGCCTAAAAAGGCCGCCAAGAAAGCCGAGACTTTGATGAATAAGCTTTCTGGTAATAACAACAATGATGACG
>JAFZIJ010000142.1 GCA_017554445.1 Victivallales bacterium
CTCCCGCGCCGTTTTCATGCATCCCGTCGAAGCCATGCATGGCGACCTCGGCGTCGTCTCGCCGCAGGACACGTTGCTCGCTCTCAGCTACAGCGGCGAAACAGACGAACTGCTCGCCGTCATCCCCGCCATCAAACGCCTTGGAATCGACATCATCGCCATCACTCAGAAGGCGGAATCACGCCTCGGCGAATGCGCGGATCTAGTCGTTCCAATGCCCGTCCCGCGTGAAGCCTGCCCATTCAATCTCGCGCCTACGACCACAACGACGGCTCTCACAGCTCTTGGCGACGCATTGGCCATGACGATGCTCCATCTCCGCCATTTCCAGCTGAACGACTACGCCAAGCTTCATCCCGCAGGCGCTATCGGCCGTTCCATCACGTTGAAAGTCAAAGACTTCATGCGGACTGGCGAACATGCTGCAAACGTCCGTCCAGGCACTTCCGTCCGCGATGCCCTGCTCGCCATGACAGCCGCCCGTTGCGGCGCCGTCGCCATCGTTGATGACCACAACGCCCTCCTCGGCATCTTCACCGACGGCGACTTCCGCCGCCGCATCACGGCGGACACGGCGGTCATCGACGCGAAAATCGAAACCGTCATGACGGCCAATCCTATCACGATCAACGAAGACTCCATGGCCGTCGAAATCATGAAACTCTTGGAAAAACGCAAGATAGACGACATTCTCGTCACGACGGCTGACGGCAAGTTCGCAGGTCTAGTCGATATCCAAGATCTTCCGAAATTCAAAGTCATGTAATTTTCTGTGCCTTTCCAGGCGGTCGCGACAATATCGCGGCCGCCCATGTCTGAAACATGTCCAGTATCCAGCTCTACAACCGCGCAACCAACAGCATCGTCGAAGAAACCGTTCTAGGCGACCGTTTTGTCCGCCTAGCCTATGCCTCTCCCATGCGCCATGTTCTGTCATGGCCGTTGTTCGCCCATTCCTGCGTGTCGCGGCTCATGGGCTGGTTCGCTAACCGTCCGTCGTCCGTGAACCGTATTTCCGAAACGATCGAAAAGCTCCATATCAATATGGACGAATTTGAGATTCCGGAAGGCGGCTTCCAATCCTTCAACGAATTCTTCACACGCCAAGTGAAACCAGGGGCCAGATTTTATCCGGCGGAACTCAACGTTCTCGGCTCCCCCGCCGATTGCCGCCTGTTCGCATGGCAAAACCTTCAGAACGATCTCTGCGTTCCCGTGAAAGGCGACCATTTTACCGTCGCGCAACTACTCGGCCCCGAACACCTTCAACTGGCCGAACTGTTCATGGGCGGTTCGCTCTGCGTCTGCCGCCTCTGTCCTGCGGATTACCATCGGTTCCATTTTCCTGACGATGGCCGATTTGTCGCATCTTGGCCAGTAAAAGGCAGATACCACTCCGTCAATCCGCTTGCACTCAATCAGAATCTCAACGTCTTTGCGACGAATTACCGCGAAGTCTCCATGCTTGATTTCGCCAATTTCGGACAATCCCTTTTCATCGAAGTCGGCGCCTTCGCCGTCGCGTCCATCACTCAGACACATGACGGCCCCGTCTTCCTGCGCGGCGAAGAGAAAGGCTATTTTTCCTTCGGCGGCTCGACCATCATCATGGTCTTCCAGAAAAACCACGTGTTTTTCGACGACGACATCCTACAACACACCGCCGAAAACATCGAAACGCTCATCAAGGCCGGCGAACCAATCGCCAAAAGTCCTTGATGCGGAGGTTCCGCGTGTGTTCCGCCTGCGGGTGTTGGTTCCATCAGCGTCCCGCCGTTTTGGTAAAAAAAGAGCCACGCAAAAAACGTGGCTCTATTCGTATCTGTTTGTGTTAATTCGTGGTTCCGAAGAGGTTATTCAATGTGCACGAAAATCTGAATGACTTTCTCAGGAGCGTTGCCAAGATCCCATTCGCCCGGACGGGCATAGACAAGTTCGACAATCGTATTGCCCGGACGGCGAGCTTCGATTTCAACTTCCGAATAGGACGTGCGATTGAATGTGTACCAACGGGGACGTTCATGATCCACATCGACATCCACCATGGACGCATCGCAACGCGCGAACCATTTCAGACCGTCGCCGATCTTTTCTTCCAACTTGAATTCCACTTCCTGACCGACGCGCATGGAGACCTGCATCATCGTCGGGGCCTCGCCTGACCGGAAGAACTTCTTGTGGCGCAACGGTGCCCAGTCCTTGTAATGGTCGCGTTCTTTCGGCGGACGCAACGGATGATTCTTGTGGCCGGGGCGATATTCAACAACAGGAGCAGGAGCGGGTTTCGGAGGCGCGGGTTGCGGCGCGGCAGGTTTCACGACTACAGGCGGCTGCGGTTTCGGCGCGGGCTGCGGCGCAACAGGTTTAACAACAACGGCAGGCTGCGGTTTCGCTGGCGGTTGCGGTGCAGGTTTCACAACGGGAACGGGCTGCGGTTTCGGCGGCTGCACGACTGGTTTCGCGGGTTGCGGTTTCGGCGGCTGCACGACTGGTTTCGCGGATTGCGGTTTCGCTGGTTGCGGTTTTGCGGGCAGCGGCTGATTAAGATTTACAATCGGAAGCGGCTGCGGTTTCGCAGGTTGCGTGGCAGGCTTCGGTTGCTGCGGCTGGCCGGGCTTCGGTCCGAACTGCGCAAAACCGATCTGCGGCAGTGTCATGGCGCCTGCGACGGCCCAAATCCATAAATTCTTTTTCATGTTTTTCTCCTTTTTGGATTGAATGGTCTTGTTTTTGTTGATGTCCTTGAAAAAGAGTCTTTACAATAATTTATTCTTTCAAACAACCGCTTCAAGTTGACTATTCACTAATATCCTATAATGTATGACATTTTCCAAAAAGTCATTACTTTTTTTTTCAAAAGAGGTACCACATGAACCGACTGAACAAACACGCTCTCGTTTTCGGAATGCTCCTCAGCGCAGGCATTTACGCACAACCATCCATGCCCCTCTACGATTTTAAGGAACCCGTTCCGGAAAAACTCGTCGAACACCGCCAGGCTTCCACGAAGTGGCTCGGCGAAGGCCGCTTTCTTGTCCATCTGGAGCCGCAGGGCCAATGGCCGGGCATCACCCTCAACGCGCCGAACGGCCATTGGGATGTCACGCCATACGCAAATATCTCCCTTACACTGAAGAACGTCACCGACCGTGTTCAAACCATTGGTTTCCGCATTGACAATCCGGGCGCCGACGGACGGACCAACTGCCTGCAGGAGACCATCGAACTCGCTCCCGGCAAACGCGGCACGCTGACGGTTCCAATCGCCCGCAAGGAGCAGGAAATGGCCGTAAAACTCTTCGGCATGCGTGGCTTCCCAGTCGAAATCGGCGGCTCCATGGGCGGCTCCACGAAAACGGTCGATCCGACAAACATCGTCGGCTTCCTGATCTTCGGCCTCTCGCCTGCGTTCCCAATCGACGTGGAAGTGGAAAGCGTCATCGCGCATGACGAATATGCCGGCAACAACGTCAAAAAAATCAAACCGGAGGATTTCTTCCCGTTCATC